>CALVSM010000001.1 GCA_944359025.1 uncultured Bacilli bacterium
CGCGAACCGTACGTACGGTGGTGTGAGAGGGGCAAAATAATTTATTTATTTTCCTCTACTCGATTTGTTTATAAGGCCTTAAGTTCTTTTTAATTCTTAGATAAAGTGTTTTCAAAGTGCAATTATGTAATTTCAAAGTGCAAAAATTGCACTTTGGAAGAACAAGCGATTATAAATATTATTAAAAGTAATCCGATGATTAAACAAGAAGAAATTGCTAATGTGATTAACAGGTCACTAAGAACAGTTAAAACAAGAATGAATGAAATGCAAGAAAAAGGACTTATTGCTAGAAAAAACGGAAAACGAAACGGAGAATGGGTAATTTTATAAAGATAATTTAGAATGGTAAAATTAATATCATTGCGACTACTGATGAGTTTAAATTTAATATATTATTTAAATTTATATTTTTATTATGATTTAAAAATTAATTTGATAACTTATAAAAAGATTATAGAAAAATTATATAATATAAAACAAAGTGAAACATGGCTACTTATATTATGAAAAGTTAAATACCTTTCATATATAAGTAGTTTTTTTTAAATATTTTATGATATAATTTTGTTGAAAAATAAAATGGTGATTAACGATGTTAGAAACTATGTTATTAAAGTTAAATAAATCAAAATTTAGAAGTAGTTTTAAATTAAAAGAAAAAGAAAAATTATATATTAAAGAAAAGGGAATGGAAAAAATAAAAGAACATGCTTATGATTTTATCACTAAAAGATTAGCTAATTATCCTACTGTAAACGATGGTAAACAAACACCAATGAAGGGACATCCCGTTTTTATAGCCGAGCATGCGACAGCTACTTGTTGTCGTAAATGTTTATCTAAATGGCATAAAATTCCTCCTAATCGAAATTTAACTAAAGAGGAAATTGATTATATAGTAAATTTAATTATGTTATGGATAGAAAAAAATAGATAATTGAAATAGTAATTATAATATTATATAATAATTATGAGGTGTAGTATGAATAAAAAAATAAAAGAATTAATTAAAGGTAGTGATAAAAAAACATTAGCTGTTTATTTTATTTTAAGATTTTTAGTTATAATGATAATGATTGTTCAAATATTTCATCATAATTGGCAAGATGTTTTCTTATGTTTTTTAACTTTAATTTTATTTATTATTCCGTTTGTTATCGATCGAAAATTAAAAATAGATTTACCCACACCTTTAGAAATAATTATTTTACTTTTTATATTTTCGGCTGAAATATTAGGCGAAATTCAAAACTTTTATGGCCAAATTCCATATTGGGATACAATGTTACACACCATTAATGGCTTTTTATGTGGAGCTATTGGTTTTTCGATGATCGATATATTAAATAGAAATGAAAAATTACATATTACTTTAACGCCTATTTTTGTTGCTTTTGTTGGTTTTTGTTTTTCAATGACGATTGGGGTTTTATGGGAATTTTTCGAGTTTAGTGGCGATTACTTATTAAATATGGATATGCAAAAAGATCGAATTGTCGATAGTGTTTCTTCAGTTTATTTAAATGAAGAAGGAAAAAATGTACCAGTTATTATTGAAAATATTGATCATACGACAATTTATTATAAGGATAATAATGATATGCTAGAAATTACTATCGACGGATATTTGGATATTGGTATTATCGATACAATGAAAGATTTACTAGTTAATTTTATTGGCGCTATTGTTTTTTCTTTCATTGGATATTGGTATATTAAAAATCGTGATAAATATAAATTGGCTGGTAATTTTATTCCTAAATTAAAAAAATAACAATTTAATGTTATACTTTAATATGATATAATAAAGGTAGTTGGTGGTTTTATGAAAGAAAAAGAACAAGCGGTTAAACAGGCAATCGCTAGTATGAGTTTAGATGGGATTTTAGTTAGTAGCGAGTGTGTTGATAAAGTGTTGAAAAAGCAACAAACTAAGGTAAAAGTATTAAATTTAAAGGATAAAACTTATGAAAAAAGATTACGATAAATTATGGGATGATTATTTTATTGAAGGAACTAATGTTTTTAAAAATAAACTAGGAATAACTGATTATGAAGAGTTAAGAGAAAAAGAAGTAGAAATTACTTTTGAAAAATTAGTTGAATTATATAAAGAGCCTATTAAAGGTAATTTCGATAAAGAGCACTTGTGTAAAATTCATGAATATATTTTTGGTGATATTTATCCTTTTGCTGGTAAGTATCGTACCGTATACATGCAAAAAAATCATTCATATTTTACTGGCGAAGATGATATCGACTTTCATTTGAAAGAAGTATTAAAAGAGATGAATAATGAGATTCTTTCTTGTCAAACTTTTAATGATTATACTATTTTTTTAGCCCAATATTATTATGATTTATTAGTTGTCCATCCTTTTAGAGAAGGTAATGGCAGAACAATTAGAGAATTTATTAGGGAATTTGTTTTAGAAAAAATTCCGAATTATACTTTAGATTGGTCGTTGATGAATAAAGAAAATTTAGACCAAGGAATCAGTTATGGTTTTTTTACTAAAACTTTAATTATCAATGAGTTTGCTAGAGCTTTAGTACCAAGTGAACAAAATAGTATAAAAATGAGGTGAGTTATGTTTAAAAAAAGATTTAAAAAAAGTAAACCGTCATTAATTAAAAGCTTTTATTATGCTTTTCAAGGAATTAAAGTAAATATTTTAACGGAAAGAAATTTAGCTATTCATTTTTTAGCAATGTTATTAGTGATTGTTTGCGGTTTTATTTTTAAAATTAGTGTAACTGAATGGTTAATATGTATTTTATTATTTGGCTTTGTTATTACTTTAGAACTTATGAATACAGCTATTGAAACTGCTATTGATATTTGTATGCCAGAGATTAATCCAAAAGCAAAATTAGCTAAAGATACTTCAGCTGGTGCTGTATTAGTAGTAGCAATTGTTGCTGTTGTTATAGGAATAATAATATTTGGTCCTAAAGTATTAGATTTAATAATTAAATAAGGAGGAATTTTATGATTAATCAAACTATTTTTAGAGCTTATGATATTAGAGGTATTTATGAAGAACAAATAACTGATGAAACAGCTTATATTTTAGGTAAAAGTTTTGGTAGTTATGTTAAATTAAGAGGCAAAACGGAAGTTTTAGTAGGTTATGACAATAGATTATCTTCACCTGTTTTAGCGGATAATTTAATTAAAGGTTTATTAGAAACTGGCGTTAATGTAACTAGTTTAGGTTTAGTTACAACGCCAATGTATTATTTTGCAAGACAACATTTAAATAAATGGGCAGCTATTATGATTACTGCTTCACATAACCCTAGCAATCATAATGGTTTTAAAATATCATTTGATGAAAGAGGTAATGCTGCTGGCGAAGAAATAATCGAGTTTAGAGATTTTACTAATAAAGGAGAATTTTTAACAGGTTTAGGAAATTTAACTACTTATGATATTAAGGATGAATATATTAATTTAATTGTTAATAGTTTAAAAATTAATAAAAATATTAAAGCAGTATTTGACTGTGGTAATGGAACGGTTTCTATTATTATTAAAGAAATATTAGATAAATTAAATATCACTTATGATTTATTATATTGTGATAGTGACCCTACTTTTCCAAACCATCATCCTGATCCATCTGTAAGTGAAAACTTGGTAGATATTCAAAAAAGAGTAGTTGAACTAGGATATGATATTGGTATTGCTTTAGATGCTGATGGTGATCGTGTTAGAGTTATCGATGAAAAAGGTAATGTTATTAATTCTGATGTATTTATGATTGTTATGTATCGTTATTTAAATAATAATTTAAAAGTACGTAAAGCTTTATATGATGTTAAGTGTTCTAAAGCATTAGTTGATGAATTAGAAAAATTAGGTTTAGATCAAATTATGTATCGAACAGGTAATTCTTATATGTATCGCAAAATGCATGAAGAAAATTTAGAATTTGGTGGGGAATATTCTGGTCATATGTGGTTTGGCGATAGATTTTATAGTTTCGATGACGGCTTATATGCGGGACTTAGAATGATCGAAGTATTATCTAATACTGATAAAAAAATGTCAGATTTAGATAGCGATATAAACATTTACTATTCAACCGATGAATTAAAAATAAATACAACGGAAGAAAATAAATATAAAATAGTTGAAGAAGTAAAAAAATACGCTATTGCTAAAAATTATAAATATAACGATATTGATGGAATTAGAGTAGAATTTAATGATGGTTGGGCTTTAGTTAGATATTCAAATACTGGTCCTGTTATAAGTGCAAGATTTGAAGCTAATAGTAATGAAAGATTAAAAGAAATTAATGATGAATTTATGTCTTTAATTAATAAAATGATATAACTTATTCACTTCTGAATAAGTTTTTATTTGCTTAAAAACACATTATATAGTATAATCATATAATGAGAAATGGGTGAAATTATGATTGAAAGGTTAAATGCAATCGAAGAAAGATATAATGAAATAAATAATGAATTAATGAATCCGGAAATCGTTTCTGATATAAAAAAAACTACAGAATTATCTAAAGAGCAAGCTAGTTTACAAGAGGCCTATGATGCATATCAAGAATATAAAAAACTAAGTTCTGATATTGAAGAAGCTAAAGAATTGGTCAAAGATCCGGAATTAGGTGAATTTGCTAAAGAAGAATTAGAAACAAATCAATTAAAATTAGAACAATTAACTAAAGATATCGAAATATTATTACTACCTAAAGATCCTAATGATGGTAAAGATGTAATGGTTGAAATAAGAGGAGCAGCAGGTGGGGATGAAGGAAATATTTTTGCCGGTGACTTATTCGATATGTATAAAAAATTAGCTGAAAGAAATGGTTGGAAAATTGAGATAGTCGAAGAAGAAAAATCTGAATCTGGGGGATATACATTAATCAGTTTTATTGTAAGAGGAGAAAATGTTTATTCTAAATTGAAATATGAATCAGGTGCTCATCGTGTTCAAAGAGTACCAGTTACGGAAACACAAGGTAGAGTACATACTTCAACAGCAACTGTATTAGTAATGCCAGAAGCAGAAGAATTAGATTGTGATTTAGATATGAACGATGTTAGAATCGATATTACAAGAAGTAGTGGATGTGGTGGTCAAGGTGTTAATACAACTGATTCAGCAGTAAGACTTACGCATATTCCTACTGGTATTGTTGTTTATTCTCAAACCGAAAGAAGTCAAATCAAAAATAAAGAAAAAGCAATTAAAATATTACAAACTCGTCTATATGATTTAAAGATGCAAGAACGAGAAAAAGAATTGGGTGAAGAAAGAAGAAGTAAAATTGGTACAGGTGATAGATCAGAAAAAATAAGAACATATAATTATCCACAAAATAGAGTAACTGATCATCGAATTGGTTTTACTTTAAATACTTTAGACCGTGTTATGCAAGGTGATATTGATAAAGTAATCGATGCTTTAATTACTGAAGATCAAAATAGAAAATTAAGAGGAGAATAATTTGACTGAATTAGATTATTTAAAAAAATATTTACCAAAAGAAAAATTAGAAGAAGGAATCCATAAATATCAATTAGGGATTCCTGTTCAGTATATTGTGGGAAATGTTGACTTTTATGGTAATATTATTGAAGTCAATGAAAATGTTTTAATTCCTCGGTTTGAAACTGAAGAATTAGTAGATCGTGTAATTAAAAGATTAAAAGATAAAATTAATTTAGATATTGTCGATTTAGGAACTGGTAGTGGCTGTATAAGTATTGCTTTAGCTAAAAATTTAAATTGTGTGATTGATGCTGTGGATATTTCTAATGCTGCTTTAGAAGTAGCTAAAAAAAATGCTATTAATAATAATGTTGATATTAATTTTTATTTAGGAGATATGTTAGAACCATTAAATAAAAAATATGATTTAATAATAAGTAATCCACCTTATATCGCTTATGATGAAGAAATAATGAATATTGTTAAATATAATGAACCAAGTATTGCTTTATATGCGGATAATGGTGGTTTATATTATTATGAGCAAATATTAAAAAAATGTGCGAAATATCTTAAAAAAAACAGTTTAATAGCTTTTGAAATCGGTTATAAACAAGCTGAAGCAATTAAAAAAATAGCTTATAAATATTTAGATTGTGATGTCGAAATTGAACAAGATTTACAAGGTAAAGATCGATATATATTTATTAAATATTTAGGTTAAATTTGGGGGATATATGAAAAAGATATTTATCGTTAATGCTAAAGCTGGTAATGGTAAAGCTAAAGAAATAGCCAATTATTTAAAAAACTTATCTTATTCAAACATAATTTATACTGATAATAAACAAGAAACCAATGAGGTAGCTAATTATTTTAAAAATGATGATTGTGTTATATATAGTGTTGGTGGCGATGGTACTTTAAATGATGTAGTTAATGGACTAGCTTTAGGTAATGCTTATTTAGGAATAATTCCTTGTGGTAGTGGTAATGATTTTATACGTAATATCAATTTAGAAACTAATAGTATTAATTTGGGTAAAGTTAATGAACGTTATTTTATCAATGTCGTTTCTTTTGGTATTGATGCAAGTGTAGCCAATAAAGTTAATTTATTGAATCAAAAAAGTAAATCTAAATTTGTTTATCCTAAAGGAATCTTATTAACATTTCCTTCTTTTAAGCCAGTGGAGTTAACAGTTAATAACGATAATAAAAAAATAACTATTTTAGCTATTTGTAATGGTAGTTATTATGGTAATGGCATTAAAATTGCCCCTGGCGCTAATATATGTGATGATAAATTTGATTTATATTTAGTAGAAAAAGTAAATAAATTAAAGATGCTTTATTTATTTTCTAAATTATTAAAAGGTAATCACGATAAATGTGCTAAAGTTCAAAAAAGTTATGTTACTAATTTGGTTATAAATAGTCATAATTCGGTTATTTGTAATATCGATGGTGAAATAATTCAAGATAGTAATTTTAAAATATCTTTGCAAAAAGAAAAAATTAAATATTATCAAGAAGATGATATTAAGTTGAAAAAACTAATATATCCTTTTATGGGAAAATAATATTAGTTTTTTTATTTGGAACTATTTAAAAAAATGAATAAATTTGGTAAAATTATATTGGTGGTAAAAATGCAAGATAAACTAAAAACTTTATTAGAACAAATTAATTTTGATAACAATTTATTTGTTTTTTTTAACGATGGAAAATTAAATAAAATTGTTGGTAATAAAGATAAGACAAAGTATAATTTTTATATTAGTTTAATTGAAACTTTACCAATCGATGTATATACTAATTTTATGGATAATTTAAAAAAACACTTTAGTAATTATAAAGTTAAAGTGTCTTTTACTGTGGATAAACAAAATAATGAATTAATCAAAGATTATTACCAATATTTGATTAAAAAGAATGTCGAGGAATTTCCTTTATTAGAAACATTTTTAGATAATGAAATTAACTATGAAAATAATATTTTAACTATCGAAGTAGCTAATAAAGCCGAACAAATGAAATTAGATTCTATAGCTAATAAATTAATTGGTTTACTTGATAGTGTCGGATATGATACTGTTAATATTAATATTGTGGTTAACGAAGCTAAAAGTGAAGAAATAAGAAAAGAAATTGAACAAGCTAAAACAGTAGAAGTTAAACCAGAAAAAAAGGAAATAATCGAAATAGTAGGAAGTTATATCCCTAAAGTTACACACGAGATAAGTGGTATTTTTACTGAAGAAGATAATGTCAGTTTAGAAGCTTATGTATTTGAGGTTGATATTTTTGAATCTAGTAAAACTAATTTTAAAGTATTTACTTTAAAAATAACCGATTTTACGGATAGTATGTATGCTAAATTATTTGTTAAAGAACAAAGTGATTTTGATTTTTATAAGAAACATATAAAAAGTAATACTTGGTATAAATTTAGAGGATATACTAAATTTGATAAATATTCCAATGAAATAGTTTTAAATATAAGAGACTTAAATAAAAGCGATAAAGTAATTGAAACACCTAAAGATGAAGAAGAAGAAAAAAGAGTGGAATTACATGCTCATACAATGATGAGTCAAATGGATGGGGTTGTTGATGCTAAAACATTAGTAAAACAAGCTTATAAATGGGGACATAAAGCAATCGCTATAACTGATCATAATGGTGTTCAAGCGTATCCAGATGTTTACCACTTAGTTTGTGATTTAAACAAAGGGAAAGAAGAAAATGAAAAGTTTAAAGCCATATATGGTGCGGAATTTACTTTAATTGATGATAGTGTTAATATTGTCGTAAGAGAAAATGATAGTATTTTATTAGATAATACTTATGTGGTATTTGATTTTGAAACTACTGGTTTTAATGCTGGTGGTGGGGATACGATTATCGAAATTGGTGCAGTTAAAATTCATAACGGGGAAATAATTGATAGATTTAACGAGTTAATTAATCCTGGAAGAAATTTACCACGTAAAATAACCGAAGTAACTAATATTACCGATGATATGTTAAAAGATAAAGATAACGAAGAAAATGCGATTAAAAGATTTATTAAATGGTTTGAAGATTTACCAATGGTAGCGCATAATGCGAAATTCGATGTATCTTTTTTAGAGATGTGTTATCAAAAATATAATTTAGGGGAATTTAAAAATATCGTTATCGATACTTTAGAATTATCAAGAGTCTTAGATAATAATTATGCTCGCCATAATTTAACGGCTTTGGTTAAACGATATGATGTTCCTTGGGATGAAGATTCCCATCACCGCGCCGATTATGACGCTGAAGGAACAGCTTTAGTATTTCATAAAATGATGCAAAAGCTATCTAGTCAAAATATCGAAAAAGTATCACAATTAAATAAAATGATCGATAAAAGTGAAATTCATAAATATGGCCGAAGTTATCATGTTAATATTTTAGTTAAAAATAAAACAGGTTTAAAAAACTTATTTAAAATAGTATCTTTAGCTAATACAAAATATTTATATAAAACACCTAGAATTTTAAGAAGTGTTTTAAATGAATTAAGAGATGGCTTATTAATTGGTAGTGGTTGTTATGAAAGTGAAGTATTTGTCGAAGCTAAAAGTAAATCGGATGAAGAGTTAGCCAATATCATTAATTTTTATGATTATGTTGAAGTACAACCGTTAGATGTTTATAACCATATGTTGCAAACAAATGATTTTGGTTCAATTAGTGAACTGATGGAACACATTAGAAAAATTATTAGAGTAACAAAAGATTCCGGTAAATTAATCGTCGCTACTGGTGACGTTCATCATTTATTTAAAGAAGATAAAATTTATCGGGAAATAATTGTTAATCAAAAAGTACCTGGTGGTGGAAGGCATCCTTTAGCTAAAAATAATATTACGGAAATACCTAGCCAACATTTTCGCACAACTAAAGAAATGTTAGATGATTTTGATTTTTTAGATGAAGAAACTAAAAAAGAAATAGTTATAACTAACCCTAATAAAATAGCTGATATGGTTGATATAATCGAAGTTATTATTGAAACTGGAGGTGTTCCATTTTCTCCTAAAATCGATAAATCAGTCGAGACAGTAACAGAATTAGTTTATAATAAAGCTAAAGATTGGTATGGTGATCCATTACCTTATAATATTGAAGAAAGAATTGCTAAAGAATTATATGGCGATGGTATATTTGATAGTATTAAAGCGGAACTTAAAAGAAACAATGTCGAAAATATAACGGAAGAATCTTTTAAAATATTACACGATACTATTTTAAAAGGTTTTGATGCGGTTAAAGATAAAATTAAAAACGAATTAAAAATTCAAGAACCAGAAATAGATGATCAAGAATTAGAAAAAAAATTAAAGAAAACATTAGGTGGTATTATCGGTGGGGGCTTTGATGTTATTTACTTAATCGCTCAAAAATTAGTTAAAAAATCTAATGATGATGGTTATTTAGTTGGCTCACGTGGTTCTGTTGGTTCAAGTTTTGTCGCTACTATGATGGGTATTACTGAAGTTAACCCCTTACCAGCCCATTATCGTTGCCCAAATTGTAAGCATAGTATTTTTGAATTAGATAGTCAACCTTTAGCTAATACTTATTCTTCCGGTTTTGATTTACCTGATTATAATTGCCCTAAATGCGGAAGTAATATGATTAAAGATGGTAATGATATGCCATTTGCGACTTTCTTAGGTTTTAATGCGGATAAAGTACCGGATATTGATTTAAATTTCTCTGATTTAAACCAAGCGGCAGCTCATGAATATACGAAAGTATTGTTTGGCGAAGATAATGTTTATCGCGCAGGAACAATTGGTACGGTAGCAGATAAAACGGCTTATGGCTTTGTTAAAGGATACTGTGAAGATAAGGGAATAACTAAAAAAACTGCGGAAATTGAAAGATTAGCGATAGGATGTACTGGGGTTAAAAGAACTACTGGTCAACATCCAGGCGGAATTGTCGTTATTCCTGGTTATATGGATGTCTTTGATTTTACGCCTTTTCAATATCCCGCTGATGACCCAACTAGTGCTTGGCGTACTACCCATTTTGATTATCACGCTATCGATCAAGATGTTTTAAAGTTAGATATTTTAGGTCATTCTGATCCAACGCAATTAAGAATGATTCAAGATTTATCAGGACATGATGTTACTAAAGTTCCTTTGGATGATAAAGCGACTATGGGAATATTCTTATCACCGGAACCATTAGGGGTTACTAAAGAACAAATATTAAATGAAACGGGAACTTTAGGCATACCGGAATTTGGTACTCCTTTTACAATTAGCTTGGTTGCGGAAACTAAACCGACAACTTTTGCTGAATTAATTAAAATATCAGGTTTATCTCATGGTACTGATGTTTGGTTAGGTAACGCTCAAGAATTAATTAAAAATAATATCGTCCCTTTTAAAGAGGTTATCGGATGTCGTGATGATATTATGGTTTATTTAATGCAAAAGGGAATGAAGCCTTTGAAAGCATTTAAAATAATGGAATTTGTTAGAAAAGGTAAAGCTAGTAAAGAACCAGATAAATGGGGGGAATTTGAAAAAGAAATGAAAGAAGCAGGAATTGAAGATTGGTATATTGATTCTTGCCGTAAAATAAAATATATGTTCCCTAAAGCTCATGCTACCGCTTATGTAACTAGTGCTTTTAGAATTGCTTACTATAAGGTTCATTATCCAAGTTATTTTTATGCTTCTTGGTTTTCAACTAAAGCTACTGACTTTGATATTGAAACAATGATTAAAGGATATGATGCTATTAAAGCTAAAATGCAAGAAATTAGTAATAAAGGTTTTGATGCTAGTAATAAGGAATCAGGTATTTTAGAATGTTTGAAATTAGCTTTAGAAATGACGGCTCGTGGCTTAAAATTTAAAAATGTCGATTTGTTAAAAAGTAACGCTACAACCTTTGCTTTAGATGAAGAAGGTAATTTGATACCACCATTTAGTACGATTGATGGCTTGGGTGATACGGTGGCTAAAACAATCGTCGAAGAAAGAAATAAAGGGGAATTTTTAAGTATCGAAGATTTACAAAAAAGAGGTAAAGTATCTACTACTTTAATTGAAAAAATGCGTAATATGCATATTTTAGATGGATTAGATGAATCAAGTCAATTAACATTGTTTTAATTGACTTTTTTCATATTTAAATAAATGTTTAATATAATTTAATAGAGGTGTTATAGATGGAAAAAAAGTTACCTAAAGTATTTGCTAATAAAATTGATAAAATAATAAAAAATAATGAAACGGTGTATTATAATCGCAATGAGGAAAAAAAAGAAGAACCAGTTAAAACTAATTCAACATTATCAATAAATCAAAAAATTAATCAAATATTTGGCTCATCAAGATATGTTTATAAAGCTGATGTGATTATAACAACTAAAGACGGAGTTTTAAATAAAAAAATAATTGGTCGTAATCGTAGTGAATTAATAACGATGGATAATGAAGTAATTCCGATTAATAGTATTATCGATATTGCATTTAAAAACAACGAATAATCGTTGTTTTAATTTAGACACCTTCAACATATGTATCTTGTAAACATTTTAAACTACATACACAATTTAAATTCATTGTGAAAAATGAATTAGTTGCAATATATGGAGATAAAGCTGTTGGTTCTGGGTTAGGCGCTAAAACTCTAAATGTTGCACAACAACCGTCTATTTTTTCGACACGGAAGACGCTTGAGCAAGATCCTGGCGTTGTTGTACAATCAACCACATCTTTGCTAGTAGGCATTGTCCAAGGTGTTCCGTTACCCGCACAGGTATATAAAGTAATTGGTCGTGTGTTACAATTAAATGTCGTTGTACCACAACCTAAAAAGCCACGGTCACAAGTATCTAGACAACAGTCACCACAACAACTAGCGTTTTGTTGTAAAATATTAATTACAGTTAATATTTCGGCTATACATTTACAAGATTCATTTTCGGTATTATTACACATATAATCCACCCCTTCTTTTCTAATATAGCATATTCATTAAAGGCAAAAGGGTGTGAATTAAAAACCTAGATTTAAGATTATTATATTGATAAATGTCGAAAAATTAGATATAATAAATAATAGGTGATGATATGCGTAGACTATTTTTTATGTTAGTAATATTATTTTTATTTTATTTAGGTATTCAATTTGCTTTTTATTGGTTTAGTGGTGGACAAGATAATGTTTATGAAATAACTGATGAGGGAGCGACTTTTGAAGTAAGTGAGAAATCTAATTTTAATTTAGCTTTAAATAGTTATGATTATGATGTTACTATCGATGATACGACATTTAGTTTTAAAATTTTTAAAAATTATAATAAAGCTTCTAAAGTTTTAGAAAAAATCGAATATTATACCGAAGAAGATACTAATTTTAAATGTATTTTACCTATTTTTAAAGATGACGAAATATTTTTAGATATGATGTGTTACGATGGAGAAAGTTATAATTACTATTTTAATATTAAAGGAAAAAATGAAAATTTAGATAAATTTGTTAGTAGTATTGAAGAATATGACATTAACCAATTTGTCGATGATGCGCAAAAGCAAATAATCGAAGAACTTAATGTTTTACCAGAAAATTTAGTTGAACATCATTATATTAGTTTTAATAATTATCGTGGCGTTTATATTGTAAGTGATAGTTTTAATAGTCGTGTTTATAACATTAGCCTTTTTAACAAAGATGTTTATAAACAAGAATTAGGACAATTTGTAGATAGATATTATGTTATACCTGATTATAGTAAAGAACACGAATTTAATGAAATTGAAGTAGTTGATTTAGTAAGTTTAGACACTAAAACAATCGGTTCAGATCATATGATATCTTTTGATAGCTATATTCAAGGGGTTGTCGATAATAAAGTTTATTTATACGACAAAGATAATGCGGTTCAATATGAGATAGACCCTAGTAAAGAAACGATTGTTAGATTAAGTAGTAATGAAATTAAATATTATGATGGACAGTGGAAAACAATGACGCAAGCCGAAGCTAATGATGAAAAAAAATTTATTACAGATAAAGTTGATTATGTTGATGAACAATATGTAAGAATCGATAAATCTCATGATGATTTTGGTTACTATTATTTATATAAAAAGAATGGCAATAAGTATGATGTTTATCGAATGAGTACCCAAGATAATAAAGGTTTAATTTATATATTTACGACATCTAGTCTTAATTATATTCGTTATGTTGAAGATTATGTTTATTATATCGATGGTAATCAAGTTAAAGTATATAACGATAAATTTGGAGTTAGAAGATTAATCGAATATAATGAATTAAACTTTAATAAAGATTTTAATTTTAATGTTTTCGCAACACAATGGTGATAATATGTTAGCTATTGTTTTGTCTGGTGGTGGCGCAAAAGGTTCTTATGAGATGGGAGTTTGGAAAGCATTAAAAAAATTAAAAATAAAATATCAAATAGTTACGGGAACCTCAATTGGGGCTTTAAATGGAATGATGATGGTCCAAAATGATTTTTATAAATGTTTGAAAATGTGGGAAACCATCAATTATGATGTTTTATATGATAATTTCACGAAAGTTGATACGACACAGGAATTGTATTTGACTTATTTAAACAAAATAGTTGATGGGGGTATCGATACTAAGAAAATTGAAAAATTAATTGAAGATAATTATCGTCCTAATAAAATATATAAATCTAAAATTCAATTTGGGGTAGTTGCTTTTAGTTTGAAAAATATGAATGTTATTTATGCTACTAAAAAAAATACTCGACCGGATAAGTTAAAAAAATATATATTAGCTTCGGCTACTTGTTTTCCTGTTTTTAAACCGACGAAAATTGGGACCGATACGTTAATCGATGGGGGATATTACGATAACTTACCGATTAATTTAGCTATCGATTTAGGTGCTACGGAAATTATCGCGGTTGATTTAGGGGCGATTGGTTTAAGAAAAAAAATTCGCGATAAAAAAATTAAAATAACTTATATTATTCCTAATAATAAGTTAGATTCTTTTTTGATGTTTGATTCTAATGTGACTAAAAGAATGATTAATCTAGGTTATAATGATACGATGAAGATATATAAAAAATTAGAAGGTAATTTATATACTTTTAAAAAAGGAACGATTTTTAAATTATATTATCATTATAAAGCTAATATTTTAAAAATTATAGATAATTTAGATTATGTTGGAAATTTTAAGGGTTTTAGTAATTTGAAAAACCCAATTAATAAATTTACTAAAATAATCGAAGATACTTTGGAGATATTTAAAATTGATGTATCTAAAATATATAATTCACGAAAAATAAATAAAATTTTATTAGAAAAATTAGAACAAACTGATGATATTGAGTTTGAAAAATTTGAGCTTGGGGAAATAAAAAAAATGTTTAATAGTGCGATTATAACAAAATATATTTATCAAAAATTAAAAAATTGTGATAAAATAAATGTTGTTTTCAATTTTTTTCCTAAAGAATTTGCTGCAGCAATTTATTTACTAGCATTGAGGTGAGATAATGAAAAATATTTTAACGGGTATTAGACCAACTGGTAATTTACATTTAGGTCATTATTTTGGGGCTGTTTCTAATTGGGTTAAATTACAAGATAGTTATAATTCATTTATCGAAATAGCTGATGTTCAAGCTTTGACCGATAATTTTAATAACCCTGATAAGGTTAGAAAAAATGTAAGAGAATTGACAATCGATTTATTATCATGTGGTATTGACCCTAATAAATTAACTATTTTTGTTCAATCAATGATACCGGAAATTGCCGAGATGACCGTTTATTTTTCTAATTTGGTAACGATTGCTCGACTTTATCGCAATCCGACTATTAAAACAGAAATAAGTCAAAAAAAGGAACTGTTTGGTAATAGTGGCGAAAGTGTTACTTATGGTTTTTTAGGTTATCCGGTTAGTCAAGCTGCTGATATTACAATATTTGATGGAGCTTTAGTTCCTGTTGGAGAAGATCAATTACCGCTTTTAGAGCAATGCCGTGAAATTGTTAGAAAATTTAATACTATTTATGGTGAAACTTTTGTTGAACCAGAACAATTGCTAACGGAAAATATGCGAATTAAAGGTTTAGATGGTAATGAGAAAATGGGTAAAAGTTTAGGTAATGCAATTTTCTTAAATGATGATGATGAAACGATTAGTAAAAAAATTATGTCAGCTGTGACTGATCCTAATAAAATTAAAAAAGATGATAAAGCTAACCCTAACGTTTGTATGGTTTATTATTATCACAAATTAGTTAATAAAGATAATTTAGAAACGGTTTGTTCAGAATGTAAAAATGGTAGTCGGGGTTGTGTTGCTTGTAAAAAAGAACTTATTAATAAGATGATGGAATTTTTAAAGCCAATTCAAGAAAAAAGAAAGTATTATGAAGAGAATATCGATATAGTTGATGATATATTAAAAAAGGGCACTTTAAAAGCGCAAGAATATGCAAAAAATAAAATGAAATTAATAAGAAAAAACATGAAGATAGATTACTTTGAATAAGATGTTATAACAACATCTTTTTTTGAGGTGGTTTATGGAATTTTTAATATTATTTTTGAAAGGCTTTATTATCGGAATTGCTAAAATAATTCCTGGAGTTAGTGGTGCATTAATTGCAATTAGTTTTGGTATTTATGAAAAAGCTCTTAAGGCAATTGGTAATTTTTTTAAAAACCCAATTGATAATTTTTTATTTTTGTTTCCTATCGGTTTAGGAGTATTATTATCTATTTCTTTAACTAGTAGTTTAATAATTTATTTAATCAATAATTATTATCTTTCGACAATGTTACTTTTTATTGGTTTAATTATAGGAGGAATACCTAATTTAATCGAAAATTTAAATATTAAAAAAATAAATTTTAAACATATTTTAATCTTAATTTTTACTTTTTCGCTAGTCTTTTTAATATCGTTAGTCGGTAATCAAAATTTTTTTATTGAAACAACTAATCATTTTACTAACTTTATTTTATTTTTTATTATTGGCATTATCGATGCAATGACGATGATTATCCCAGGAATAAGTGGTACTGCCGTGATGATGATATTAGGTTGTTATAATTTATTGTTATCATTTTTAGAATCTTTAACTAGTGTATCTAATATATTAAATAATATTTTTAAAATTATTCCTTATTTTTTAGGTATTGTTTTATGTGTGATTTTTTTATCTAAATTAATGACTTATTTATTTAATAAGAAAAAAGAATATATGTACTTTGGAATAATTGGGTTTACTTTGAGTTCTAGTTTGTCATTATTTTTTGCAACATTTAAAAACAATTATAGCTTTTTAGAAACTATAATTGGTCTAATATGGTTATATATCGGGTATAAAATAGCGCGAAAATTGGAATAATTTAGTATTTATTTTTTTTAAATTTGGTAACTATTAAGACTAAAAAAGGGATAATTAAGAAAAATATTAGCGTTAAAAAAGGATAAATGTTTTTATAAAATGATTCGGCTATGGTATTATTAGGAAAAATATATTTGGTAATTATTAATATACTAATTAAACTTATAATATTTATTAAATTGAATTTATTTTTAAAATTAAATGTTTTAGTAATACTTTCTTTTATATAATAAATACATAGAGCAATTGCTATAACAGCTTCAAATATCCATTGAATAGATAAAATAGATTCTACTCTTTGAAAGAAGTTAGCAATATTAATTGTTTTTAAAATATGGTATTCTGGATATTGATAAAGGTTAGTTAATTCGATACCTAAAATAGAAATACAAATTATCAATACAGAAATCATACATATAAAACGAAAAATATAGACTTTAAAAAAAGAGGATAATAATTTGTTACTATTTTTAATAGCGTTTTTTGGAATAATTAAAATGATAAAAATCGGAAATATATTTAGACCTAAAGAGGCAAAACTACCTTTTAAAATAGAACTAAAATTAGAGTTTAAAACAGGTTTTAAACCATTTAAATCACATTCACCAGCTAAAGAAAAAGCCGCTACAAAAAATAAAATAGTACTAATAATAAAGAAAACGGTACCAGTTCTAGCTATGGTGGTAATGTTTTGAATACTGACATAAAATATACTGATGGCTAAAACGATCGATATAACTAAAAGTGGGGTTTGAAATAAAAACTGTGAATAGATAAAATTAGTTAAATTCCATAAAATTAAACCAGCGTGAAAAATGATAAATAAAATTAATAACATATTAATTAATTTGCCTAATGTACCTAATTTATTATTAATACTAACAATATTATCATGAGGATTATGATTTAATAATTTATAATAGATGATTAAAGGAATAAAACTTAAGATAAAAGATATAATAAGACTTATCCAACCATCTTGTAAGGCAAAATGAAGAATACTATAAATGGCTGGACCGAAAAATAAAGAGCGAATTAAAAAAGAAGTTAAATAAGAATATTCTGAACTAGTTACTTTCATTCTTTCACCTCGACAATATTATTAATAGATCCTTTGGCTTGTAATCTTAAATTTACTTCTATTTCAACTTCTAAATTAGGAAATATTTCATCATCCCATTTATCTTTTATTTCATTCCATTTTTTTGGATTATTTTTATAAACATAATTACCAAAACCAAATATATCGGTTTTATTTTTTTTAGCTAAATCAATCGCCATATTAATATATTCTTTTATTTTTTCTATATCAGCATTTTGTATTTTTTCAATAGTTTTAGTATCATATAAATTTAAATCAGCATTCATCTCTTGGATAGCGCCAACAGTATCGACGGTTATTTTTACTTTATTATTTTCTACTTTGAAAGAGGTTTCCATTTCAGTTATTTCGGTAACTATTTTTTTATTTTCCTTTTCAATAATAACTCCTAAAATATAGATTTTATTGTTTATTATATTAAT
Source organism: uncultured Bacilli bacterium (assembly GCA_944359025.1). GTDB lineage: Bacteria > Bacillota_I > Bacilli_A > RF39 > UBA660 > Faecisoma. The sequence continues at coordinate 18,432 of CALVSM010000001.1, forward strand.
ACCCTTACTTTCATCAGGACTAGCCCAAGTAACAAATTTATCACCTTTAAATAGTCCTAACATATCTAATTTTAAATAGGTGGTTGGTTCACTTTGTTCTTTATTTTCATCTTTATTACCTTCTATGGTATTACCAATTATGGTAACTGATGGAAGAATCGGGTTTATTCCTTCTGATACAAGTGATTTAGTAAAGTCAGTAAAATCAACAGTATAGGTAAACCCTTGTAATTTATCGGTTATTTCTAAATTTTTAGCTAGGTTTTGCGAAGGAAATGTTTCTAGTGGTGTGGTTATTTTTAAAATATCACCGGCTTTTTTAGCTTTAGCTAAAACTAAATAAAAATTGTTTCTCGTTTGGGGATAGCGAAATAAAAAATCGATAACATCCGTTAAATTGTTTTTAGCTATTTCTTCAGATAACACTAAGACATCGATATGACTTAAATATATTTGTTTCGATACACTTAAAGATGTATCTTTAAAAGCTTCGTATATCGTTTTACCTTTTCCTTCATAAACTGCCGCTGAAGGGGTGATACTACCATCAGAACCACTTCCTTTTTTGGAATTAGCAATCATAATAGTTATTTTATAATTTTCATTTTCTTTATCGACGGCGATACCAGTAGTTATAGCTAATTGGTTTAGTTCGCGATAATTCCAACACCCAGTTAATAACAATATTAAAGGAATAATTAATAATTTTTTCATTTGTCACTTCCTATTCTATGGATATTTTTTTTATTGAAATATGTTGGTCGTGTTTTTATTTTTTGTTGAGGGAATCTAGTTAAAGAGTTTTTAAAATCTTTAAAACTAAGCGGAGATAAAGGGGCTAAATAAGGAGTTCCTAATACTTCGATACTATTTAATTTAGTTAAGAAAATAATAAACAAAACGACGATTCCGACAATGCCAAATAGACAAGCTGCTAACATAAATAAGATTCGCCATATTCTAATAGCATTAGTAATATCAGGATCATTAAATCCCATACCGGCTACAGCAGAAATTGAGATGACGATAACGACAATTGGCGATATAATTCCCGCAGAAACAGCTGCTTCTCCTAAAATTAAAGCGCCTACTATACTAATTGATGCTCCCATAATTTGCGGTTTTCTTGTATCGGCTTCTCTTAATATCTCGTAAGATATTACTAAAATTAAAACTTCTATTATCGTAGGGAAGGGAACGCTATCCCGTTGAATAGAAAAAGATATAAGTAAAGTACTGGGGACCATTTCCATATTAAATGTTGTTACAGCGATATAAAAAGCAGGTATTAAAATAGCAATAAAAAAAGCAATATATCTTAAAATTCTAGTGAATGAGGCATTAAAAGGTTTAGTGTAATAATCTTCAGTTGATTTGAAAAAATCAGCGAATACAGTTGGTAATAATAAAACATATGGTGTGTTTTCCACAATAATAGCAATTTTACCATTTAATATTCCCATTGTTACTAAATCTGGTCTTTCTGTAGAGATAACTCGTGGTAAAAAAGATTTTTGATTATTGCATAGCAGTTCTTTTATATAATTAGAATCAATTATGCCATCAATATTAATTTTTTCTAGTTTTTGTTTTAATAAATTTACTTTTTCTTCATCAGCAATATCTTTAATATAACCAATTACAACTTTAGTTTTGGTTCTTCTGCCAACTTTAGTCTCTTCAAAATAAAGATTAGGATCTTTAATTCTTTTTCTAATTAAACCCATATTAGCTAATATATTTTCGATAAAACAATCTTTAGGCCCTTTTAAGACTGGTTCACTAGTCGCTTCAGTGATACTTCGATCTAATAAAGCTTTAGTTTCTAAAGTGATTGCTTTATTGTAACCATCGATAAATACACAAGTAAAACCGCTTGCTAAATGATAAAAAATATCATCATAATTATTTATTATTTTTACTTTACTATTGGGAATAGTATTATTAATATGATTAAATAAATCTTCAAATAAATTTTTTTTACTTCTTACACTAATACTTAAGCTTTTACCTAAGAAATTACTAATTTTGTCATCGTTAGCGACGCTTTCTAAAAACATAAAAGCTACTTTTTGATTATGAATGTTGAAATATCGAACATTGATATCAGTACTATTACCATTTATTGTTTTAATATGATTAATTATTTTATCTAATTCTTGATCCATAAATTCACCTACTTTTTAATTATTATGAGTAATTTTTATAAAATTAATACATTTTATTGTATAATAAATTAAAAGAGGTTTAATTATGAATTTAATGGATAAAATTTTAAACATAAAAAATGTCAATTATGAAGAATGTATTAAAAAAGCAATTCAAAAAACTAAAATAGAATTAAAAGATTTAGATGAAGAGAGAATGTGTTTTATTTATAGCAGTTATTTATATCAAAATTTATTAGAATTTCATTTATTAGCGCGTATTATTGATACTAAAGATTTGGGTTTTTCTTTTTCTCATCGCTTTGTTTTGGTATATGATAACAACTATTATTATTTATTAGATTTAACTTATAAACAATTTTTAAATAAAGATGCTCGATTTTTAAAATTATTAAAAGAAGGTTATCAAAAAATAAATAATGATGATTTTAATTATTATTTAAAAAATATTTTAACTAGTGAGTTTAAGAATAAAGATTTAGAAGATGCATTTTATTTTAATAAAATTAAATAATATATTTTCTTATAAGAAAATATAATTTAAAAAATAGATGTATATTTTCTTTTGAAAAAATATAATTTGACAAAATGTGAAAAGTATAGTATTATTAAATTGGTGATTATTTATGATAAAAAGGGAAAAATATTTAACAAAAATTAGAGAATTTTATGATATTGACTTAATTAAGGTAATTACTGGAATTAGAAGATGTGGGAAATCAATTTTATTAAAACAAATTATCGAAGAATTAAAAGAAAAAGGAATCGATAATAATCAAATAATTTATATTAATTTTGAAGATGTTGAATATGCCTTTATTAAAGACTACCTAGATTTGAATAAATATGTCAAAGAAAAAATAAAAAATTCTTCTAAACATTATTTATTTTTTGATGAAATTCAAATGGTAAATGATTGGGAGAAAGCTATTAACTCATTTAAAGCCACTTTAAATGTTTCTATTTTTGTTACTGGATCTAATTCTAAATTATTATCAGGAGAATTAGCAACTCTTTTATCAGGACGATATGTTGCTTTTAATTTAGCGCCTTTTTCTTTTGAAGAGGTAATTCAATACAAAAATATAACTGATAAACAAGAAATAGAGATAGCATTTAATGATTATTTGTTGTGGGGTGGGATGCCACAGCGTTTTGACCTACCAAGTGAAGAAGCTACTAAAATATATTTAATGGATGTTTTTGATGCAATTGTTTTAAAGGATATTGTAAGAAGGCATAATATAAAAAATGTTAATATATTTAAAAGAATAATGGAGTATTTAGTAACTAATCCTAGTCAAACATTTTCTCCGACTAATATGATTAAAGAATTTACTAAAGAGCAAATTCCTATTTCGGCTAAAACTATTTATGATTGTTTAGAATATGCTTTAGAAGCTTTATTAATGAATAAAATATCTACCTATGATGTAAGGGGCAAAAGAATTTTAACCCGTAAAGATAAATATTATTTGACTGATTTAGGTTTAGGGCAAATTCTAAATATTAATAAAAAAACGCAGTTTGGAGCTTATTTAGAAAATATTGTCTATAATGAATTGATTTATCGAGGATATGATGTAAGTATCGGTAATAATAATGGTAAAGAAATTGATTTTGTAGCTACTAAATATAATCAAAAGGAATATTACCAAGTTACTTATACTTTGGCTAATGAAGAGACAGAAAAAAGGGAATTTTCTGCATTTGATGATATTAAAGACAATTATCCTAAATATGTTATTTCAACTGATAAGTTAGATTATTCGCAAAATGGTATTATCCATAAAAATATAATTGATTGGTTATTGAAAGAAGAAAGTTGATGTTTTAAATGAAAAAAATTTTAAACATAGGTTATATTATATTATTTTTATTTTTAATTTTAATGTTGTATTTAGAATATGATAATTATAAAAACTTAAATTTTAAAATTGACGCTAGAAATTATTCTAATGAAATAGAAAAGTTAAAAAATAATCTTAATATTATTAGTAATTATGATATTGATAATCATGAATTAACAGTAACAATAAATAGGTGTCAAAATAGTATAAAATATAAAGATATATTAAATAAGGATTTTATTACTATTGCCGATATTTATTATATTAATCAAAATAGTGCTAGTGGAGTATGTAATGGTATGAATTATGGTATCGAAAATTCATATGAAAAGAAAAATGTTGATTTGAATCAATATATAAATATATATAACGATAAAAATATCGAAGAATCATTAAAAATAACATTAAATAATGAAATAAATATAACATCAGCTTTTATAGAAATGGTGGAAAGTTATGAATAAGTTTAATTTAATCTTAAATTTTATCGTTGTTATTGGTTTATTTATTATCGATGGTTTGACTGGCAGTATTTTAGGACTATTTTCGGTTACTTTATTGTTATTATTGCCTAAAATTAGAGGAATATTGTTGGATAAAGAGATTAATTCTAATTTTATGTATGAAATATTAGAATTTTTAATAAATATATATTTGATATTTATAATTTTAAGAGCATTATTTGATAACTCATTAAATTTTAATAATTTTAATGTTTTTACTTATAATTATATGGTTATTCGCCTATTATTAATAAATTTATTATTAATACTATTAAATTTATTATTAGTTAAAAATCATAATATAAAAAATAAAATTAATGTGGATGATTTTAAGTTTGGTTATGGGATATTTTTTATATCTTTACTGGGCATGTATTTTTCTTTTACTAGATATTCCAATTTTAATATGATTGTTAAGTTGATTTTTTGTATTTTAAGTATTTATTTTTATTTTAAATTATTTGAATCGTTAAAATATAAAGAAAGTGGATTCTTTTTCGCTTTAATGATAGCTATTTTGGGAATATTGTTAAGTAATGAACTATTAATATTAGGATTTATAAGGTTTTTCGCAGTAACTTATAAACACGATAAAATAATTTTGTCGAATAAAAAAAATAATATTAGATGAAAATTCTAATATTTTTTATTAGGTGATAATAATGGGACTAACGGATAATGAAGTGATTGAATCAAGAAAGAAGTTTGGTTCTAATATAATAAATTCAAGTAAGAGAAATAGTTTTATAAAACAATATATTGCAACTTTAGGTGACCCAATTATTAGAATTTTATTAATTGCTTTGGGTATTAAAACCGTTTTTTTAATTCAAAGTTTTGATTGGTATGAAACAGTAGGAATCGTTATTGCTATTTTTTTGGCTTCTTTTATTTCGACAGTTAGTGAATATGGTAGCGAGAAAGCTTTTGAAAAATTACAAGAAGAATCTTCAAAAATAAAATGTCGAGTATTAAGAAATAATAAAATTGAAGAAGTTGATATCGAAGATGTTGTTGTTGGGGATATTGTATTATTGGAATCTGGCGACAAGATTCCAGCTGATGGTGAGATTATCGAAGGAGAGATTAGTGTTGATGAGTCTAGTTTGACAGGTGAAACAAAAGAAGTATATAAAAATATAGAAGAAAAACTAGTTTTTAGAGGAACAATTGTTTATTCTAAACAAGCTAAAATGATTGTTACTAAAGTTGGCGATAATACTTTTTATGGAGCAATTTCAAAAGAATTACAACAAGAGCAACCCGAAAGTCCACTTAAATTAAGATTAAGAAAATTAGCGCAAATAATTAGTAAAATTGGTTATATTGGAGCTTTTTTGGTTTTTATTTCTTATTTATTTTCGGTTATTTTTATAAAAAATAATTTTAATATTGATTTAATTAAAGAAACAGTCACTAATTTACCGTTAATAAGTGGTCATATTTTATATGCTTTAACTTTATGTGTAACGGTAATCGTAGTAGCAGTTCCCGAAGGATTGCCGATGATGATTACCTTAGTTTTATCTTCCAATGTTAAAAGAATGCTTAAAAATAATGTTTTGGTTAGAAAGTTAACAGGAATAGAGACAGCTGGAAGTATTAATATTTTATTTAGTGATAAAACAGGAACAATTACTAAAGGTAATTTAGAAGTAACTCATTTTTTAGATAGTGATTTAAAAAAATATGATAGTTTTGATAAAATTGATAGTAATTTAAAAGAAATAGCTTTAATTTCGTTAGTATATAACAATGCAAGTTGTTATGATAAAGATAAAATTATCGGAGGAAATATTACGGATCGAGCTATTTTAAAATTTACTAATATTAAAAATAAAAGTAATTATGATATTATCGATACTGTTCCTTTCGATAGTAAAAATAAATACTCTTCGACTACAATTAAATATAAAAATGAAAATGTTTATTTAATTAAGGGAGCTCCTGAAGTTATTTTAAAAAAATGTGAATTTTATTTTGATAAGGAAGGCAATAAAAAGTTTTTAAAAAAGAAGTTAATTATTGAAGATAATTTAAAAAAATTAACTAAAGAAGGTAATCGAATAATAGCTTTTGCATCTTCTATGGAACATACTAAAAATTTAACTTTAGTTGGTTTTGTTTTAATAAAAGATGAAATTAGAAAAGAAGCCTTTGAAGGTATTGACTTAGTAAAAAAAGCTTCGATTCAAACCGTTATGGTAACTGGTGATAATAAATTAACTGCTTTAGCTATTGCTAAAGAAGTTGGTCTATATCAAGATGGCGATTTAATTTTAACTAGTGATGAGATGAAAAATATGTCTGATGAGAAGTTAAAAGAAGTTTTGCCGAAATTAAGAGTGGTAGCTAGGGCGATTCCTCAAGATAAAAGTAGATTAGTTAGAATTAGTCAAGAATTAGATTTAGTAGTTGGAATGACGGGGGATGGCGTTAATGATGCTCCAGCTTTAAAAAGAGCCGATGTTGGTTTTGCTTTTGGTTCTGGTACGGAAGTTGCTAAAGAAGCTAGTGAAATCGTTATTTTAGATAATAATTTTTTATCGATAGCTAAAGCAATTTTATTTGGTCGAACTATTTTTAAAAGTATTCGTAAATTTATAATTTTTCAACTAACAGTTAATATATGTGCAGTAAGTTTATCGATAATAGGGCCTTTTATTGGTGTAGATACCCCAGTTACAGTTATTCAAATGTTGTGGATAAATATGGTAATGGATACTTTAGCGGCTTTAGCTTTCTCTTTTGAAGCACCTTTAAAAGAATATATGTGCGAATTACCGAAAAAAAGAGATGAACCAATTATTAATCAATATATGAAAGATGAAATATTATTTACGGGAATTTATTCAACTTTAATTTGTATTTTATTTTTAAAGTTACCTATTTTTCATCAGTTATTTAGAAGTGGTGAACAATATCTTTTAACTGCTTTCTTCGGTTTGTTTATATTTATTAGTATATTTAATAGTTTCAATGCGAGAACTCATCGTTTAAATTTATTGTCACATTTAAGTTTAAATAAAGCTTTTATATTTATTATTAGTTTTATTGTTATTGTACAAATTCTATTAATTTATTTTGGTGGGAATTTATTTAGAACTTCAGGCCTTACTTTCTTTGAATTTCAAATTATGTTTTGGTTAAGTTTTACAGTTGTACCAGTTGATTTTTTAAGAAAGATTTATTTAAGAAAAAAAGGAATAATTGGTGGTGTATAAAAAAAACAGAAATTATTTTTTCTGCTTTATCAACACTTTATAATCGGTATTTTTAGCTGGTGAATCTAATATAAGCATCTCATCACCGGCTTTTTTTGTTTCTTCAAATGTTTCTTTAATATGTTCACGCCATTTTTCTAAACTTGGTTGATTAAACATCAAATATTGTTGTGAGAAGTGAGTACAATTACATAAAACGATAAAGAAATTTTTATTTTCTTCGTTAGATTTTTTAATAATTAAGGTTACACACTATAATAAAAATTTAATTGCTTTTAACTTTATACATTTTTAATAAAAAGAAAAATAGGGCTCCATCAGTTAAGACAGTGCCCTTGCAAAAATGATTTAACATTTTTTCCTTGCATAGATAATATAGCATATATTTTTACCTATGTCAAACTATTTTGGTCAATATTTACATTATATTGATTTTGAATTATTTTATCAAAATAACTATATATTGATTTTAATAGTTCATTATTATTATAGTATTCTTTATGTATAATTATTCGTTTATAAAATAAATTATTAATTTCATTAGCAATATTTTTTTTAATACCTAAACTAGTTACAACTTCGTTAAACATATATAATGTATAAGTTATTTGTCTTATTCTTGAATTACTTAATTTATTATCTCTAGTTTCTTTTTTAATTTTACAATTGTTTAAGTAATTAATTATCTTATAATCTGGATTATATGTATTGTCTTTTCTGTCTAAATCACATAAAACGCAAGAATTATGTGCTACTGCATTTCTCAGTTTTACTATGTCCCTCAAAATAAATACATTTTTAAGTTCGTTTTTTAGTTTGTATTCTTTGGAAAAAAATTCATAAAAATTTACTAGTTCGCCAAATGTTATTATTTCAAGAAATTCCCAAATGGGTATATTATCTAATTTTTTATCTTTATCAATATCATATTTAGAAAATATTTTATTATAGTATTCACTTCCTACTTTTTTAAATATACTATTATGTACTTTTTTGGGGAATTTTTCATCATTGAAATCTTTTTCGAGGTATAGATTAACTATTTTATATCCATCCTCTTCGAGGATATTTTCAATTAAATTTAATATTCTTATTTTTAAATAATGTTCAATGTTGATTATTATTTTAAATAATAATAATCTAACTCTGTAATCAATAATTGCTAAATCTTTAAGATACGCAAAATCTAAATTAATATATTTATCGATAAATTTACCATCAATAAAATATCTTTCAAAATTATGTTTATAAGAGGTTAAATTATAATAGTTATTATTATCTCTTAAATATTTTTCTGCTTCTGCCTCTGTTATTATTTCAAATTTAATATTTTTATTTTTAAGATAAGGGACCATTTCACTGATTTTCATCATAGGTCTTTTTTCATTTACTATCATCATATCACTCCCTAAATACTAAAAGATATTATAACAACATTATGGCATATATTATTTTAGAACAAATAGTTTAATATTTACTAAATCAATATACTTTTCCATTTTTTCATCACTTGTTAGTTAATTATATCACGCGAACATATATTTGTAAATGTTTTTTCTATGATTTAATTATTTTCGCAATTTTTTATATAAAAAATAACTAATATTAAAATAAATATGCGTTTTTCATATTCTAAATGCAAAGTAAAAAAAGTTATTAATAAAGATATAATGAATAATATAAATCATAATAATTTTAATGGTCGTACTATTTTTAAATATATAAATTGCAATGTTAGAATGTATCTTATTGCGATTAAAGTTGATTATTAATTTTATTTTCTATTGGTTAAAAAAACAGAAATTATTTTTTCTGCTTTATCAACACTTTATAATCGGTATTTTTAGCTGGTGAATCTAATATAAGCATCTCATCACCGGCTTTTTTTGTTTCTTCAAATGTTTCTTTAATATGTTCACGCCATTTTTCTAAACTTGGTTGATTAAACATCAAATATTGTCGTGAGAAGTGAGTACAATTACATAAAACGATAAAGAAATTTTTATTTTCTTCGTTAGCTTTTTTAATAATTAAGGTTGTGGCTTCACAAGGTAAGATACCCACTAACAAGTCATATTGGCTAACTGAATCTTTAATATTGAAATCTTTTTTTACTAATTTAATGCCTGATAAATTTTGGGTTACTAACATTTTATCATATACGGTAATAGTGCCTTTTTTAGTTTGTAATTGTCGATTGTGGACATGGGTAGCAAAAGCTGGATAAAAGCCACCACCAATTTCTAATATGTTAGAAGAGATATCAAAGTACTTTTCTAATAATTTTAAATAATCAGCATAAGGGATTTCATCTTTATACATTCCTAAAGCATCATATACTTGATTTAATATATCTGGGTTATCTAAAGGTAACATTTTCCCAAAATTATTCATAATATATTCAACGGCAGCTGGTGGATATTGTGTTTTATATTTAGCTAAAAATTCTTTTAAGTACATATTATTACCCCCTTTTTAAGTAGTTATTATTATAATAAAAAAAAATAAAAAGTCAAATTAAAAAAGTTGTATCATCGATAAATTGATAGTCATTATATTTTAATAATCTTACTAGTTTGAATAAAGCTTCATCTTTAGCTTTAGCTTCTAACATAATATCTAAATCAATATTTAAATGTTTAATTTTGTTTAAAAAATTAATAAAATCTTCTATATTTATATAATCGTGATGTGAGCGAAAATCTTTTTTGGTTTGATTTTTAGGGGAAGAAAAATGAATTTTAGGAGTTGTTGTCCAAGTTGAAAAAATGGCCCTTAAATATTTATCAATATCGATTTCATCGTTATTGCATATGTGATGATGGTAATCTAGGACAAAAGGAATGTTTAATTTTTTAGCCAAATTTAAACAGTCGATGACATTATATATCTTGTCATCATTTTCGATAGCGATACTTTTTTGGAGGTAGTCTGGGAGTTTATAAAAATTATTAATAAATCTTTTAATACTATTTTCTTTACCAAAGACACTACTACCGATGTGAAGAATAATAATTTTATTTTTAATATTCAAAGCTTCTAAAATTTTATAATGATATTCTAATATTGTAAAACTATTTTCTAAAACTTCTTTTTTTGTACTATTTAAAATACAAAATTGATCGGGATGTACATCGATACGCATTTTATTATTATTTATTTTCTCGCCAATTTTTTGATAGTATTTTTGATATTTTAAAATATAGTCAAAAATCACTTCTTTTTTCGTGGCTAAAGGAATTAATTTGGAAGTTAAACGGTAAAAATGAATATTATTTTTAATATTGTAATCAATTATTTTTTCTAAATTATTTAAGTTATCCACAATAATTTTATCAATCTTATCAAAATTTTCATCTTTTTTAAAATTAGTATAAGTAATTGTTTTAGAACAACTTATATCTAATGTTTTAGAAATAGATACATATCCTAATCTTATCTTCATATAATCACCAATTATAGTATGGATATAATTTAATTAAATATGATATAATTTTAATTAGAAAGAAGGTTGTGTGATGAAGAAATATATTTGTCCGATTTGTGGGTATGTCTATGATGAAGCAAAAGAAGGCGTTAAATTTGAAGATTTGCCAGATGATTGGAAATGTCCTTTATGTGGTGCTCCTAAAAATTTATTTAAAGCTGAAGCTATCGAAGTGACTAAAGATGAGATTAAAGATGAAGTTGTAGAGTCATCAGAAACTAAAGAAGATTTAAGAGAAATGAGTGATTTAGAAATAAGTGCTTTATGTAGTAGTTTAGCTAGAGGATGCGAAAAACAATATTTAGATGAAGAAAAAGAATTATTTACTAAATTAGCTAATCACTATAAAAATAAAGCGCAAAATAAAGAATCTAGTGATTTAGAAAGCTTAATTTCTAAAATTAATGAAGATTTAAATATTAATTATCCCAAAGCAAGAAAAGTAGCAGAAGAAAAAATGGATCGCGGAGCTTTAAGAGTAATTACTTGGGGGGAAAAGGTTTCAGCTATTTTAAATTCGTTATTAAGTCAATATCAAAATGATAAAGAGTTTACTAAAAACACTAAAATTTATGTATGTGATATTTGCGGTTTTATCTATGTTGGTGATGAAAAGCCAGAAATATGTCCTATTTGTAAGGTCCCTAGTTTTAAATTATTAGAAGTGAAAAGAGGTGCTTAAAGTGAGTAAGTTAAGAGCGGTTAGAAATTTAAGAATTTGTAGCAAAGATTGTTTATGTTTATATGTTTGTCCAACTGGGGCTACTGATACAGAAACTGGACAAATTGATTTTGCTAAATGTATCGGTTGTGGTGCTTGTAGTAAAGCTTGTCCTTCAGGCGCTATTTCAATGGTCCCATATCAATATCCTAAACAACAAATTAAAGATGAATTAGTTATTACTGACTTAAATAAATTAATAAAAAATAAAGTTTTAGAAGAACAAATTGCCGAAACAATTTATAAAAATAGTAATGATGAAATAGAAAAACAATTATTTAAATCAATAGCACGCGCTAATCGTTTAATGGCTGAAGATTTATATCGGGAAGCGGGATATATGTTACCACAAAGTAAAAATACTAAAGAATTTTTAGAAAGATTATTAGAAGAAAATAAAAACATTGAATTAAAAACTGATATTGAAAAGTTATTAAATTTATTAGAATGTAACGAATAAAATTGAAATACAATCGTCTAGATTGTGTTTTTTTTAATCTTTTTTATTAAAAATCTTTTCAAAAGTTGATAAAAATGGTATTATTAAGATAATGGGAGGGTAATATGGTAACGAAAAAAGTTGTTGTAAAAAAAGAAACAGGGTTGCATGCTAGACCTGGAAGTGAAGTTGTCGATATAGCAATGAAGTTTCAATCAGATATAAATTTAAAAAAAGGTGATAAAGTAATTAACGCGAAAGAAGTATTAGAAATATTATCCGCGGATATTAATTTTAACGATGAAATTATAATTGAAGCTAATGGTGTAGATGAAAACGAAGCAGTTAAAGCTTTAGAAGAATATATAGGAAGTTAGTATGGAATTATTAGGAATTAAAGTCGGAAATGGTTTAGGTTTAGGTAAATGTTTATTTGTCGATACTAAATTACCGAATCTTAATCAAGAAACTGCAACTTCTTTAGAAGAAGAAGTAATAAAAGTAAATAATGCAATCGATGAAGCAATTAAAGATTATGAAGATATTATCGCTTCATTAGATGATGAAGATTTAAAATCTTTAACCGAATTTAATAAAAATGTTTTAATCTCACCAAGTATAAAAAAAGATATAACTAATATTATTAACGATAAAAAATGTTATGGTGATTTAGCTATTGATATTTATTTTAATAATAAAATTAAGCAATTAGAAAATTTAGATAATAACTATTTAAAAGAAAGAGCTAAAGATGTTAAAGATATTCGCCACAAAGTATTATCAAAATATTATGGAATCGTTGAATTTAACCCTGATAATTTAAAAGAAGATGTTATTTTAGTATCACATGAAATGACAGCTAATGTTTTATTGACGGATAATATCGAGCATATTAAAGGTATTGTTTCAGAATTAGGAGGTAAAACAAGCCATATTGGTATTTTAACTACTTCTTTAGGCATTCCTTCAATTTTCGGTATCGATATTAAAAATTTAAAAAACGATGAATTGTTGTTTATCGATGGTAATAAAGGAATTATCGAAAATGAATTAAGTGAAGAAAGAATCAAAGAAATTAAAGAAAAAATAGCGACTGAATTAGCTTTAGCTAAAGAGTTAGATGATATTAAAGAGGCTAGAACTTTAGATAATTATTTATTTGAAGTAAGCGCTAATACAGGTGATTTAACGGAATTAGAAAGAATTGATGAAATACCACTTGATGGCATTGGTTTATTTAGAACAGAATTTTTATATTTAAATAAAACTACCCCACCAGATGAAGATTATCTATTTGAAGTTTATAAGAGTTTTGCTACTAAATTAAATGGTAAACAAATGATTATTAGAACGCTTGATATCGGTGGCGATAAAAAATGTCCTTATATCGATATTGGGGAAGAAGCTAATCCATTTTTAGGATATCGAGCTATTAGATATTGTTTAGATCATAAAGATTTCTTTAAAACATCTTTAAAAGCTATTTTAAGAGCTAGTGCTTTTGGTAATATTGCAATTATGTATCCGATGATTTCTTCAATTGAAGAATTAAGACAAGCTAATTTAATTTTAGAAGAAGCTAAACAAGATTTAAGAGATAATAAAATTAGTTTTAAAGAAGATATTAAAGTTGGAATTATGGTGGAAATACCGGCAGTTGCGGCAATGGCGGATATGATGATAGAAGAAGTCGACTTCTTTAGTATTGGAACTAATGATTTAGTTCAATATACGACTGCAGTCGATCGAGGTAATACCAAAATTAGTAAATTATATGAATGGTTTAATCCTGGTGTAATTAGACTAATTAAAAATGCTATCGATGTTACTAAAAATTATGATGATAAATTTGTTGGAATGTGTGGGGAAATGGCGGCTGATCCATTAGGAATAATATTATTAGTTGGACTAGGTTTAGATGAATTTAGCGTTAATATTAATACTGTTAAAAAGACTAAAAAATATATTTCTTTATTAAATAAAAAAGAAACTGAAGAATTTGTAAAAACATTATTAAATTTAAAAACAGTTAAAGAAATAGAAGATAAATTAAATAAGTTTGCTAATGAAAAATATGGGAAATATTATTAGGAGGTAAATTATGGCAAAGAATAATATTTTATTAACAAGAATCGATAATCGTTTGATTCATGGACAAGTTGTTTGTAACTGGGCGGGAACAGTTGGAGCTAACTTAATTGTTGTCGTTGATGATGAGACTGCTAATAGTGATACCGAAAAAAGTATTATGCAATTAGCTGCTTCTTCATTAGGTTTCGATTCAAGATTCTTCACTGTTCAACACACTATCGATGTTATTGCTAAAGCTAGTGATAATCAAAAAATATTGTTAGTGTGTAAAACACCAGAAGTTTTAAGAAAATTAATCGAAGGAGGTGTGGAGATAAAGAAAGTAAACATCGGAAATATGCATTTTTCAGAAGGTAAAGAAAAAATTTCCGATAAAGTTTACGCCGATAAAAAAGATTTGGATGATTTAAATTTCATTAAAAGTAGGGTTGATGAAATTTATATTCAGGATACGCCTGATTTTAAAAAAGAAGATTTTTAGGAGGAAATTATGGAAGTTACTTTACTTATGGGGATTATTATTACCCTAATTGCAATGGTTGTAGCTTTAGATAGTTCTTTGGAAGGGTTTTTTATCTTTCGTCCTATCATTGTCTGCCCATTAATTGGTTTAGCAGTTGGTGATTTGGAAACAGGTTTACTTGCTGCTGGTATTGTCGAACTTGCTTTTGCTGGTATTACAGCAGTAGGAGGAGTTGTTCCACCAGATGCAGTTATGACAAGTATTATGACAGTTGTTTTAGCTAAAACGACTGGTGAACCAGTTGCTGCTGCTTTTGCTTTAGCAGTACCATTTGGTTTATTAGCGCAATTTATCGGTAACATTAAATCTACTGTTTTATCTTTCTTTAACAAAACAGCTGATCGTTACGCTAAAGAAGCTAATTTAGGTGGTATCATGAGATTATGTATCTTTGGTATGACATTAACTGTTGTTATTTATGGTGTTTTAACCTTCTTATCAGTTTATGTTGCTCAAGATGCATTAGTTGATTTAGTTAATATGATGCCAGAATGGTTAACTCATGGCTTCTCTGTAGCTGGCGGTTTATTACCAGCAATTGGATTTGCTATGTTATTAAGAGTAATCTTAAAAGCAAAATATGTACCATATTTATTAGCTGGCTTCTTATTTGCTACATTTATTCCAATTGATAATATTTTACCAGTTGCTATCATGGGTGTTGCTTTTGCATTATTAGAATATTATCGTGTTAATAACACAAATAAAGGAGGCGAATCTAATGAAGGCATCTAAAAAAGAAAAAAAATATCAAAAAGTAAGTAAAAGAGATATTACAGCGTTAGGATATCGTTCTTTACTTAACCAAGCTATTTTCAACTATGAAAGAATGCAAAATATTGGATTCACTGCTACTTTAGCTCCTTGTCTTAAGAAAATTTATAAAAACGACAAGAAAAAACTTGCCGAAGTTACGGAAGATAACCTAGAATTTATCAATACGCATAATGTTTTGGTACCATTCTTGGAAGGTTTGATGGTTTCATTATATGAAGGTGGCGAAGATCCAGAAACAGTTAAGAAAATAAAGATTTCGATGTTTGGACCTTTAGCTGGTATTGGTGATGCGATTTTCTGGTTTACAGTAATGCCTATTATGTCAGGTATTTGTGCATCTTTAGCTAGTGAAGGTAATGTTTTAGGACCTATTTTATATTTCTTAGTATTCTTAGCTGTATTTATTTTAAGATTCCCACTTGCTCATATGGGATATAGCACTGGTGTTAGTGCTTTGGATAAAATTCAAGCTAATACAGAAAAAGTTGGTAATTCAGCATCTATTTTAGGTGTTACAATTTTAGGTGGTTTAATTGCTAGTTATGTATCTATCACTTTATTACCACAAATTGAAATTAGTGATGGAACATTTATTAGTTTACAAACTGATTTATTTGATAAGATTATCCCTAATTTATTACCATTTGCCTTTACATTCTTAATTTACTTCTTACTTAAGAAGAAAGTTAATCCAACTATATTAATTCTATCTACTTTAGTTGTTTCAGTTTTATTAGCATTCTTCGGAATTTTATAATGAAATATCTAGTAATAACTGGTCACGGCAATTATGCTAGTGGTGTGAAAAGTGCTTTAGAATTAATAATTGGACCAAAAGAAAATGTTTTTGCTTTTGACTTTTTGAAAGAAGAAAGTGAAGAAGAATTTAGTCTAAAATTCAAAGATTTAGATAAAAACAATGAATACTTATTTGCTTGTGATTTAATGGGTGGAACACCTTATAAAGTTGTTTCTCGTCTTGATTTAAATAAAGAAATTTTAATTGGAACTAATTTAGGAGGATTACTTGATACAGCATTAAAAATGGATAAGTTATCTTTAACGGAATTAGCTGATAATTTAAAAGAAACAAGTTTAAAAAGTGTTGTTAATATCAAAGATTTGAAAATAGTAGAAAAGGAAGTAACCGATGGCATTTAAAAATTATATTTTCGATATCGATGGCACTTTATTAAATACTTATGAGGTGGCTTATAAAGCTAAAGCAAAAGTATTAAAAGAATATAATATTCCTTTAGATAAAAAAATGTTTGATATAGGCTTTGCTTCAACTTCTGAAAAATCTTTAGAATTATTAGGAGTTGATTTAAATACTAAACAAGGTCAAGATATTTTGAAGAAGGAAAGTATTTATTACAATGAATTTGCTAAAGAAATTGAGATGTTTGATAATGCTTTAGAGGTTATTAAATATTTAAAAAATAATCATAATTTAGCTATTGTAACCTCAAGAAATAAAGATGAAGTTTATAACGAACCAAAATTAAATGAATTACTACCTTATTTTGATTATGTTATTACTGCTAGTGATGTTAAAAGTCCTAAACCGGATAAAGAAAGTTTAGAGGTATTATTTAAACAGTCTAATTGGAAAAAGGATGAATCTATTTTCATTGGTGATAGTAACAATGATAGTATGTGTGCTAATAGTTTTGGTATTAAATTTGGTCTTGCTGGTTGGGGTGCAGTTGATGAAGTAAAATATGATTATTATTTTAAAAATCTAGATGATTTAAAAAGTTGACTTGATGGTCAACTTTTGTTATGATTTAATTGGTGGTTTATTATGAATAAATGGTTAAAAGGTATAATCTTTGTTGTTACTTCATTTTTATTGACATTGGTTATTTTTGAATTGACTGGCTGGCATCATTTTATGGATGCTTTAACGCCAATGGTTATCTTTAAGATGACGACATTTTTTATTTTAATTTTAGCTTTATTGTTAGAAATTGCTTATTTTCCTGAACCAAATGATAAGAAAATGTGGCTTATTTTATTAATTGTGGCTATTTTACCTTTTTTAACAGCTTTAGTTTTAGGAATTTATTTTGCTATTACAGGTTTTTCCGGTTTATGTTTATGTGGTAATTTTTATGGTTTTAAAGCTTTTTATGAAAGTATTTTGTTATATTTATATAATTATTATCCTAATTGTATAATTGGTCTTATTTTAATTGTATTAGCGATAGTTAAGATTAAAAAAACTCACCGAGTGTGAGTTTTTATATTGTTTCAATATGTTCTAAAACTTTGTGGAAATCAGGATTATTACCTCTTAAAACTGATAATTCATTTGTGAATAATTGTAATGTGATTGCTGAAGTAAAGATAGCATATTTATCTTCGACATCATAATATAATGAATAATCAGCTTCTTTAGCAATTTCTTGATTATTTGTGAAAGCAATTGTTTTTACATTTAAGCTTTTTAAATCTTTAATCATTTTTAAGATATTATCGTTAGTTACTTTGTCGACACCAAAAAGGATAGTTGGTGTTTTCTCACTAGCCATAACAATTGGTCCGTGATAGAATTCACTACATGGATAAGCATGAACTGGATAATGTGATGTTTCTTTGATTTTTAAAGCTAATTCCATCGCTAGTGATAGATCTTTACCTCTTGCCATAACTAAAGTATTTTCTGCATCTTTTAAAGTTGATGCTAGAGTTTTAATTTCTTCATAATGATTTAACCCTTCATTTAAAGCATTAATTACTTTGTCGCTTTCTAGATTTAAATCTTCGTGATTAGTTAATTCATAAATTAAAGATATTAGTAAATATAGTGAAGAAGTATAAGTTTTAGTAGCGGCATATGATACAGCTTCATCAACATCGTTCCATAAATTATATTTACATTCGTTAGCAATAATAGATCCTTTAGTATTAGTTATCCCTAAAGTTAGAGCGCCTGTCTTATTAGCTTTTTCAACGACTTTGCAAATATCTTTACCTTTTCCTGATTGGCTTATTGCAATAACTAATGTTTTACTTAAATCAACTTCAACGTCATAAACAGTAAATACTGATGGTGTAGCAATGCTTACTGGTAAATGGTAGTATAGTTGAAATAAGTATTTTGCTAAAATCCCACTATGTAGGGAAGTTCCTCTTGCCGCAATTAAGATATTAGTTGGTTTAAATTCTTTAATTGCTTCTCCTATTTCTTTGATTAAATCTTTGTTAGTTTCCATACATCTTTTGATTAATTCTGGTTGTGCTTTGATTTCACTTAACATTATTGTTTCGTTCATATTTTACCTCCTATAATAATCATAACATAAATATAGTTATTTAGTTAAGTTTTTATTTAAAAATATTTAGAAAATGTGTAAATGTTTGATATAATTAATTTGAGGTAATTAATATGAATGTAGGAATTAAAGAATTGTTTTATCCTTTTCGTTGGATTTTAATAATTGGTTTGGTTGTCTTATTTATTTTGATGTCTTATATGATTTTAAGGCATGGAATTTATAATCAAAATTTATTTGAAATAAAATTGAATGATATGTTGATAGTTGGAAATTATAAAGAAAATATTTCAAGTAATTTGTTTGTTCATTTTAATGATGAAGGTGATAATTATACTGATAAATCTATAAATAAGGTTATTTTAAGCGATAAGATGATTTTACAAATAGATGAATACGAAGTTTATAATAAAGCTGGAAGAAGAGTTTCTGCTGATGATTATTGGGTAAAATTAGATGATTATATTTATGAAAAAGTTGATTATTCTAAAATTGAATTAGAAATAAAAAGAATGGATAAAATTTTATATAGTGGTGATTATATAGCTGATATAAGTAATTATCTTAATGAAAACGGAAGATATTATATTCATATTTATGTTAATAGGAAAGATGGTTGGTTTAGTGGTGTTAAAACACATTTTAGTTTTAATGTGATTGTTGGTGATGAATATGAAAAGTAGCTTAAAAACACATTTTAAACGATATCTTTTTCACTATATATTTTTAGGTTTATTATTAATACCTTTAAGTATATTAGTTATTGTATTTATAAGAGATTTAAAACTTTATTTGGAAGATAAAAATAAACTTCCTGATTATACTGAAGAAGTAAAGCAATTATATGAAATTAAGCCTAGCTTATTTCAGTTTGATGAAAACGATACTTTTGTTTTGAAAGTAGATTATTTGTTGGAAACCGAAATTGACGATAAAATTATAAGAATTGTTAAAAGACCTTATTTAAGTGAAGATTTTGAACAATGTGTAGGTTATTTAATTGTAAAAAATATAAATGGTAATATTGTTGTGGATAATTCGCATATTTGTGATGTTATTGATTATTAAAAAACTAATAGTATTTAACTATTAGAATAAATTACAAAAACTGTTTTAACTTTTCCACAGCTTTTTCTTGTATGTCAACATATTTTTTAACTAATTCATTGATTTTTTTGTCAGTATCTTTATGATTTAATAATTTTCTTCCTTCAATAATTCCCATATTCGTTCCTTGAAGTAATAATTCAGTTATTTTAGATGTGCTATCATCTATCATAGTTTTCATTTCAATTCCATACCAAGTCATTGCTTTATTCATAGCATTTGTCTTATGTGGTTCTTCTTGTTTGTTATAATTTTTATATATTTTATTTATCTCTTCAGATATTTCTTTGTATTCACGATATTGACGATCCAATTCTTTTTTTAAATCTTCATCTTCTACTTTGTCTAAAATATAGTGAATAGCATCCATTCCCATACAAGCTCCTTTATTTAATTCGTCTAAAACATTAATTTCATTTTTATCATTCATAATTTCCCTCCTTTTATATATTGGCTATTTTTTTAAATAATATACTATTTTTAAAATTAATTCATAAATTATTATGGGTGATTGTTAGTGAAAATAAAAATATATTTTGAAGCAATATTATTTCCTTTAATTATCGGAGGTTTGGTGGGGTTAATTACAGCTAATTTTATCGATTATACTTATTTAACAAAGCCATTTCTTTCACCACCTGGTTATTTATTTCCTATTGTTTGGAGTATTTTATATGTTTTGATGGGAATATCTTATGGTAGGTTGAAAAATCTTGATTTGAATGATTCAAAAATAGAGCTAATTTATTATATTCAGTTGCTTGTTAATGCTTTATGGCCAATTTTCTTTTTTGTTTTAAAATGGCGACTATTTTCTTTTTTTTGGATATTATTGTTGCTAATTTTAGTAATTATTATGATTTATTGCTTTTATCAAAAGGATAAATTAGCAGGTTTATTACAGTTACCATATTTGATTTGGATATTATTTGCTTCATATCTAAATTTAAGTATTTATTTATTAAATTAAAACCTATAAAGTTTTTTCTTTATAGGTTTTATGCCGTTAAAAAGTTTATTACTAAATCAATTAAAATATCTTTTTCTTTAGGATTAGATTGAGCAATAAGAATGGTAATAGCAACTAATGTATTGTTATCGATAACTTGTCTATTTTCTTTATATAAAATATTATAAAAATCTAAAAAGTATATAAATAATGTCGCAGCTATTCTTTTGTTACCATCGATAAAAGTATGATTTTTGGTAACTAAATATAGAAAATTAGCGGCTTTTTCTTGAACTGTTGGATATAAGTCATTGCCATCGAAAGACTGATAAATATTACCGATAATACCTTTTAGTCCTTCGTTTCGTTCTAAAGCAAATAAATCACTATCACTGTTAAATTTTAATTTACTAATTATATCTAAACAATTTTCATAAGTAATTTTTTTATTATTTTTAGTTCCTTTAGGTTTAGCTATACTTTTATGGTCATAATCATCAAGGAGATTTAAGGCATTTGAATAATTATTAATAACTTTAATTATTTCTTTAGCATCTTGACCACTTAATTCAGTATCGATTCTTCCAGCTATATCGATTAATTTGATTGTTTTTTCAAGGTACTCTAATCTTTTTTCGTTAACAGCATAACCTTTTAATAAATAGTCTTTGATGATTTTATTAGCCCATTTTCTAAATATAATACCATTTTGTGATTTAACGCGATAGCCGACACTTATAATAACATCTAAGTTGTAGTAATCAACAGTATGAGTTTGTGTTTTTCCTTCAATTGCTCCGTGCTTAGTGGTTGTCGCAAATTTTGCGACAACCATATCTTTATCTAATTCTTCCTTTAATGCATTATTAATATGCTTTCTAATAGTTTTATAGTCTCTATCGAATAATTTTGCCATTTGTTCAGCATTAAGCCAAACTGTTTCGTCTTTCATATTTACTTCTAATTTGATGTTTTGATTTTCAAATAATACTATTTCATTTTTCATATTTTCTACCTCCTTATATTTAAAATTTTGTTTTGCGATAAGATTTAATCTCCTACAATTTTTTATAATAATATCCTTTTTTCTATATCCCAGTAACATTATAACAATAATCTAAATAAAAAAAAATATAATTTATTTAATTTTTTTTAAAAGTGTTTGCAAAAGAAAAACTATATTATAATAAACTATGAACTTGTTTTATTATGTTGAATATAATAGGTTAGAGGTGGAAGATGTATAGTATATATGAAGTTTTAAACAATGAAAATTTAAATGATATAGCTCAAAAATTAAATGTTGATATTGAGGAATTGGTAAATTTAAATGGTCAATTAGATATAAAACCAGGACAGTTAATAATTGTTCCAAAAAATGATAGCGTTTATCAAACGTATATTGTTCAAAAAGGCGATAGTTTATATAGTATCGCTCAAAAGTACAATATTGATACTAATACATTAGAAGTATTAAATGGTTTAGATAGTGACGATTACATATATCCTAATCAAAAATTATTGATTCCTAAAGAAAACATCGGTATTTATATAGTTAATAATAACGAAACTATAGCCGATTTAATCGATAGTATTCCTGTCGGTTTTGACAATTTAAACCGTTTAAATAAAAAAATTTATTTGGAACCTAATCAGATTATAATTTACGATAAAAAAGATTTGAAATAAGTCTTTTTTTATTGTATAATGATAAAGGTGAGATTTATGAAAAAGATATTATTAATTTTAATGAGCTTATTTTTAATTACAGGATGTGGTAAAAGAGAATATATCAAATTAACCTATAATGATTTAGAAACAAAGTTGAACAATAAAGATAATTTTGTTTTAGTAATTGGTTCGGCAACTTGTGTAGCTTGCGATACATATGAAAAGACGATGCAAGATGTTATGACGAAAAATGATATTGAAATATTTTTCTTAGATTTAAATGCTTTAACTGATGAAGAAGCAACTAAAGTATATAGTAAATTCGTTTATAGTTATACTCCAACAACGATATTTATTAAAGATGGTGAGGAAACTGACACGCATAATCGCATTGTTGGTGCTGGCGAATATGATGATGTTTTAAGTAAACTTGAAAAATTAGGATATATAGGTGAATAATTATGTATAGTGTATTAGATACATATGGTGATGATTTAACTAAAAAAGAATATGTTACCAACCCTGCTATTGCTAGGGATGAGGAAATAAAAAGGGCAATTGTTATATTATTAACTCCGGAAAAGTCAGCTTTATTAGTTGGTAAACCTGGTATTGGTAAAACAGCTATTGTCGAAGGAATAGCTTATTTGATTCAAAAAAATGAAGTCCCAGAAGCATTGAAAGGGTATCGAATAATTCGTTTGAATTCGACGGCTTTATTAGGAACGATGACCGTTGATGGTCATGAGGTATTGGTGGCGACACAACTAGTTGAAGAGTTAAAAAGAGTTGAAAAAGTTATTCTTTTTATCGATGAAATTCATATGCTTATCGGCAGTAAAAGTGATGGTCCAATGGACTTGGCTAATACTTTAAAAGCGGGTCTTGATCGTGGTGATATAAAGGTTATTGGTGCGACGACTACCGTTGAATATGAGACATATATTTTAAGAGATAGGGCTTTTTTAAGAAGATTCGAGAAAATTGATGTTTTAGAACCTGATGAAAATACTACTGTAAAGATATTAATGGGGACTATTCCTAAATTAGAAAAACAAACTGGCGTTAAGATGAAATATAATGAATATGTTACTAAATTGTTAGTAAAAGCTATTGTCAGTGCTACTAGTGAATTTAAAAGAGTTTATGGTATTGCGGCAATGTACCCTGATGTAGCTTTGTCGGTTTTGTCACAAGCTTTTTCAACGGCTTTGTATTACAATAAAAAAGAAGTTGATGTCGAAGATTTTTATACGGCGATTAAAAGTAGTCGAAAGATTTATCCAGATAGTATAATTAAAGAATTAGATCAATTTAGAGAAACTTTTAAAGATTTATGTAAACAAGAAAATGTAATTTTACCTGTTGTTAAATTAGAAGATTTAGAAAGAGAACAAACCGAAGTATGATTCATGTGGTTTTATATGAACCGGAAATACCACAAAATACGGGTAATATTATGCGAACTTGTGTAGCGACTAATTCTAAACTGCATTTAATTGAACCGTTAGGATTTAAGTTAGACGATAAAACAATCAAAAGATGTGGCGTTAATTATATTGATAATTGCGATTATCAGGTGTATTCTAATTTTGATGATTTTAAAAGTAAAAACCCTGGGACCTATTATTATTTTACAAGATATGGTAAAAAGCCACATTCAGATTTTACATTTAAGGATAAAGAAATTTATTTGATTTTTGGTAAGGAAAGTACGGGAATTCCTAAAGAAATTTTGAAAAATGATTTAGAACATTGCATGCGTCTACCAATGACGGATAAAGTTAGAGCTTTAAATTTGTCAAACTGTGTAGCTATCGCTGTATATGAGGTTTTAAGGCAAAATAACTATTTTGATTTACTTAGAACAGAACCTTTTAAAGGTGCTGATTATTTAGAAAATTAAAAAAAGTATTGAAAATATATCAAAAAAATGATATTATTATTACAAGAATAAGGAGGAGTTAAGGATGGATTTTATAATGGATAATTATGTTTGGTTTATTGTTATTGGTGTGATTGTGTTAATGGCTATTATAGGTTATTTTGCTGATAAAACTGATTTTGGCCGTAAGACAAAAGAGGAAAAGTCAGATAAGGTAGAAAAAGTCGATAAAAAGAAAAATAAAAAAGAAAAAAATAAAAAGGTTACAAAAATAGAAATTGATGCTAAAGGAATCGATGAATTAAGTAAAGATGTGGCTAATAAAAAAAATAAGAAAAGTGAAGTAAATGATATTATAGATAATGTTAATTTAGAGCAACCTTTAGAACAACCTTTAACTGATGTTCAAGATATGCCTTTGCCTACTGCTAATGAAACTGTTGATCAATCTTTATTTGCCCCTTTATCTGATCAACCTAGTGAAGTTATCGATAATACAGTAAATAATGAAACAGTGGTTAGTGAAGAAAATACTAATGATATTAATACAATTAATGAAGTCGTTAATGATGAACCGGAAAGTCAACCCGAAGATTTAAAAAATATTGAACCTGCAACTTTACCAGATATTGAAGATAAAAAGAAAGATGAGAAAGTAGCGGAAGAAGAAGATATTTGGAAATTTTAAAACCTAGCATTTGCTAGGCTTTTTGCATTATTTTTAACAATTTTTCAAAATCATCATCATTGGCGATTATATTTTTATGAATTGTTTTACATTTTGCACATTTATAAACAATTTTATAAGTGTTTTTAAATTTTTCAATGTCGATTGGTACTAATAATCCACAGCATTCGTTTTTTCTATCACCTGGCATAATATCGACATGTTTAGAATATAGACAGTATGGGCAATGGTCTCGTGCTGTATAGTTTAATTTACTAACTTTTTTTCCACAGTTTTCACAAATAAATTCTTCATCAATCATATTAAATCGTTTCATATATAATATTTTACATTAATTTTTGATATTGTCAATGACTCTAAAAAGATATATAATATAAATGGAGTTGGTATTATGAATAAGTATTTTTTAAAAATGTTTTTAGCTAGTTTTTTAAGTTTTTTATTTATAGAAATATTGTTTAAAATTTTATCTTTTGGAACTTTTTTTGATTTTGAATTATTAAGAATATTTCTATTTACTTTAGTATTTAGTTTAATTATTTCTTTTATTTATACATTATTTAAACCATTAATAGCTAAAATATTAACTTGTCTAACTACTTTAATAATTGGTTTTTATAGCTTGTTACAATTAAATTTTAAAAATTTTATGGGTAATTATATGTCTTTAAGTATGCTTGGCGGTGGTGGTGATGCTGATCGAATTAGTAACGAGGTATCGACTTTTATTTCGAGTATACGACCAGAATATTTTTTATGTTTTTTACCTTTAATTGTTTTAATAATTATTTTTATTTGGAAGAAAAAATGGTTTAGTTATGAAAAGCCAACTTGGAAGAATAGTTTAATCGCAATTGGTGTAATCATTATTCTTCATATTATATCGTTATTGACTTTAAATATAACGCCAGAAAATCAATTAAAAAATAATCATGATTTATATAAAACACCAACTTTAATCGACATTTCTTTAAAAGAATTTGGACCTACTAGATTTATTATAAGAGATTTTATTTATTTTATCGTTGGTGATGAAACACACAATATGATTGAAATAGAAGAGCCGCCGGTTGAAGAAGAAGAGCCGACTGATTATACTAGATATTTTGATGATACAGCTTGGCAAGAATTAATCGATAACGAAGATGATGAGGTAATTAAGAATCTGCACCAATATTATATGAGCCAATCTATCACCGATAAAAATGATTATACTGGTATCTTTAAAGATAAAAATTTAGTTTTGATTATGGTTGAAGCTTTAGATTTAGCGGCTATCGATCCCGAATTAACGCCAACTTTATACCGTTTAACTAAAGAAGGGTGGTATTTCGATAATTATTATGCTCCTAAGTTTAGTTGTACAACAGGAGAAAGTGAATTTATCGCTTTAACATCAATTATTCCAAGTAATTCAGTATGTACACCATTTACTTATGTTAATAACAATTATAGTTCAAGTATTTTTAATTTATTTAATCATTCCGGTTATACTTCTACTTCTTATCATGGATGGAGTGATAATTATTACCCAAGAACTAAACTTCATAAAAATATGGGTTCAACTTTTTATAATTCCGATAAATTAGGCTTTAGTACAAGTGGTGGTTGGACTAGCGATTTAGAACTTATGAAAAAAATATATCCGATGTTTACTGAAAACGATAAATTTTTTAGTTTTGTTATAACGGTTTCAATGCATTTTTCTTATGAGTTTGACGATGCAACAACTAGAAAAAATTGGTCACAAGTTAAAGATTTGGATACAGGAATAACAATGAAAAGATATTTAGCTAAAGCAATTGAATTTGATCAAAGTTTGGAATATCTTATCGATAGTTTAGAACAAGATAATAAGTTAGATGATACCGTTATTGTTATATTTGGTGATCATCATCCTTATAATTTAGATTTTGATTATTTAGCTGAACGTTCACCAATTGATCGTTATGAGGGTTTAAATGAAGATAGAATGCCTTTCATTATTTATAATAGTAATGTTGAACCTCAAGTAATCAATAAAACAGCTAGTACTTTTGATATTTTACCTACTTTAGCTAATTTATTTGATTTAGATTATGATCCAAGATATTATATTGGTAAAGATTTATTTTCTGATGAGGAAACAATTGCTTTATTTCCAACTGGTAGTTGGGTAACAGATAAAGCTATATATTTAGCAAGTAAAAATGAATTTGAATTAAAAGATGATAGTGTCGATGAAAGTTATATTCAAAAAATTAATAAAATATTAAATAATAAATTTACAGCTAGTGATAATACATTAAAAAAAGATTATTTTAAATATAGTGTTTTAAGTTCTACCGAGTAGAACTTTTTTCATACATTTTAATAGGTGGAATATATGGTAAAATTCTTTTTTTTTCTTGTAGGTTTTGGTTTAACTTTAATTGGTTGTATTTATATAATTATTTATCTTAATTTAACTACTCTTGGGTATAATTTTTTCGAATATGTCAATTTTATAATTAGGAAGCCAGAATGTATGATTGCTATTTTAGGTTTTGTTTTAATGGCTATAAATATACCAAAGGAGGAAAAAAATGAATTACATATATGATATATTTTTAAACTATGATAAAAATTTATATGAAGTTTTTGATTGGAATAAGGAAGATAAAATTACCCATATTCGGAAAATACCACTAGTTATAGTTAAAACTGAAGATTTATATAATTTAGTTAATAAAATAGTTACATTTGATTTGGAATTTTTAAATAAAATTTATCAAAAAACTGAAATTTTTAATAAAAGAAAGATTGAATATATTGAATATAGTTTTTTAGCTACTGATAAAAAAGAATTAATCGCTTTTAAATTAAATAAAAATGGTAATATTATTCAATATAGTAAATTACTTTATGAGGAGGAAGAAGAAGTATTAAATTATAGTAAATCTTTAGGTTTTAAAAATATTAATTATAAGGTTCAAAAGAAAAAAGAGAATTTTAGTTTTAAAACCCGTAACGAAGATAAAATAAAGAAATATATCTATGAAGAGCTAGAAAAGATAAAAAATAATTCCAATAAGATTAAGTTTTTATATTTTGAGTGTTTTGGAAATACTAAAAATAAAAATTTATTAAAAGAAATACATTATAAATTAGAAAATAATTGGGAAAATAACTATATTGAAGTTTATAATTGTTTAAAAAATATTGCTATTAAAAGATAAAAATAGCTTTTTTTTTTATTTTTTGTTATAATTAATAAGGTTAGAGGAGGTAATAACATGGATTATTGTTTTACAATCGATAAGTTTTCGGGTCCCCTTGATTTATTACTGCATCTAATTAAACAATCTAATATTGATATTTACGATATTAAAATTGAAGAAATAACGAATCAATATTTAGATTATATAAAAAAAATGGAAGAGTTGAATTTGAATATTGCTAGTTCATATTTAGTTATGGCTGCTGAATTAATCGAGATGAAAGCTTCGATGTTATTACCTAAACCAGAAATTGCTGAGGATGAGTATGAAGAAGACCCCAAAGAAAGATTGATTAAGCGTTTGATTGAATATCAAAATTATAAAGAAATTACGACTAAATTTCATGAATTAGAGTTAGACCGTCAACAGTATTATACTAAACAATCGAGCGATATAAGCGAATATGAAGTCAACCCTAATTTATCAGATGATATAAGTTTAACTGATTTATTAAAAGCGTTTGAACAATTTTTAAATCGCCAAGAAAATAATAAACCTTTAAATACCAAAATTACGACGAAAGAATATTCAATTACTAAAAGAAGTAAAGAGATAAAAGATTTAATTAAAAAAAATAAAAAAATTAATTTTACTGATTTATTTGAAATTAAAACAAAAAGTTATATTATCGTTACTTTTTTATCAATTTTAATGTTAGCAAAAAATAACGATTTGAGAATTATCCAAAATAATAATTTTGAAAATATATTACTTTGTGAGGTGTAGGATGAATTATAATTCTATTTTAGAAAGTTTATTATTTGTTGTTGGCGATGAAGGTTTAAGTTTAGATGAAATAAAAAAAATATTAGAAGTGGATGATTCTAATTTAAAAGAATTGATTACTAACTTAAAAGATAGTTACGATAATCGTGGAATTGAATTAGCCGTTTTAGGTAATCGTTTAAAATTAGTTACTAAAAAAGAAAATAAATCATATATTCAAAAATTAGTTACTTTAGATGAAAGTGATACATTAACTGAATCGGCTTTAGAAACTTTGGCAATAATTGCTTATAATCAACCAATAACAAGAGTTATGGTCGATGAAATAAGGGGAGTTAGTAGCGCTTATTTAATTAGAAAGTTAGTTTATAAAAATTTGATATGTGAAGTTGGACGAAGTGAATCAGCTGGGCGACCAGTTTTATATGGGACAACTTCTTGGTTTTTAGATTATTTCGGTTTAGAATCAATTGATGAATTGCCTAATATTGAAATAACTAAAGATGATACTGAAAAAGATTTATATAATTCAAAATACCATGAAGATGAATAAAATCTATTTAAAAAAATAAGATTATATGCTATAATCTTATTAATTGCTTGTGTGGCGGAACTGGTAGACGCGCACGACTCAAAATCGTGTGGCTTATGTCATGTGGGTTCGATTCCCACC
>CALVSM010000002.1 GCA_944359025.1 uncultured Bacilli bacterium
AGGGCTTTTTTACAATCAAGCATACCAGCACCAGTTGCTTCTCTTAATTCTTTTACTAAACTAGCACTTATCATTTTTATCTCTCCTTATTTTAAAGCTTCTAATAATTCAGCTTTTTTCATAGTTGAATAACCTTTAATTTCTTTAGCTTTAGCTAATTCTCTTAATTCAGCTACAGTCATCGAATCTAAAGATTCAACATTAGTTTCTTTTTTAGTATCTACTTTTTCTTCTTTAACTACTTCTTCAGTTTCTTTTACTTCTTTTTTAAATTCTTTTTTGTTTTCTTTTTTAACAAATGGTTTTTTAAAAGTTTTATTTTCTTTTTTAGGTCTTTCTTCTTTTCTTTTTACTGTTTCTAAAGCTTTTTGCATTACTTCTGTAGCATTTTCTTCTTTGTTCTTATCACTAGAATAATCAATTATTTCACCACCATTAGCTTCGATAATAGCATTAGCCATAACACTAGTAATTAATTTTACTGCTCTAATAGCATCATCATTAGCAGGAATTACATAATCAACCATATCTGGATCACAATTAGTATCGACAATTCCAAATACAGGAATATTTAATTTTCTTGCTTCTTTTATCGCAATTTCTTCTTTAGATGGATCAACGATATAGATAGCTTGAGGCAATTTATTCATTTCTCTAATACCACATAATAAGTTATCTAATTTAGCATATTCTTTCTTTAAACCGATAACTTCTTTTTTAGGTAATAAATCAAATGTACCATCAGCTTCCATTTTTTCGATTTCTTCTAATCTTCTAATTCTTCTTCTAATTGTTTTAAAGTTAGTTAAAGTTCCCCCTAACCATCTTTCAGTAACATAATAAGAACCTGATCTAAGAGCTTCTTCTTTAATAGCTTCTTGAGCTTGTTTTCTAGTACCTACAAATAAAACTTTACCACCATTAGCAACAATTTCTTTTAAAGCTGTATAAGCTTCATCGATTTTCTTTGCTGTTTTTTGTAAATCGATAATATAAATATCATCGCGAGAAGTATAGATGTATTCCTTCATTTTAGGGTTCCATCTTTTAGTTTGATGTCCAAAGTGAACACCAGCTTCAAGTAAATAACTCATTGACACTACTGCCATTTTTAAATTCCTCCTTTTGTTATTACTTTCAAACACTTCAAAATCACACCACTTATAAAAGCACTCGGCATAAAAATTCATGTTTGTGTTTTGTGACATTTTCTAATCAAAGCCATCCCCGAATGTCCAACGGTTTAAAAAAGCCATTAATATTATATCATATAGTTGAATAAAATGAACAATTTTTTTAATATTTTAGTATTATTATCATACAATTTAATAGATTATGGAGGAATATTTATGATTAATAAAAAAAGTATTTGGTTTTTAACTTTATTTAGTTTAATTCTAGTCTTAAGTGTTTATTATATTACGATGCCAAGTGAATTATTATTAAATACTAATGCTGATTACACAAGCAAAGAAAACAATGAAACTCCTACTACAACTATTAATGAAAGTACTTTTTTAGTAGCATTAAGAGTTGAAGCGGAAGAAGAATTATTAAAAGAAATGGAAAATTTAAGATTAATTTTAAATAGTAACGAATCGTCAATCGAAGAAAAAAACGAAGCTTTCGATAAGATGAAAGAACTAAATACAACTAAAGGTGAAGAAGAAAAATTAGAAAATAAAATCAAAGAAGTATACCAATTAGAAAGCTTTGTTAAAATAAAAGACGATCAAATTGAAATAGTTGTAAATAAAAAAGAAAATGATAATGATTTAGCAAATAAAATTATGCGGACCATTCAAGATGAATATGAAACTCCAAAATATATTACCGTTAAATTTGCTAGCGAATAGTTATTTTCCCTCACTTATTTATAAATTACACATAAAATAATATGAAGAAATATAACCACCCAGGGAAGTGAGGAATTTATGACTAAAAGTGTTTTAACTAAAAGAGAAAAACAAGTATTTGACTTGTTAGTATTAAACCGTTCAACTGAACAAATCGCCCAAAAATTAGGTATCAGCGAAAAAACAGTTAGAAACCATATTTCTAATGTTATGCAAAAACTTGGCGTTAAAGGTCGCGCTAGTGCCGTAATTGAGCTTTTAAAACTAAAGGAAATTTCTTTATAAAAAGGTATAAACAACCTTTTTTTTCATAAAATTTAATAGGTGATTTTATGTTGAAAAAAAAGATAATTAGAAAAATTATTATCGCTTCATCAGCTTTATTCGCACTTTTATTAATTTATCTTATCCCCGAAAGTAAAGAATTAAATATAGTACAAAATTTAGAATATGTCGATTTAGAAGTTACGACTAACAACATTTATTTATTAGATGATGACAATTATTTAGGAAAAAGTGAAGTTGTCGTTAATAGTATCGAAACTGAAGAAAAAGTTAAAGAATTAATCGAAATATTAATCAATGGTGGTGAAGGAGAAAATAAAATTCCTAATGGTTTTAAAGCTATTTTACCTAGTGATACCAAAATATTAAGTGTCAAATATGAAGAGGGTTTAATCAAAATTGATTTTTCTAAAGAATTATTAAATATCAATAAAGAATTAGAAGAAAAAATGATCGAAGCTATCATTTATACTGTCACATCCGTTGAAAATGTCGATAAATTAATTATCTATGTTGAAGGAGATATTTTAACTAAATTACCACAAACAAAAATTAACTTACCTAGTACTTTAGACCGTAATTTTGGAATAAACAAAACTTATGATTTTACTAAAACTGATGACATTAATCAAGTTACCATTTATTACTTGAATAAACATAATGACAATTACTATTATGTTCCTGTCACTAAATATTTGAATGATAATCGTGATAAAATAAAAATAATTATCGATGAATTAACTAGCAACAACACTTATAACACTAATTTGTTAAGTTATTTAAATAGTAACACGGAACTATTAGCAATCGAAGAACAACCAGATATTCTAGAACTAACTTTTAATTCCTATATTTTCTCTGACATTGATAATAAAGATATTTTAGAAGAAGTAATCGAAACTATTTGTTTATCAGTTAAAGATAATTATGATGTCGAAGAATTAATTATCAAAAGTGAAGATAGCGAAATATATCAAACCGTTTTAAAAGAAATAAAATAGTTATCATTTTTCGATAACTATTTTATGTTCGATTTTATCCCATCCAACTTCCTTTTTTAATAAAGCTTTTAAAGCACATATCACGTAAGAAGCTAAATAAATAGGGTTATAAAAAATGGTTTTGATTTTAGTTTTTTTATTTAAATCTAATTTATCTTTCTTTAACATTTTTATTGTTACAATCATCATAATAATATAAGCTAATAAAAGAATTATCATTAAAAATATTAAGAAAGTATAAATAGGAATACCCTGTTTAAACATACTTAAAATTACTAAAACAAGCGTTTTTAAAACATATAAACTGATACCTAACGCTAAATAAACATAAGCTCTTACCCCTAAACAAGCACTATATTTAGATCCATAATTAATCTTATTATTCATACTTTTAAGAATTAATGGTATATATTTTTTTCTTGTATCAAAATAACCTCTAATCCAGCGCATTCTTTGTTTAACGGTATCTTTATATTTTATAGGTTGTTCATCATAAAAAATAGCTTCATCGTTATAATATGTCGTCATATTATGTAAGGTTGAATATAAACTTAATTCATAATCTTCTGTTAAACTATGAAAAGGATAACCTTGCCACTTTTTTATCCAATTACCTTTAATATAAAAACCGGTTCCCGAAACAACAACATTCGCATTGTGTTTATTTCTAAAATTATTACCCAACGTATTTATCATGGAAAAAGTTAAAGATGAACAAGCCGCAATAACATTATCATTACCATTTTTACAATTACGGTATCCAACCCCAATATCATATCCTTGTTGATAAGTCTTTAACATTTCTTTAAAATAATTTTTATCTAAAATATTATCCGCATCAAAAATAAAATATAAATCATATTCTTGCTTTATTTGTTTTAAAGCTTCATCTAAAGCATAACCTTTTCTTGGCCTTTTAGTAGTTCTAATAATAGCAGTTGCTTTATATTTTTTACATATTTCAACCGTCTTATCATTTATACTTTCAACGATAACATAAACATCTTCCATATTAAATTTAACCGTTTGTTTTTTTAAACTTTTAAGTAAACCCTCGATAACTAAACTTTCATCTCTAGCCGGTATCAAAACAGCAAAATGATGATTTTCTAAATTTATTTTATTAATAGGGTTATAATTTTTTCTTATATAGATATTCCCTAAAATTAATAAAAATATTCCCAGCAAAATAAAAATTAAACATATTAAATCGATAATCATTTTTCCTCCTTCGGATAAACCATATTAGGAAAATATTTAGCTAGAAATTCGTCATCGTAATGTTTATCAAAAAATTCGCCAACGGGAGTGAATGCCGGAATATTGTTTCTTCTTAATGTTTGTCTAATAATTGCTCCCCAAGAAATAAGCATATTAACAATCATGAAAATTAATAATATTCTAGTTAATAGCATACCTAAATTGTAAGGTATTTTTTCGATCCATTGCGATAAAAAAGGATAAATAAACCTTACTAATATAAATGATAAAACTCCCCACAACAATACATATTCTAAAGTAATTCTACCGTTTATATTTAATAGTTTATGCGAATAATCCCAAGAAATCGTCTTAGTAAATGTCTCTTGTAAGAAGCCAACTAAATATTCAACTCCCCCACCTAAAATCGCACCATATATAATAGTTTCATACCATTTATGCTTTTTATCAGCTAATAAGCAAATTATCACTACTGCTCCAAAACCATAAATAACATTAAATGGTCCATAAATAACGCCTCTTCTAAATTCCCATACTAAATTACCTGTTTTTGAATAAACTAAAAATAAATTTAAAATTTGTTCATATAACGAACCAAAAACAGAAGCTATTAAAAATATAATAAATAATTTTTCAAAACATATCCCTTTAGCAAAAATTTTTTCTTTTTTAAATAAATTTTTAAATCTTTCCTTCATACTATCCAACCACTTCTAATTATACTATAAAAAAATAGTTTAAATCGATGACAAATTTGTCATTTTTGATATTTTCTTTTAGTAGCTTCGCCACCTCTAATATGACGAAGTCTTTTATTTTCTTTTAAAATTTCTTCGACCTTTTTACTTTTATCTAAACTATATTCTTTTAATAATATTTTTATATCACGATAAATAGCTGATTTCGACATTTTAAATACTTGGGCAGTCTTTCTAACCGTTGCCTTATTCATAATAACATAATCAGCTTCTTCTAATATACGGTCATAAATATCTAATTTTTTAATCATATTATCCCTTTCTTTAGTTGTTTATTATATTTTAAAATAAATTATTTGTCAATTTTCCTCAACTTTTAAAACAGCCAAAAATGCTTCCTCTGGTATTTCAACACGCCCTACCATCTTCATTTTCTTTTTACCTTCTTTTTGCTTTTCTAATAATTTTCTTTTTCTTGACACATCCCCACCATAACATTTAGCTAAAACATCTTTCCTAACTGCTTTAATGGTTTCTCGTGCTATTACCTTATTACCGATACTAGCTTGAACTGGTACTTCAAATTGCTGTCTTGGAATCATCTTTCTTAATGTTTCAACAATATTTTTACCTCTTTTATAAGCAAAATCTTTATGAACTATAACACTTAAAGCATCGACTACTTCCCCGTTTAATAAAATATCCATTTTAACTAAATCACTTGATTTATAACCGATTAATTCATAATCGAAAGAAGCATATCCTTTAGAAATACTTTTTAAACGGTCAAAAAAATCATATACTATTTCTGATAAAGGTATTTCATAATGAATATTTACTCTTGTTTTATCTAAATATTCCATCGAAATATAATTACCTCTTTTATCTTGACATAATTCCATAATCGGTCCGATATACTCACTTGGTACGAAAATAGAAGTTTTAATATAAGGTTCTTTAATATCTTTTATTTTTACTTTATCTGGCATTTTACTAGGACTATCGATATTTATAATAGTATCATCAGTTAAAGTTACCTCATAAATAACCGAAGGACTAGTTACGATTAGATTGATATTAAATTCTCTTTCGATTCTTTCTTTAATTATTTCTAAATGTAGTAACCCTAAAAAACCACATCTAAACCCAAAACCTAAAGCTTTAGAAGTTTCTGGTATAAATTCTAATGAAGCATCGTTTAACTTTAATTTTTCTAAAGCATCCCTTAAATCAGGATATTTAGATGTTTCAATCGGATAAATACCTGAAAAAACCATCGGTTTCATTGGTTTATATCCTGGTAAGATATCTTTAGCTTGATTATTATTTAATGTGATAGTATCTCCTACTTTAATATCAGCTATATCTTTAATTGCTGCACATAAATAACCAACTTCACCAGCTACTAATTTATCTTTTTTTATCTCTTTAGGTGAATTAATACCTAGTTCGACAACTTCTTCAACTTTGTTTGTCGCCATTAATTTTATTTTATCTCCTACTTTTACTTGCCCATTAACTACTCTAATTAAAGCAACAACTCCCCGATATGAATCATAAAAGCTATCAAATATTAAAGCTTGTAATGGTTTATTAATACTTCCTTGAGGAGCTGGTATTTTTTTTATTATAGCTTGAATTAATTCTTTAATTCCAATCCCATTTTTCGCTGAAGTTAAAATTATTTCATCTTTACTAAAACCAAATGTATCTTCTAATTCTTTTGTTACTTTATCGATATCCGCATTCGGTAAATCTATTTTGTTGATAACCGGTATAATAGTTAAGTTGTTATCTAAAGCTAAATATAAATTAGCTAATGTTTGAGCTTCGATTCCTTGAGCAGCGTCGACAACTAAAATAGCTCCTTCACAAGCTGCTAAAGACCTGCTTACTTCATAATTAAAATCGACATGCCCTGGAGTATCGATTAAATGTAATATATATTCTTCATTATTATATTGATATTTTAATTGAACAGCATTTAATTTAATTGTAATACCTCTTTCTCTTTCAATATCCATATTATCTAATAATTGCTCTTGTTTTTCTCTTTCGTTTATTGCTCCTGTTTCTTCTAATATGCGATCAGCTAAAGTACTTTTACCATGATCGATATGAGCAATAATTGAAAAATTTCGGATGTTTTCTTGTTTCATGTCAAATCACCTGATATTATTATATATTAAATTATTTTTATTGACAAGAACATATAAAAACAGCTTTAATTAATTAAAACTGTTTATTGTGGATAAGCTACACCTTGCCGCATTATCGGCAAGGTGTGACTACCTTGTTTGTACTTTATATATCTTTTTTCTTGTTTATCTTCTTATATTTCGTATGGACTCGACCAAGTACCATTACCTCCGGTAATGGTGACATTAGAGTTGACAACTATAACTGCACGAAGGCCGTACGCGTCGCTGACACTGTCGCTGACGCCGACGCCGGCGAAGCTGACGTACCAAGCGTAAGAACTAGAAGTTCCCGGTGTCATTGTCCAATAATCATTCGCATTACCAAAGCTACTTGCAGTTGTATATCCTTTTGTTAGGATACTACTACTTTGTCCTGATAACATCTCTCCTATTCTTATTAACCCTACTGTTGCATTGATACTCCTTGTTGGACTATTTTCTTCCAATGATATCGTATAATTACCACCAGAAGTAAATTCATTTTGATGCCATGTATAATTTGTTACTAATTTATCTCTATTTTCAGTATCACTACTTGCTACTAACCATTCTAATACATCACTATTTAATTTTTGACCTATTCCCGTTGTTATTGAAAATGTATTATTACTTCCATATTCCATTTCATAAACACTACCGTTTTCTTCATAATAGCCATCTAGTATTAATTTGGTATTGCCATTACTATCTTTATCGACTACCCGATATTTCTTTCCAGCATATAATACATACTCCCCACTTGTTGCTTTTTCGTTTAATTTGCCTGTTACTTCTATACTCTTATCTTCGTTTAAAATATATGGGCCAGCACTACTACTCCAAGTTGCTCCTAGAGTACCATTACCTCCGGTAATGGTGACATTAGAGTTGACATTTATAACTGCACGAAGGCCGCCCGCGGCGTCGACACTGCCGGAGTTGCGGCCGGTGATGTTGACGAGCCAAGCGCGAGAACCATCATATGGCGTTAATGTCCAAAATACTTGCTGATTAACTAAATAAGAACTATCAGCTCCAGCTAAATTATTTTCATCTAATGATATTAAGCCTACTTTGGCTTTTTCCGTCGATAAATTATTACTACAATTTGTCCTTGCACTTGAAACATCTGTCACAGTCTCACTACACCATGTTTGCTCTACAATAATATCATTTCCTTTTAATCTTGAATAAAAATAATTATTTAACCAATCTTTAGCATGACTTCCATCATAATTTAAAGCGGTATCTTCTGCTCCCCATGGTATAGCCGTGACATTTTCTTCGATTATTAATCTCACACTTCCATCAGCATTAATTCCCATAATACGCCATAAGAAACCTGAATACCATATATAATTATTATATACTTTAACTTGAAAATATTTTTCAGATGTCGTTCCAAATGCAACTTCAAAAGCAGTATCTACTCCATAACTTTCTAAAAGTCCAGCATCCATTCCCCCATCCGTAAATGCCCAATTTTCAAATTCTTCTGCTTTAAATTCACCATTTGTTTTAAAAAAACGAGCATCGATTTCTTCTCTTGAAGTAAAACCAGATAATAACATCAAACTATAAAAATTTTCTTTAGGGTCAATACCACCTTTTAAATAACAACCTCCCATATAACTATAATTGTTACTTCCTGGGTTCACACAGCCATTACCATCAGTTTCTAAAAAAGGGAAATTAGATAACACTACATCTTTAATTGGTCCAGTATGTATTATAGCTACTTCATCATCACTTGCCTCACATACTTCATCATCCATCACAAAACTTCCATCGGCACACAATTTAAAAATATGGCCGTTACTTTCTACTTCTAATTCCGTTAATTTACCATCTTCATAAGTTACTTTATTAACTGTAGCATTGCCTAAATTAACCATATCATTTACTTCTTCTACCGTTACTCCATCCGCACATATATCAGGTGTACCATTTAACTCTTGTTCCATTTTTGATGTCGCACAATAGTTATTAATACCACTATAAATCATCCTTGCTTCCGAACGACCTGCTGATATACGCGCATCACTAATTACATTTAAGATAATTGGTGTCGCAATTAAAGCTACTATTGCTAGTATAATTATTACTGCTAATAATTTAATTAATGTAAAATTATTATTTAATAATTTCCCCCCCCCCCCGAATTTGCGATTTGCAATTTTTCATTTTAAAACTTCCTTTCCTATTTTTTACTTTCAAATTAATTTTATCTTAAAATAAGTTAATAGTCAATATTAAAATTACACATACACGAAAAAAACTAAAGATTTCTCTTTAATTTTCTCATATAAATTATTAATGATATAAAAGATATTAAACTAATAACTATACCTAATTTAAAACCTTTAACTTCATAAGTTATCTCGATATTATGTCTTCCTTCCGTTAAATCTAAACCAATAAAATTATCGATTACTTTATAATAAGAGGTTTCTTTTCCATCAACTAATATTTTAAAATTATCATTATAAGGAATCGATAAAAATAATACATTTTCATTAGACACATCAATTGTTCCTTTAATATAATTTT
Organism: uncultured Bacilli bacterium; assembly: GCA_944359025.1. Lineage (GTDB taxonomy): Bacteria > Bacillota_I > Bacilli_A > RF39 > UBA660 > Faecisoma. The sequence goes on from CALVSM010000002.1 coordinate 9,792, forward strand.
CTTTAAAATCAGTTATATTTAATTGGTTATCTTTTAATTTATCATAAGCTTCCTTAAATTTATCTAAATCAAAATAACCAACATATAAATTATCAACATTATGTTCTCTTTCATAAGTTATTTTTAATTTATCTCCTATATCATATTTATTTTCAACAAAAATACTGCGATTAGAAGTAGCATTTAAATCATAACAAATAGTTTCATCGATACACATTTTATAAAATTTATCTAAAAATAAACTATCCTCAACTAAAAAATAAAAATCTTTATCACTATTAATAATTATCTCATCTTCTACTTTTTCAATTTGATAAATATCATCAATACCCGTCATAGATTTAATTATTTTATTTTGACAATCAAACCCATTATCACAATCTAATTCTTTTCTAACATCATGCGAAACCATATAACCTAAACTAAGCGCATAAGGGTTTTTATATAAATAATTATCCATATAAATAACGCCATAAAGCATATTATCCAAAGATGATATTTTTTTAGTATCGATTAGTTCATAATATTTATTTTTACTAACCGAGTTATAATATTTGATACCAAATAAACTATCTAGTAAAACATACGAATTATAAAAACCTGTGTTGTTATCACTATAGTAACCTATTTTATTATAAAAATCACTATTAACACTAGTACTAGAAAACCATCCAGTTACGCCATAATAATCATAATTTAAAGGGTCGTTAAATGCTGTTTTCTTTTCAAATTCCATCCGATAAAAAGAATCATCTTGAATACTATTTATACTATCAACTTTTTCAAAATACCTTCCCTCTAAATATTTTTGATAAGTAAAGACATAGCAATCTAATATCATATACCCGTTAAAAAATAATTCTGCTATAACTAAAATACTAAATAGTATTTTCGCATCACGATTATCAGTTTTAAATATAAATAAATATATTAGAAGTAAAATGACATTAATATAAATAAAAATTAGTACAATTGTGTTTTTAACAATAAATATTTCTAATAAAATAAGACAAATTAAAAATATCACATAATACCACAACTTATCAACATTCTTAATATTAATTAATGATTTTAAACACCAAGATATAAATAAAATATTAAATAAATACATATATCTAAAATTAAAACCTATCGGCGTACTAAAGCCATGCCATATATCGTTTAAAGGAACTATTAAAACACTTAAAATTAAAATAAAGACAAATATACTTGATAATATTTTTTCTCTTTTAGGAATCTTTTTATTAACAAAGTAAAAGAACAATAAGATAATATTAAATATACCAATATATAAAAATGGCGTAAATTCATTCATAATTTCCGTTTGATTATGCGAACCTAAAAATAATTTAGATAAAATACCAATAAAATCAGTATTAAACAAATAACTTTTTAAATTATTACCCAACCTCCCTGTATTCATTATTTCTAATAAATTAGGTAAATTTAAAAACATCGTCATCAAACCAGATAACAAAGAAATAATTAAAAAATTTCTTATTTTAAAATGATTTTTCTCATTATTTAATAAATATTTATATATAAAATATAAAACACTAAAGATACAACACATAAACCCCATATAATAATTAGTTAAAACAATTAAAAATAAAATAATACTATATAACCAATATTTATTTTCTTTAATTATTTTATCGATACCTAATAAAAGAAGAGGCGCTAAAAAGTAAGCATCTAACCACATTATTTGATAATAATTTACAATTGTAAAAAATGATAAAGCATAAGCTGTCGAAAATAATAAAGTATATTTACTTTTAAAATGATACTGTAAATAATGATACATTGTTAAACCACATAAACTCATCTTTAGTAAAATTAGAATAGTAAATGCTATTTCCATCTTATCATAACTAAATAAATTAACTAATAAATTAAAAGGACTAGCTAAATAATAAGCAAATGTCGCTAACATTGAACTTCCAAAACCAATAGAAAAAGAATAAAACAAATTAGAAGAACCATCAAATACTCTTTTTAAAAATAACAATAATTGATAATATTGATATTGCGAATCACCATATAAAATAGTATATCGGCCAAAGATAATATCTCTTAAAATAAAAAGTAATATAAAACATGTCAAAGGAATTAAAAAAGCTAATAAATATTTAATTTTATTATGCATATTACCACCTATATAATCATATCACATTTTAACAATAAAAAAAATAAGAACTATTTAAAAGTCCTTATCTTTATCTATTAGTTAGAAGCTACTCCTTTAGATAAACTAAATGAGTTACCACTTAAAGTAGCTGTGTATCCATTACTTTCAACAACAAGTGCAGAAACTCCACTTTCGCCATAAGTTACAGAAACAATTTTAGCTTTACCTAAAGTTACCATTTGGCCAACTTCAGCTGCAGTTACTTCATAACCATTTTTAGCAGCATTTAAACAAATACTATCTTGAGTACTATTTAATTGATCTTTCATGTCAGCAGTAGCGCAGTAATTATTGATACCACTTAAAATCATACTAGCTTCAGATTCAGCAGCACTTTTTCTTGCATCGTCAATTACGTTTAAAATAATTGGTGTTGCGATTAATGCTACGATAGCTAAAATGATAATTACAGCTAACAATTCGATTAATGTAAAACCTTTTTTCATTTAATCTCACCACCTTACTTTTCTATTTCTATAACCAATTATACATATTTTTTTAAAACAAGTCAAGTTTTTTTAAAACATTTATTTTAATTTGTCGACAATTATCGCTAATTCTTTTTGTTCCTTAATTAAACTACTTTTTTCATTTTCCACAATTTCTTTAGGTGCTTTATTAATATATCCCGAATTAGCTAATAATTTTTCTCTTCTTGCAATTGAATTAATTAATCTCTCTTTTTCTTTTAATAATCTCTCTTTTTCTTCAAGTGATAAACTACCATCATAATATATAGAAACTAAATCATTATTAAAACTAATATTGATTCTTGTAAATACCCCTTCATATGAAGTTAAAATATTTTCATTTTTTAATATTTTACTAATCAATATACGATTATCCATAATTAATTTATTGTTAGTTACTATTAGATAATCTTTACCTAAATTATTTTCTAATTTAATTTTTCTAATTTTTTTAATCAATTCTATCAATAAATCTAAAGTATCTTCCATAAAAATATATTCTTTATTAAATTTAGGATATTCACTAATCATGATAGATTCATCACGAATTGGTAACATTAAATATATTTCTTCAGTAACATAAGGCATAAAAGGATGTAATAATTTTAAAATATTAGTTAAAACAATCAACAACACAGTTTTAGTAGTATCATTCATATTTACTTTAGCAAGTTCAATATACCAATCACAAAAATCATCCCAAATAAAACTATATAACTCTTTACCAACAACATTAAAATCATACTTATCCATATGTTTAGTTACATTATTTATTAAATTGTTCATTTTATTTAATATCCATTTATCACTAATCGATAAATTATCCAAAGTATAGTTAAAATCTTCGATATTCATTAAAACAAACCGCGATGCATTCCACAACTTATTAATAAAATTCCAAGCCGCTTTTACTTTTTCCTCATCGTATCTTAAATCAGTACCACTAGCAGTAGTAGTTGCTAGAAAATACCTTAAAGCATCGGTTCCATATTGTTCGATAACATCCATCGGATCAACACCATTACCCAATGATTTACTCATTTTTCTTCCCAACTTATCTCTAATCAAACCATGAATCAAACAATCTTTAAATGGTCGAGAATTAGTAAAATGTAAACCTTGAAAAGTCATCCTATTAACCCAAAAAGGAATAATATCGTATCCAGTTACTAAAACATTATTAGGGTAATACCTATTTAATAAATCTAAATTATCTGGCCAACCCAAGGTACTAAACGGCCATAAAGCTGAAGAAAACCAAGTATCTAAAACATCTGGATCTTGTACCCAATCATCATCAGGTTTATCATATCCAACATAAACTTCATCACCTTTATACCAAGCTGGTATTTGATGCCCCCACCATAATTGTCGTGATATACACCAATCATAAGTTATTTCCATCCAATGATTCATTATTTTTTCATATCTTGTTGGAATAAAATTAACTTTAGTTTTCTTGTTTTTTTGATTTTCTAATACAGCATCAGCCAAAGGACGCATCTTGACAAACCATTGTTTAGATAAATAAGGTTCAATCATAACATCGGTTCTTTCTGAATGACCAACCGCATGGGTTATTTTTTCTACTTTAATTAATAAATTTTCTTTTTCTAAATCTTCTACTAATTGTTTACGACATTCAAATCGATCCAAACCATTATATTTAAAAGCATTTTCATTCATTGTTCCATCAGGGTTAATGGCGATTATTCTTTCTAAATTATGACGATTACCTACTTCAAAATCGTTTGGATCATGCGCTGGCGTTATTTTAACAACACCTGTTCCAAACTCTGGGTCAGCATGTTCATCAGCGATAATTGGTATTTTTTTATTAACGACTGGTAAGATAACATTTTTCCCAAGATATTTTTGATATCTTTTATCATTAGGATTAACCGCTACAGCTGTATCACCAAATAAAGTTTCAGGTCTTGTTGTCGCTACTTCTAAATATTCATCAGTTCCTTCAATATAATATTTAAGATGATAAAAAGCTCCTTCGACATCTTTATAAATAACTTCTTCATTTGATAAAGCAGTCATCGCTTTAGGATCCCAGTTAATAATACGTTCGCCACGATAAATTAAACCTTCATTATATAAATCAATAAATACTTTTTTAACCGCTTTCGATAAACCCTCATCTAAAGTAAATCTTTCTTTCGTATAATCTAACGATAAACCTAATTTAGCCCACTGTTCGTGAATATTATCAGCATATTCTTCTTTCCATTCCCAAGCATACTTAAGCCATTCATCACGCTTTAAACTACGAGGGTTAATACCCATTTCTTTTAATTTAGCATCGACTTTAGCTTGTGTAGCAATACCAGCATGATCCATTCCCGGCAACCACAAAGCATCATAACCTTGCATTCTTTTATATCTAATTATAATATCCTGTAAAGTTGTATCCCAAGCATGACCTAAATGTAATTTACCAGTTACATTAGGGGGTGGGATAACGATACAATATGGTTTTTTCGATAAATCACCACTTGTAAAATACCCCTTTTCCTTCCAATTATTGTATTTATTTTTTTCTACTTCTAAATGATTATACTTCGCTTCCAACATCATTCATCCTTCTTTCTATATAAGAATTTATTTTTTCTTTAATATTGTTTAATCTTTTTTCTTCATGAAGATTCGCTTTAATAACTTTATCTAATATTATATTAAGATAATCTTTTTCTTTCAAATACTTAATCGACCAAGCAAAATTAACATCGTAAATCAGTCCTAATAATAAAACATAATAATCTAATTTATTACTTATCGATTCATAATCATATTCACATTTTAACATTCTTTCATATATTTTATCATCGATTAAACTAGAAACTGTTTCAAATTCATTTTCTTGCCAAAGGCGATATATATCTATTTTATCAGCATCACGAATAATTTTCGCAAACAATTTTTCTCGTTCGCTTAAATTATTATCGATAAAATTTTTATTATGGTTTAAAATGGCTTTTTTAATAAGATTTTGAATACTTTTATCAGTTACAAATTCAGCAAAACCAAATTCTTCTAAAAGTTTAATTCCTAATTTAGCATGATCAACACTTCTCTTATCATCAAAAGTATTATAAACTTTTATTTGTTCAAATCTCCCAAAATCATGAAGTAAACCAATCATTTTAGCAATTAAAATATCTTCTTTTGGTAAATTTAGATAAATAGCTATCTTTTCACATAAATCAACTACATTTAAAGAATGTTCATATTTTCTTCTAATTCTTTCATCTTTAACATCATAAGTTAAAACAAATTGTTTAAATAAAATTTTAGCTTTTTCCATATCCATAACATCACCTAAATTCAAAAAAAACACATCCTAATAAGGACGTGATTGTTACGTGGTACCACCTTAATTTATAGAAAAAATCTACCTTAAAGACTATAACGCGTCACCCTTCGCTCCAAAGACTACTTCATTAAAGACTATTAAATGTTTTCACCAACCACATTTTCTCTTGTAATAATTACTTTAACTACTCCTTCTTCATCACAGCTAGCAATATAATAGCATATTTTTTTAATTCAAACAACATTTAAACAGTTAATTTATTTAAATTATTGATAAAGTTTTTAACAATTATTTATTATTTACTTTCCAATAACCGCTTTCTTGATAATAAATTTTCAATGTCTTAAATTCTAAATCTTGTTTAGGAGACTTTATTTTTCTTAACGAATTCCTCGTTCTTTTAGAAAATAAATTAAGAATAGTTTCACCGTTCATGCTTTCAACTGAAGAACCGACTCTAATAAAACAACTGTCTGGAGTCATACCCATACCTCTTAAATAATATGGTCTCTCATTACCTTTTGCAACAATAATTTGTATATAATTTTTATTGTTTTTTTTATTTACAATAACATCAAATAAACCCAAAGTTGAAGGCATAATATTATTCTTTAATCTATCTTTTATAGTTCTTTGTAATAAATCTATATTTTCTAAACTATCTTGAATATTTCCATTGTCATCTACCCCAATAAAAATATTCCCTCCATCAGTGTTTAAAAAAGCAATTACTTCTTTTTCTAGACTATCAGTAATTTTTGCTTTAAATTCGTTTCTTTTATCTTCCAATAATTCTATCAATTTTAATCACCATATAAATTATAACAAATGTCACTATAAATGTCACTATAAATGTCACTATAAATTAAAAACAAAAAAATAATTCAAACAACATTTAAACAGTTAATTTATTTAAATTATTGATAAAGTTTTTACTTTTTAAATATAGTCCGGTATAACGGTCATAATATTCATTTAAAAAACTGTTTATCTCATTTTTAGCTTCTTTACTAACTTCTAATTTAGATATTTTAGATATATCGACATAATAATACATTCTAATTAATTTAATAGTTTTATCACTTACTAACTTTTCATTAGTATAACATTTACTACATATAAAACCACCAGCATCACTTGATAAAGTTTTAATAGTTTGACTTCCACATTTACAACAACCATCGATAATCGGCATAACACCCAAATAATCTAAATATTTAAGCTCTAAAATATTCATGATGACTAATGGATCAAAATTTTCATTTATTTTAATTAAAGCACTTATTAATAAATCAAATACTTCATATTTCAAACTATGTTTAACCACTTGACCAGTAAGCTCTAAAAGATAAGTTGCATAACTTATCTTAGTAATATCTTTTTTAATATTTTTAAAGTTGTCGATAACATCGACATTCGATAAAATTGATAACTTATCTTTTTTATAATAAATATAAAATTTACCATAGGTAAGTTTATCCGTTGTACTTCTTAAATTACTTTTTAGTGTCTTACACCCTTTAGCAATCATTCCAACAATACCATACTCTTTAGTAATAACATTGATAATTTTACTTGTTTCCCCATAGTCTTGGCTAGTTAAAATAATTCCTTCAACTTCAATCATTTTTACTCAACTCAAATCGATATTCTTGTTTTATATCAGGATACTTATTCTTATCGACTTTAGATATAAACATATCATAAGGTCTTACCCATATTTCATCAGTATCTAAATGTTTATAAACGATCATTTTTTCTAAGGTTTCGGAATGTTTAGCTATCGCTATAACTAATATTTTAAAACCTTTAAAATGTTTATATATACCACCTACTACAACTTCCAAATTATTCACCTTCTTTTTTATATTTTAAATAATATTCAATTTTACCAGTTTTTTTAAATAGTTGCCATAATATTTCTTTTTTCAAAATTATCATCTCCATTATTATTTTGGTTAAAAAAACAATATTTTATACAACTTATTCTAAAAAATCTTTAAAACCCAATTCTTGTAAATATTTTTCTTTATCTCGCCAGTTTTTAATCGTTTTAACATATAATTCTAAATAAACTTTATTTCCTAATAACTCTTCTAAATCAACTCTTGCTTCAATTCCTATTTTTTTAATCATTTTCCCTTGTTTACCAATAATTATTTTTTTTAAAGCATCACGGTCGACAATAATCGCAACATTGATACTATAATTATTTTTTTCTTTTTTCATTTGCTCAACTACACAAGTAACAGAATGCGGTACTTCTTCATCAGTTAAATTAAATACTTTTTCTCTAACTATTTCGGAAATTAAAAATTCAATTTGATAATTAGTATAAGTATTTTCCTCAAAATATCTAACATCATCTTGTAAATATTTTTTTAAAACAGCAATCAAAACTTGTAAATTATCTTTTTTCAAAGCCGATAGCGGTATAATTTCTTTAAAAGGATATAAATCTTTATATTCGCTAATTTTTAACAAAATATTTTCTTTTTTTATTTTATCAATTTTATTAATTACTAAAATTACCGGTTTATCACTTTTTTTAAAGCGGTCGATAATATATAAATCACCTTTTCCTAATTTTTCGCTACCATCAACTAAAAAAACAATAATATCAACATCATCGATACTATAGTAAGCTTGTCTATTTAAATAATTACCTAATTTATGTTTAGGTTTATGAATACCAGGTGTATCGACAAAAACAATTTGACTATCAGCATCATTATAAATACCTTGAATAATATTTCTCGTTGTTTGGGGTTTATTAGATGTAATAGCAATTTTTTTGCCAATAAGATTATTCAACAAAGTACTTTTACCAACATTAGGTCTTCCCACTAAACTGACAAAACCACTTTTCATATCTCACCTCACAATTTTAAATTCATTTAATAATTCATCTTGTTTTTTAAACATAATTTCTTCATCATCTTTATTCATATGGTCATATCCTAATAAATGCAATAACCCATGAATAGTCAAAAAAGAAAGTTCTCTTAAAAGCGAATGACCATATTCTAAAGCTTGCGCTTTAGCTTTATCAAAGGATATATAAATATCTCCTAAAACTCTAAAATCTAGTTTTATTTCATCAATATTATCTTCTAAAGCAAAACTAATAACATCGGTATAATTATCGATACCGCGATATTCTTTATTTAATTTTTTTATATATTCATTATCGACGATAATAACATTAAAAAGACAATTTTTTAAATTTTCTTTATCGACAACAAAATTTAAAAATTCATCTATTGTATCCAATTCTTTTATTTCTAAATTTAATTCATTAATTATTTCAAACATAAAACACCCCTTGCAAATATAAGATTATTACTAGTAATATAACCACCATTATTATATTATAAATATAGGGCTTTTGCAATAAAACAATTTTATTTTTTACTTTAACAAACACATAATAAATAATAAAACCTAACAAGCCACCTATTATATTAAGCATAATATCATCGATATCAAAAACTCGACCGATCAATAATTGCGTAAATTCGATGGTAACAGAAACTAAAGTAGTTAACAATAAGATTAATAAAGGGTTTTTGGTCTTTAAAAAATAAGATATAAAAAAGCCATAAGGAATAAACATCAACATATTTCCAACGACATTTTTATAAAATAATTTGGTTCCAAATTCATATCGGAACATCTCTTCAAAAGGAATAAAATTAGAGCTTGACCAACTGACATCTTGAAAAGTTACGACTCTAAATAAAGCCATAACATAAATAATAAAACCTAACATCAACATCTCTTTATAAAAGACAAATTTAACTTTATTTTTAATTAAATAAGTTATTCGTAAAGAAATTATAATGACTAAACAAATAAATAACATTGGCCAAATATCTTCAAAAATATTTAAAATTGTTTCACGAAACATCAATTTCACCTTCTATCTTACTATAACTAGTTATATCTTCATATACTGTAAAAAACATATCTAATATAATTTTATCATCTTTAATATTAACTTTTAAAACTTGATAATCGATAATTTTTTCTTCATTATTCAATCTTTCTTGCATTTTTTTAATAGCTTCATCTATGGCTTTATCTTTAGCTTCTTCACTAGTTAAAACATAAGAAATAGTTTGAACTTCTTTTTGTCTTTGCTTAACTAAAGAAAACGGTAAAAATGAATGATATAAAATTTTTTCTTCTTCAACTCTTTTATCGTCAAATTTATTTAAAGTTAATTCTAATGATTTATTCAATAATTTTAAAACATAAACATCTTGAAAATTATCTAATTCTTTTATTTCACTATAGATATAAGGATAGCTGACATTAATATTATACCAAACTTCACCATAAATTTTACCTTCAGCTTTAACAATATCTTTAATTTCTTCATTTAAATAGATATTACCAGATATTATAACATCGCCTTTATTGACATAACTATTGATATTTTTAACTACTTCGCCATTTTCCGCTACTATTTTTTTAATAATCGCACTTTTTTTAGCCACCACATTTTGTTTATCATAATTAACTTCTTGATTAGGTATTACTCTACTTTCTAGACGAACAATATAACTAGTTCCTCTTTCCTCAATTTCTAACCATTCGATTTTATCGTGATATTCTTCTAAAATACTATTTTTTATTTTTTGAATTTCTTGAAAACTCACTTTAAATTTATATTTTTTTAAACCATATTTTTCTAACTCATTTAATAAAAATTCTCTTAATTCTTTATCGTTATGAATAACTTCCACATTAAAAATAATATTCGATAAAAAAATAATTAAAAAAATTCCTAAAGCAATAAAAATTAAAGCATATTTATAAACATTCATTATTCTTTTTATTTTAATTATCCCATAGGTATCTAATTGATTTATTTCATAAGTTGTTTTTAGTTTTAAAACTTTATCATAATCTTTTTGATAAATAACGATATTAATAGAATTATATTTTAAATATTTAATATTTAATAGGTCAATATTGTTACTTTTTAATCTTTTAATAAATCTTTTAATATTTTTCCCTTGAATATTTAATTTAACTTTATTTTGTAGTTTAACAAATAAACTATTTTTCAAATTCAATCACCTTAATTCTATTTTTTCAATATTTCCTTCGATTAAAAGCTCATCTTTAATCAATTTAGAAACAACCAAATTCCCCCCACTTATTAAAACACTACCATTTTTATAACTAATAATTATTTTATTGCTGTCAAAATGACTGATATCATTATAATTTGCTATCCCTAATTTTTTTTCAATATATTGCATTTTAAAATCTTCTTCTAACAAAGAACTTTTTAAATTATTAATTAAATTCAAACTAATCACCTATTTAATTTTATTATTTTTAAACAATTTTATAATCAAAAAAAGTGCGGTTAAGCACTTAATTTATTATACTTCCAGCTTTAAAATCTTTAGTTATAGTTAATAGTTCAACGTCTTCATCATCTGGTAATGAAGCACACATTAACATACCATCCGATTCCATTCCTCGAAAGAAAGCTTTTTTTAAATTAGTAACAACTACTACTTTTTTATTAATAACTTCTTCTGGTTTATAAAATTCCGCAATACTAGATATAATTTGGCGTGGTTCTTCCTCGCCAACATCGATTTTAAACACCAATAATCTATCCGCATTAGGATGTTTAAAACATTCTTTGATAACTCCTAGTTTAAATTCAATTTTAGCAAAATCTTTAAAATCAATCTTTTCTTTTTGCATTTTTCCACCTCTATTAACTATTATACCACAGTAATTTGACAAAAATAAAAGAGTGTGTTAGGATAGTACCACTTTTAAAGGGGGAATTTATTGTGCAGGAAAATAGTTATCAATTTAGTTTAGATATCGATTCAGCAATCATTTTAGCTAATATGAAAAAAGAAGATAAAACGGTTCAAGAACAATATGAGAAAAAGGATGAATATATTTATTTAGAAAATCCGATTCAAAGAATTAACGAAACCAATTATTAAAATGCTTTTAGGCATTTTTTTATTGTTTTAAAGTTGTTAAAACAGTTTGTATCATATCAAAAGTATCAATTGCTTGACTTATTTTATCAGCTGGTCTTAATTTATAAGTTGTTTTCACTTCATTTTCAAAATCTTTAAAATATTGATTGCTGCGGTTTAGATATTTATACCAATGCGAATTTTCTCTTAAAAATTTTATATAATTAACATTACTTTTTAATTTTATTTGATTTTCAATACTCATTAATCTTCAAAATGTTTATACATTGGTCTTGGTTTATATTCTTTATTGGGTTTAGTTTCATCTTTGCTAGATAAATCTTGCACCATACCAATTACTTTTTGTAAATTACTAACGCCACTTTGAACACTGTCTAAATTAATATTTTTTAACCAATTAAATACTTCATTTACTCCAAACGCTGTAGCTACTTGGGTTTCAACATTTAAGTAATCTTTCCAAGCTTCCCTATCCTCACCATATAAATCATAAATTTCATAAAATTTTTGCCAATCACTTTCCCCATTTTTTACATATTTTACTAATTTAGGGTTTTTTTTGACAAATTGTTTAAACTCGTCAATTTTAGCCATGACAATCACCTAATACAGTTTATGCGATTAATTTTAAATGTGTACATATAAACTATTTTCATGATATAATATTTATGAGGTGTACTTTAATGGAAAAGATAAAAGAATTTTTTTCTAAATTTAAAATTAATCGGTTAAATAAAAAATTAATTCGCGGTGTTTTGATAATTGTTTTTGTGATTTTAGTTTCATATTTTATTATATCTAGTATTATAACAGGTAATCATAATCGTACTTGTAATGAGTTACGCGAAGAAATTTTAGCCGCAACTGATATATATATGTCAGAAAACAATTTATTACCAACTTTAAATGGTACTAGCAGCACAATGGCATTATCTGATTTATATAATAGTATTATTTTTAAAGACTATGCTGTAACAGGAACCGTTACTTATACCAAATATAATGATGAATATGTTAAAACGATAGAATTAGATAATGCTGATTTTTGTACTACTAAAGAATTTAATGAAGAATCTAGTGAATATGATAGTTCAAAAAATGCTAAAGTAGAAGTTACTTTTAACTATGTTACTGTTGATTCTTATAATTCTAAATGGACTGATTGGTACCCTAGTGAATATATCAGTACTGAAGAAACAAATGGGGTCTTACTCCCATTAGATGAAGATCGCTTACCTGATATTCCTAATGGCGCTATTATTACCGAATATGTAAGAGAAACTGATACCTATTATAGTTATCGTGATAAAAGATGGCGTTGGTATAAAAACAATGTTAAATATAGTGATTTTAGTTCGGAAAAACCTAAAGGTTATACCACTAAAGACACATCCGTCACTTTATCTAGTGAAGCCACTCCTTGGAGTTTAGATTATCCTGAAGAAAAAGATTATCGTCATATTAAAAGAACAACTGGATATCGTTGGTATTATTTAAACGAAAACGAAGAAAAAATTTACTGGAATAATGGCGAATATAGTCCTGAATCACCGGGTGAGGAATACCAAAGAGATACCGAATTAAAAGCAACCATGTATTCTTATACTGACGATATGTGGCGTTGGTATAACGGCGATACTAAAAGAATTTATAGTAGTTACAGTTCAACTAAACCTAAAAATTATAATTATAAAGATAGTGAAACTTTAACTTATTCTAATTGGTCTAAATATTACGAAGAAAGTCATCTTGATAGTTCTAATAAAAGTTATCGCGAAGAAAGAACCGATATTTATTCTAGATACTTAATTAAATATGATATTCAAAGTTACCCAATTTTAGAAAATTATGTGTCTTTAGGCGAATTAGAAGTTGCTGTTGGAAAATCATATGAACAAATTAATGAAGATGATTCTCTACAAGTATTAGTAAATTTTAAATTCTATTACGAATAAAATCGAGTCAATTTAACTCGATTTTTATTTGTTCTACTCTATCAACATAATTATCATTATTATAATTATTAATTATAGTATTAATTATTTCAACATCTTTATCGACACTATAACCGACAATAATTTCATCACCAATTACTAAATAAGGAACTGCATAATAAGTTTGATTTAATTCTTCTCCCACTTTCATCATCAATTCTTTATTTTCCTCATTAAACCATACTTCATATTCAATCAAATTATAATACTTACCATATTCTTCTTCTATATCACTAAAATATTTCTTTAAATTCTCACAAACATGACAACCATCCCCCCAAAACAAATAAATATTTATAGGCTCGCGATTTTCATCGATTGGTTCTTCAATAACTGGTTCTTCTATTGTTTGATTATCATCTACTTGGTCATTATCAACATTTGGTTTTTCTGTTTCTGGTTCTATCTTGCCACATCCAACTAATAAAAAACAGCATATTATCATTAATAACTTTAATATTTTCATAAATACACCTCAACTTATAAAATTATACCAAATTTCTAATAAAAAATCTATAACAATTACCCTGTTTAATTTTCATGATATAATAATTAATAGAAGGAGGTCTTTATGAACTACTGTCCAAATTGTGGAACTAAAATAACTAAAAATCAAGATTTTTGTTTAGGCTGCGGTAAAGCTTTAAAAAATAATTATAGTTTACCAAATTCTAACATCGAAACAAGTGATGACCTTAAAATTTTCTATGCCATAATAAGTTTATTTTTCCCTATTGTTGGAGCAATAATGTATTATTTATTTAAGAAAACTAATCTTGAAATAGCTAAAACTTGTAATATGTTTTCTTGGCTTGGTTTCTTAATAATGTTTTTACTTATATTTTGGTGGTTACCATTTATTTTTGTAAAATAAAAACCCTTATAAAATAAGGGATAATTAACTAATGGCGGAGTAGAAAGGATTTGAACCTTCGCGCCGGTTACCCGACCTACACCCTTAGCAGGGGCGCCTCTTCAGCCTCTTGAGTACTACTCCAAAAAACGCTACATATAAATTGTACTATATTTTTTTAAATAACGCAACATTTTTTGGAAAAAAATTAGTCTTTAGGCTTAAATATAAGAGATAAAAAGAAAGAAAATACTATAGCTGCCGTAATACCTGAAGCGGTTAAATTAAACATACCACTCATTAACCCCATTATTCCAACATCGACAGTAGTACTCATCGCTCCATGAATTAATAAATGACCAAAACTAGTAATCGGCACATTAGCTCCCCCACCAGCCCATAAAATTATTTTATCATAAATACCAAACACATCTAAAAAAGCTCCAACAACGACAAAAATCGTCGTAATATGACCAGGAGTTAATTTAGTATTATCTAAAATCAATTGAGCAATTAAACAAACTAAACCACAAAAAATAAAAGAATTCAAATAAATCATTCGACCACCTCCAAACTGATAGCATGAGCAATAGCAGGAATAGTATTTTTAGTATTAACCATTGTTGTATTCATTAAAGCTCCTGTGGCTACTAACAAAACTCTTCTAATATCTTTTTTATACATCTTATCAAAAACATATCCATAAGTTACTAAAGGAGCACAAGCTGGTCCACTTGCTCCAGCATAAACAAACTGATTTTCAATATCATATATCATCGAACCACAATCGTCATAATTTTTAAGTTCGATACTATACTCATTTAACATATATTCTTTTAATATATCTTTACCATATCTACCTAAATCACCAGTCAAAATTAAATCATAATAACCAATTTCTCTTTTGGTTTCTCTTAAGTGATCATAAATTGTTTTAGCGGCCGCTGGTGCCATCACAGCTCCCATATGATATACATCGGTTATTCCTAAATCGACAACCGTTCCTAAAGTAGCACTTTCCACTTTAATACCCTTTTTATTACTAGATAAATAAGCACTAGCGCCACCAGTAGTAGTAAATGTCGTGGTTTTTCTTTTTGGACCTCCATACTCAATAGGGTATCTAAATTGTTTTTCCGCAGCATTGTTATGCGATGAAGTAACAGTTATCGCATTTTTAACTTGTTTAGCTTCAATCATATTAGAAGCAATAATCAAACCTAATGTACTAGTAGCGCAAGCTGAATAAATACCAATTAAAGGTATCCCTAAACTAGAGGCCGCATAATTAGTTGCTACTATTTGATTTAACAAATCACCAGAAATTAAAACATCAACATCAAATTTAGTTATTTCTAATTTATTTAATAAAATATCGATTGATTCTTCGATCAACTTTATTTCAGCTTGTTCCCAAGTTTTAGTATTAAAATATAAATCATCATAACTTTTATCAAAGTATTTAGATAGTGGTCCTTTACTTTCATAAGGACCAGTTATAGTTGCCGTATCATTAATATAAACATTATTATATTTAAAAGTCATTTTAACCTCCTATAATTATTAACCTAAGTAAACCAAATACATAAGCACTTACTACACCATATATAATTACTGAACCAGCTAATTTAAACATATTAGCGCCAATACCCGTGACAAGTCCTTCTTTTCGATATTCTAAAGCGGCACTCATCATCGCATGTGCGAAACCAGTTATCGGTATAATCAAACCACATCTTGTAAAATGAACTAATTTATCAAAAAAACCTAAACAAGTTAAAAAACAACCTAGAAATACTAAAGTTACAATCATCAACATCGACGCATCACTAGTTGAAATATTAAAAATATAAGAATAAATATCGATTAATGCTTGACCTAAAACCCCCATTAAACCTCCTACTACAAAAGCAATTAAGCCATTACATACGATATTTTCTTTCGGTGTATGTTTATTGACTAAATTTTTATATTTATTTTTTTCCATCTTTGTTCCTCCTAATTTTATTATGAGAAAATATTATTTTTTTATACGAAAAAACTAGTTTATGCAACTAGTTTCGATTTTAATTTGGTTAATATTTTTTGTTCGCCACGCGATACTTGAACTTGGGTAAGACCTAATTCATTCGCCGTTTGTTGTTGCGTTAAATCGTTTACATAACGTTTAGTAATTAATTCACGTTCAAAAGGCGTTAAATTAGTTAAAGCATCCTTAAGCATTAATAATTCATCTAAATTATCTGATTTTCCTATTGTATCTTGTAAAGTCATTTCTTTACCTTCATCGTTTAATGGTTCATCTAAACTATAAATTGTTTTACTACTGTTGATAGCTTCATCGATTAATTGAATCGGTATTTCTAAAAATTCTGCCAGTTCAAAATTAGTTGGTTCCCGCATTAATTTTTGACTTAAAATAATTTTAGATTTTTCAATCTTTAAACTAAGTAATTGAATACTACGACTTACTTTAATATTTTTATCATGCGAAACTAATTTTTTCATTTCACCTAAAATGTAAGGATAAGCATAAGTCGTAAATTTAACATTCATCTCTGGTTTATATTTTTTATAAGCCATAATCATGCCAATACATCCGGCTTGAAACAAATCTTCTTTATTAGAATACTTCTCAAAATATCTAGTAATCGCATAAATTAAATTTTTATTTTCTAAAATTAATTGGTCCATATTATCTCCTTATAAATTTATTATATTCATAGCACTTAATTCATCAGAAGTCTCATACATATATTTTAATAATCGACTATGATTAATTCGATGTTTAACTAAATTATTGTTTAAACCACATAATAAACTTTGACCGTTATTATTTTTACATATTTCATAATTATTAAGTAAAGTATTTATACCGTAACAATCGATAGAATCTAAACCACTCACATTAAAAACCGTATTTCTAATTCCATTTTCTTTAACTAAATTATTAACTTCTATCTTTAGTTTATCTACCGTATTTTTATTTAAAACACCTGTCAATCTAATAAATAAAATTCCTTTAAAAAATTCAATATTTATATCTAACAAACTAATCACCTTCCATAATAATTTAGCACATCTTTTTTTAATTTTATACCGATTCGACAAAACTAGACTTATTTTTTAAATTTTTGATTTTTAAATATTATATAAATCAAAAGAATAAACAAAAGAACTATAATGGTTATATCTAAAATACTATGACCATTAATCTTTAAAATATAATCACTTAACTTATTGTCTAAATTTGAATCTTCTAGACATTTGCTTTCATATTGTTTAATTATATTATCTTTTTCTTTTAATTTATTATTCATCGCTTCATTTAATAATTTCAAATCTTCATTTAATTCTGCGATTTTATTTTGATAAAATTCATTAGCATTTGTTAACTCGGTAATTTCCCTATATTTTAAAGCTATATCATTGTTTAAAACAATCGCTTCTTTCTTTAAATTATTTATTTCTTCTTCTAAACTAATTATTTCCTTTTGTAATTCTTGATTATCTTTTTTTAAAGTAGTTAATTCATCGATTTTTGATATAAGCTCCGCTTGTAACCTATTAACTTTATCAATTAAATCTTGCAATTCTTGTTCTTGTTTTTTTAAAAGTTCTTCTTTTTGTTTTAATGTTTCTTTTAAACAACTATTTTCTTTTTGACAATTATCTAACTTTTCGTTTAAATCATTTATTTTTGCTTCATACTCTTGTTCTTTATCGTGTAAATAATCTTCTAAAGATATAATTTCTTCTTTTAAATCAGCTATTTCTTGTTCTAAATCAAAAATAGTATTTTCTAAAATGTTTAATTTTACATCTTTAGTTACTACGATATCATTTAAAATAAATTTAACTTCATAGTTACCGTTTTTTTGCCAATCAATATTGTTTTGAATATTAACTTTATCAGTACTAAAAACAATAAAATCATTTAAGTCAAAATTCTTATCCGTAATATCATGAATGTTTATTTCCAATTTATCACGAAGACGATAGCGGTAAAAATTCTTCTTACTTGCTTCATCTTTATAAATATAATCATAAATAGCTGTATTAGAATATTCATTATAATATTCTTTTTCTTCTTCGATAACTTTACACCATTTTTCCTGATAACGGTATTGTTTAGTTACCTTAACATCAACTATATTAGAATGATTTTCTTCTTCATAAGAAATTTCTTTTGTTGTCCATTCACTAATATCGATATTAAAATCGGTAATTTTTTTAACTTCCTTTTTTGCATTTGACCAATGATAATCAGCAAAACGTAATAAATATCCTTGAGCGACAAAAATATCTTTTTTATCTTTTGAATAACCAATTGTATATTTTTTATCGCTAGGACCTAAATCAAAAATATAAAAAATGGTTTCAATTTGATTTAAAGGATACTCTTTACCTAAATCGATAATTAAAGAGCCACCATTATCGATATATGACATATTTTCTTCATAAATACCATTATGAATATAATCGTCAAATCCTGCTAAACAGCCATCACAAGTATAATCATAGTCAATTTCCTTACCATTTACCTTGACCATCAATTCAGTTATTCTAAAAGCGCCATAGCTTCCTTGCAAATTGTATAAGTGAATATATCTAATTGCTTCGGCTTTAGTATATTCATACTTATTTCTTTCTTCATAAACATAACCAACATTATCTACTTTTTCTTCTTGCCAATTAGAATAATTAGTTAAATAACATTCATCACTAAATTTATCTTCTTGATTATATAATTTATAGTCGCCGATTACTTCATTTTTTTTATACCAAAGATACCTTTCTTCCACTGCAACATCAACAATATCTGATGCGACAACCTCTTCTTCTTGATAACTAGAAAAATCAGAATAATTAGAATAATATACTTCGCTAGCTTCTACTTTAGAACCAATAACAAGTAAAAATATTAACCATAAAATCTTTTTCATATTTCACCTCCTACTAGTTATATTAGCGAAAAGTTGGCGATTTCCTTTTTATTTTTAAAAAAAATTAAAAAAAAATGAAATTTCTTCCATTTTTTAATTATATGTTACCACAATTTTCAATTTTTACACTTTCTTTACATCAGACAAAATATTATTTAATATTCGTGTTATAATGGATATAAGGATGTGATTTTTTTGAAAACACCATTAAGATTTCAAATGACCGAATTTGATTGTGGTACTGTATCTATTTTAAATGCTATTATGTATTTATACAAAAGAGAAGAAATTCCTGCGGAATTAGTTAAAGTCGTTACCAAATATAGTTTAGACTGTTATGATAAAAAAGGTAATATCGGCCAAGGTGGTACTAGTAGAGAAGCTATTGAAAAAATATGTGAATGGTTAACTAAACATGTTAAAAGCAATAACTATGGTCTAAACTGTGAACACTTATTAAATAAAGATGTCACAATCGATAAAATTAAACAATGTATCGATAATGATGGTTGTGTCTTATTTAGAACTTATCAAACTTGTGAACATTATGTCCTATTAACTGATTATGATGATAATAGTTTTTATTTATGGGATCCCTACTATTTAGATGAAAAACATTATAACAATGATAAAGATGTCAAAATTGATTTTGATCATCCTTTTAAATATAACCGGATCGTTTCAATTAAAAGATTTTTATCAGTTAATAAAGAAGATTTCTCCTTTAATTTAGATAATAAAAGAGAATGCGTGTTATTTAACAAAGAACAAAATTCAAAAAAGTTTTGAATGTCTTTACTTCACAGTAAAGATTTTCTACTTCATAGAAAACTTAGCTTTCTCCATAGACCAACCTCGGATGGTCGCCACCCTATTTTTATTTCATTCAAAACTAATTGAATTGCAGTTCGTCCATATACTGTTTTAACCCTTCATTCATAATATTAATACTAGCGTTTAAATCTCGTTCATTTTTATTTTGACATTTTGGACATTCCCACTCTCTTATCTTTAGATTTTTTAATTCTTTATTTTTATAGCCACAATGACTACATATTTGACTACTTGGATAACTGGTATCTATTTGGTAGAATTTCTTATTCTTCCACTTACTTTTATACGATATACATCTTATTAGTTCTTGCCAACTGGCATCATATATTTGTTTAGAAAGATGGGAGTTTTTTACCATTTGATTTATCTTTAATTTTTCAGCCACAATTATGTCATTTTCTTCGGTTATTTCTTTACTTATTTGATGAATGAGATATTTTCTTGCATTTCTTAACTTTTGATAGACTCTAGCTAGTTTTAATCTAATCTTTTCGCGATTTTTGCTTCCTTTTTGGCTTCGTGATAACCATTTTTGTAACCCTTTGATTTTCTTTTCATATTTTTGAATATATTTTTGATTATCATATACTTTACCATCGGATGTTATAACTAGATTTTTTATTCCTAAATCTAGCCCGATTATTGTTTTAGGTGTTATTATTGGTTGATTGATATATTCTTCGACACAAACACTAACATAATATTTAT
The DNA here is from genome assembly GCA_944359025.1 of uncultured Bacilli bacterium. GTDB lineage: Bacteria > Bacillota_I > Bacilli_A > RF39 > UBA660 > Faecisoma. Next base: position 31,097 of record CALVSM010000002.1, read on the forward strand.
TTGCTTCTTTATAAACTGTCGCATTAATAATTTTGCCATTTATTTGTTTTAAGTTGCGATATCCTTTAATAGCTACTTCTTTTAATTTGGGTAATTTGATTATTTTTTTATTCAAATCTAGTTCGATACTGTTATATGTTTTTTCTTTATAATTACTTGTTATGTTATTCGTCCGATAACTTTGTCGGCTTCTTGTTTTACTTTTAAATTTTGGTAAACCTTTCTTTTCTTTAAAATATTTTTGATAAGCGTTATCCAAATTAAAAATACTACATCGAAGTAAACAACTATCTACTTCTTTTAACCATAGATATTCATTTATTAATTCTGGTAATTTTTTTATATAATTATAAGCATTAATTTTTTCTTCTTTGCTGATGTCTAAAAAATAGTTATAAATAAATCTTGAACAGCCAATACTTTTTTCAATTAAGATTGCCTGTTCCTTAGTTGGATATAATCTAAACACATAACCTTTTAATATTTTTTCCATATAATCACCACCAGTAAGTCAATTATACTATACAAACATATATTTGTAAATAGTTTTTATAATTTTATCATTTTTTGAATTTTCTATCAGTTAATAGACATGGTTGGTGTATTCTTTTGTACACTATTTTAATTATTCACCTATTGATAACTTTGCTTTATAAATTTTGCAAAGCACTTTCCTAGTATATTATTATGTAGAATTCTACATAAATATTAAAAAAATCTGCATAAAAATATGTAGATTTTTTATTTTAAATAGTCTTTTAAAAATTGTCCAGTATAACTTTCTTTAACTTTAACTACTTCTTCAGGAGTCCCACAAGCGACAATGCTTCCTCCTTCATCGCCACCTTCAGGACCCAAATCGATAATATAATCAGCTACTTTAATAATATCTAAATTGTGTTCAATTACTAAAACCGTATCACCATTATCGACAATCTTTTGTAAAATGACTAACAACTTCTTGATATCAAAACTATGTAAACCAGTACTTGGTTCATCTAAGATAAATAAACTTTTACCCGTAGGTTTTTTTTGTAATTCTTTAGCTAACTTTACTCTAGCTGCTTCCCCACCGGATAAAGTAGGCGCACTTTGTCCTAATTTAATATAAGATAAACCAACATCCATTAACATTTGTAATTTAGATTTAACTTTAGGAACATTTTCAAAAAAATCAATTGCTTCTTCGACACGCATTTCTAAAACATCATAGATACTTTTTCCTTTGTATTTAATTTGTAATGTTTCTTGATTATATCTAGTTCCATGACATACCTCACAAGGAACATAAACATCCGGTAAAAAATGCATTTCGATTTTTTTAACACCATCGCCCCAACAAGCTTCACATCTTCCCCCTTTAACATTAAAAGAAAATCTTCCTTTATCATAGCCTCTAATCTTAGCTTCTTTCGTATTCGCAAACACTTCTCTTATGTCGTCAAATACTCCAGTATAAGTAGCAGGGTTAGATCTTGGTGTTCTACCGATTGGTGCTTGCGATATATCAATTACTTTATCGATATTTTCTAAACCTTTAATTTGTTTATGTAAACCAGGTTTTTCTTTAAATTTATACAAATTACTAGCTACTGCTTTATATAAAATTTCATTGATTAAAGTTGATTTCCCACTACCTGATACTCCAGTTATACAAGTGAATGTATTTAAAGGTATTTTAACATTAATGTTTTTTAAATTATTTTCTTTAGCGCCAATAATTTCCAAATATTTTTTATTACCTTTTCTTCTTTTTGAAGGTACTTCTATTTTATCGATACCAGCTAAAAATCTTCCAGTGATACTATTTTTGTTAGCCATTACTTCTTTAGGTGTGCCACAAGCAACTACTTCCCCACCGTGTAAGCCTGCAAGTGGTCCGATATCAACTAAATAATCACTAGCTAACATCGTATCAGTATCGTGTTCAACAACGATTAAAGTGTTACCTAAATCACGCATTTCCAATAAAGAATTAATTAAACGATTATTGTCTCTTTGATGTAAACCAATACTTGGTTCATCCAAAACATATAAAACACCGGTTAACCTTGAACCAATTTGCGTAGCTAATCTAATTCTTCCCGCTTCGCCTCCTGATAAAGTCCCAGCACTTCTATTTAAAGTTAAATATTCTAACCCAACATTAATTAAAAATGAAAGACGAGCTAATATTTCTTTAATAATAAGTTCTGATATGCTTTGTTGTTCTTTGGTTAGTTTTAAATTAGATAAGAAATCTTTTAATTCTTTAATACTTAATTTAGTTATTTCATAAATATTTTTCTTATTAATTAAAACGGATAAAACGGAATCATCTAATCTAGCCCCTTTACAAGTAGGACAAATTGATTCCATCATATAGTTTTCGATCCATTCTCTTATCCAATTACTTTTAGTTTCCATATATCTTCTTTCTAAATTAGTAATTACCCCTTCATAATAATCTTTACTATTACGCGTATTACCATTTTTAGAAACATATTTAAATTCTAAAATATCTTTTGAGCCATACAAAATAATATCTAATTTAGCTTTATCCAATTTTTTTATTGGTGTATTAAGATCTATATCATAATATTTAGCTACTGTTTCAATTTGCGTTCTTGAAGTGTTATCATCGTTTAAATTTAAAGATACGATAGCACCTTCATTAATACTTAAATCTTTATTAGGAATAATTAAATCTTCATCGATTTTTAATTTTATTCCTAAACCTTTACAATCTTCACAAGCACCATATGGTGAATTAAAACTAAACATTCTTGGTTCTAGTTCTGGTAACGAGAAATCACATTTTGGACAAGCATAGTTTTCACTCATAATAATTTCATCTTGACCGATAACATCAATGACTACTTTTCCTTTACTTAATTTAGAAGCTAATTCGATTGATTCATATAATCTACTTCTTATTTCCTCTTTAATAATTAAACGGTCAATTACCACTTTAATAAAATGCTTTTTATTTTTTTCTAAAGATATATCTTCACTTAATTCATATTCATTATCGTCGATAATTACTCTTACATAACCTTCTTTTTTTAATCTTTCTAATAAATCTTTATGAGTTCCTTTTTCACCATAAACAACAGGACTTAAAACTCTAATTTTAGTACCAATTTCTAAATTCATAATTTGATTAGTCATTTCCTCGATACTTTGACTAGTAATCGGCTCTTTATGAATCGGACAATATGGTACACCAATTCTTGCGTATAGCAATCTTAAATAATCATATATTTCAGTAATTGTTCCAACTGTACTACGAGGATTTTTATTAGTTGTTTTTTGATCGATACTAATTGAAGGACTCAAACCTTCGATACTATCGACATCAGGTTTATCAGTACCACCTAAAAACTGTCTAGCATAAGCAGACAAGCTTTCGACATATCTTCTTTGACCTTCAGCATAAATCGTATCAAAAGCCAAACTACTTTTCCCACTACCTGATACTCCTGTCATAACAATTAATTTATTTTTAGGTAGTTCAATATTTATATTTTTTAAATTATTTTCTCTTGCTCCTTTAATAATTATTTTGTCCATAAAACACCTCACAAACATTAATTATTATACCATATTTTAGTGTTTAAATAATTTAAAAAAACATTAAAATTTTAATGTTTTTTATACTTAAATAAATAACTAGGTCGATGTCCTCCACCTGTTTGCATTTTATCAGTCTTCTCAACTTTATCAGCAATTATTCTTCTAAAAGCAGGATCTAATAATTTTTTGCCTAAAATAGTTTCATAAACTTGTTGTAATTCTCCTAAAGTAAAATATTCAGGCATCATATTAAAGACAATATCAGTATATTCAATTTTATTTTTTAATCTTTCAATTCCAGCTAAAATAACTAAAGGATGATCAAAAGCTAATTTATCATTTTCTAATACTTCAAATTTATAACGATCAGTTGTTAATTCTTTTAAAGTTTTTTTGATTTTAAATTTTATTTCTTCTAAACCATTTTCTAAATAAATATCAACTAGATTATTTTCTTCTGAAATATGGATATTAAACCAAGAAGCATTAGAATGTAATTTTTCATTTAATCTATTTTTATCGATTAAAGCCATATAAGAAGTAGATATAATTCGCATTCTTGGATCCCGATCAACTGCTCCATAAGTATATAGTTGTTCTAAATAAATATTGTGTAAATTGGTTTCTTTAGCTAATATTCTTTTAGGGGCATCTTCTAAATCTTCATCTATTTGGACGAAACCACCTGGTAGACACCATTTATCTTTAAATGGATAATCATCTCTTTTTACTAATAAAACACTAAAATATTTTTTACTTAATTTACGATAATTATTAGTAACTTCTGAAGAAATACTAAAAATAAGAATATCGGTTGTTAGTGATAGTTTATCAAATTTACTTGCATCATAATCTTTTAAAAATTCTTCTTCACTATTGTATATCTTTTCCATACAACACCTCTTAATTAATTATAACAATTATTTAGTAATAAGTAAATCTTTTTAAAATTTTATTAATAAGATTATTTGATAAATTTTTCATTTATTTTTTTAGTGTAATCATATTCTTCTAAATGTAATAACATTATCTTATTTTTAATTGAGGTATTTATTTTTTTTACTTCATCGTAAATATAATTTTCGCCATCAATAGTTAAAATAAGACTATTATTAGTTTTTAAAGTTATGGTTCTTTCTTTAGCAATAACTAATGAATTTACTAAACTATGATAACTTTTATTATTTAAAGGAGCGATAGGGGTTATTTGTAAAGTATGTAATTCATTATATATAATACTTCCACCAAAGCTTAAATTATAAGCAGTTGAGCCAAATGAAGTAGATATTAAAATTCCATCACCGACAAAATCTTCTAATTTTATATTATCGATAATGACTTCTAATTTTAAGGTATTTAGGTTTTCTTCTCTTAAAACTATTTCATTTAATGATTTATAGTTATCGACTTTATCATTTAAAAATACTTTTGTATACTGAATACCAATTTCTTCTATTTTATACTGTGATTTACTTAATTTTTCTAAAAATTTATCAATTTCATTAGGATAAATTTCTTGAGCAAAACCTAATGTTCCTGTATTGATGCCAATATAACATATATTTTCATTAAATTCACATTCTTTAACCATTCTTAAAAATGAACCATCGCCACCAATAGCAATAGCTAAATCAAAATTAGTTTCTACTAATTCAAATGGATAGTTTTTTATTTTTTCTTTGATTTCTTTTACTATTTTTAAAGAAGTTATATTATTATTAGGGAAAAGTTTTATTCTTTTTATCATTTCATATCACCCATATAATTTATATTTTTTAATATAATTTAAAACATTATCATCAAGGAATTGATTTAGTTTATCAAATTTGTTTTCTTTGATTAAATTTCTAATCATCGTTGAAGAAATATTTAATTTTAAATTATTTTTGATTATGTATTTTTTTATATTATATTTATTTAAATAATAATTAATATCGATATTATCCCGATTGATTATTATTAAGTCATAGTTTAAAATTTGTTGATAATTTTGCCATTTATCAAATTCAATTAAATTATCAGCACCAATTATTAAAAATAGTTCATTATAAATTTTACTTAATTCATTTAAAATTAGATAAGTATATTTTAAATTATTAAGTGTTTCATTAATAATTATTTTTTCATTTTGATAAAATTTCCACATATTTATTCGATGGTTGATATCGACTAAATCATTTTTATTCCAATAATTACCAGTTGGTACAATAATAACTTTATCTAAATCATTTAATAATTCATTTACAATTTGAATATGTCCTTTATGAACAGGATTGAAACTACCAACATAAACACCTATTTTCAATTTATCATCTCCTATACGTAGGAATATTAAATTTGTGAAGATTATTATTATGTAGTTTTTTTATTTTAGTGGCGATTTCTTCTTCGACAGTTTCTCCATCCATATATTTAGCAATATCACTATATTTAACACCTAATTTATCTTCATCAGTTTGATTAGATAAACCATCGTTTGGTGTTTTATATAATACTTTTTCTGGCACTTTTAAATATTCGCCTATTTTAATAACTTCTTCGACGGTAAAATCAGCAATTGGTGCGATATCATGAACAGAATCGCCACCTTTAGTAAAGTAACCAACATATAACTCACATTTATTAGATGTACCAGCTACTAAATATGTTTGACCATTTATCGCACTATATAAAGCTGCTAAATAATATAAAGTTGCCATTCTTAATCTTGGTTTTAAATTAATGTCACTATTTTTTAATTCTTCTTCTTTAAAATTACCTAATTTTTTTAATTCTTCTTTAAAGACATCAAATGTATTGGTAATATCAAAATTAATTAATTTAAAGCCATAATAATCACTAATTAGTTTAGCATCAGTTTTATCTTCTTCTTTAGAATGACATGGTAAAGTAACACCAATTATATTATCCTTACCTAAAGCTTTTACCATTAATGCCGCAACTACTGCTGAATCTTTACCACCACTAATACCTAAAATAGCTCCTTTTAAATTGTTTTCTTGATAATATTTTTTAATAAAATTAATTACATTTTTCGTTTCTTTTTCAACATTAAATTTTTTCATAATTTCCTCCTAATTTTTTTCTTACTTTAGCAATAATTTCTTTTTTACCGTTGTGTAATACAGTTAATGATTTTTTATTATTTAAAGTTGTAATTATTTCCGCTATTTGTTTAGAACAATCTACTTCATAATACCAATCACTATTTTTAATAACAGTTGGCACATAAGATAAGTTAGTTGAATATAACTTATTAAAATAACCATTATTATATGCTTCAATAAAATTATCAACACCTTCTGTCAATAAAGCAAATGTAGCGATTAAATATATTTTTCTTGCTCCTTTTAGTTTTAATTCTTTAGCTGTCTCAATCATCGAATTACCAGAAGCTATCATATCATCGACAATAATAATATCTTTATTTTTAACATCTGCACCCATATAAACATGTTCGACAATCGGATTTTTACCATTGATAACTTTACTTAAATCTCTTCTTTTATAAAATACCCCAACATCACAGCCTAATACTTCGGCATAATATCTAGCTCGTTCCATTGCTCCCATATCAGGACTAATAACTAAAATATTGTTAATATCTTCTTTATCGATTAAATCACTAATAATAGTATGGGTAGGATAAAAATTTTCAAAAGGTAGTTTAGGGATAGCATTTGATACATTAGGATCATGAGCATCAAAAGTTATAATATTGTTGACACCTAAACTTTCTAATTCTTGTAAAGCAATCGCACAATCTAATGATTCTCTTCCATTACGTTTATGCTGTCTTGATTGATATAGTAATGGCATAATTAAATTAATACGTTCAGCATGACCACTTGTCGCACTGATTACCCTTTTAATATCTTGAAAATGTTCATCAGGTGACATATAATGTGTCATTCCGTGTAATTGATAATTGATATTATAATTTCCTACATCAGATATAATGTATAAATCTTTATCTCTTACTGTATCTTCGATTTTTACTTTCCCTTCACCATTAGCAAAACGGCTATTAACTATCGATACCAAATAATTATTTTTATTATTTAATTTTTCTAGATTTTCATTAACTTTTAAACCTAATTCTAAGCAATTTTCTAAGACGATTAATTTTAAATCATTCATACTTCACCTCTTAATATAATTTTTAGATTTAGCTAAAGCTAATTTAGTATTTGCTCCTTTAATATAACCTAATTTTTCTAACTCTTCTAATTCCTCATAATTAAATAACATATATTTAACTAATTCATCTTTATCTAATTGTTGAGGATATTTTTTCTTACAATTATAAGCGATAAAAATATAATTATAAGCACTTGAACATCCTTCATCTTGATAAAAAGCATCGATTTGTTCAAGATGTTCTGGAACATAACCTGTCTCTTCTTGTAATTCTCGTAATGCAGCAATTTTAGGATTTTCACCTTTTTCAATGTAACCAGCAGGAAAACCAATTCCAACTGTTTCCTTAGTAAAAACTCGTGGTTCGATTACTACTAATACTTCATTATTTTCTGTTATTGGCATAATAATTACCGCACTACCATCATTAGTTCCTTTAATTAATTTTTCTCTTTTAATAATACTACCATTATTTAGATAACACTCATAACCTTGACTTTTAATAAAACCATTCAATTCTTTTTTTTCTAATTTAATTGTTTTTAATTGTTCAATATAACTTTTTAATTCTTCTAATTTTTCTTTGCGCATTTGACTAATTGTTTACCTCCTTGCGATACAACTTGTTCGATTAATTCCTTTTTTAGTTTTAATAGTTTTTTACTTAAATCAACATAATAACCATGAGGATTAGAACTTCTTTTAATTTCTGGATATATGGTTTTGAATTCTTGGTCACAATACTCTTTACTTTCTTTAGCACTTGGAACGTCATAAACTTGCGTACCATCGATAAATATTGGAACTTGTAGTTCTCTTACATCATAATTAGTAATTGTTGTTTGTTTCCATTCAGCATTAGGATCAATTAAAGTATATTTGTCTTTAGGAATTATCTCATCATTTAATATTATAACATCGCCTAAAGCATAATTAGTTGTTTTATCATAAAAGCGATAAACTTTTTTATATCCTGGATTAATTGTTTTAATAGTATCATTACTTACTTTTATTTTAGGAATTAATTCTCCTTCTTTTTCAACAGCTACTAATTTATATACCCCACCGACTCTTTCTTTAGATGCTGCTATATTATCGCCTACACCTAATGAATCAAAACAAGCTTCTTGATTAACTAAACTTTTAATAGTTTCCTCATTTAAACCATTACTTAAACATATCGTTGTATCTTTATATCCCGCATCATCTAATAGTCTTCTTGCTTCTTTAGAAAGATAAGCTAAATCACCACTATCGATTCTAATTCCTTTAAATTTATAACCATTAGGTTTTAAATACTCATTAGCAACTCTAATTGCATTAGGGATACCACTTCTTAAAGTATCAAAAGTATCAACTAAGAAAACACAATTATCTGGATTGCTTTTCGCATAGTCTAAGAATGCTTCATATTCACTATCTGCATCACAAATCATACTATGAGCCATCGTCCCCATTAAAGGTAAATCATATTTTTTAGCTGCTAAAGTATTACTTGTTCCACAACATCCACCAACATAAGCATATTTAGAAGCTTCAATCGCTGAATCAATTCCCCTAGCTCGTCTCGCTCCAAATTCCATTACTGGTTTATCCGTAGCACTTGTTATTCTTTTACTTGCAGTAGTTACTAAAGAACCATGGTTAAAACAAGTAAGTAAAGCTGTTTCAATTAATTGGGCTTCAATTATATTAGCTCTAACAGTTATAACCGGCTCATTAGGAAATATTACGGTACCATCAGGAATAGCAAATATATCACCAGTAAATTTTAAATTTTTTAAATAGTTTAAAAATTCCTCACTAAATTTATTTAAACTTCTTAAATAATTTATATCATCTTCACTTATTTTAAAATTATTGATATATTCAACTATATTATCTAATCCACCCATAATAGTATAGCCACCATTAAAAGGATTTTTTCTAAAGAACACATCAAAATAAACTTTTTTATCTTGTTCTTTTTTATCAAAATAAGTTTGAGCCATCGTCAACTCATAAAAATCAGTCATTAATGTTTTATTTGTCATTTTTTATCCCTCCTTTTAACTAATTGAATTCCTGATTGTTCTAAAAACTTATAAGCCATTTTTGTATATTCATCTCGGTTGTGATAAGCTGCATCGTATGTTTCTACAGCATTAGTAGGAACGATAATATCAACTTTTTGATTATTTTGATCAAAATAATTTTGAAGTGGAATAGCTAGATTCATATCACATATATCAGTACAACAACCAGTAATAATAACTTCTTTTAAATTTTTCATTCTTTGAATATCTTCCATAAAATTAGGGGCGAAAATCGCACTTGTTGAATTTTTTGAATAAACTAATGCCTCTTTTTCATAAGGTTTTAATTCGTCAACTAATTCAGCTTCTTCTGTTCCAATTACACAATGAATAGGAAATCTTTCAAACTCACGACAACCTAATTCATGATTATCTTTAATAAAAGCTAAACCTTCGTTTTTTTCTAATATCATTTTAATTAATCTTAATTGTTCAGGAATGATATGAGCTATTTTTTTATCTGCCATTGCTCCTTCTTTGACAAAACCGTTAACCATATCAACGATAATCAATAATTGTTTTAACTCTTCTAATTCTTTTTTCATAAAATTACCTCTTTCTAATTTTTTGTTAATAACAAAATATATTTTTTTAAGCAGTTTTTCTGCTTGTTACTAACATTATATTAAAAACATTTTAATTTGTCAATATGTTTTTAACATTTTTTTAAAAAGAGATGAATTTTAATAAAAAAAGACTAAATATATTAATTTAATCTTCCTAATTTAAGTTTAATATTCAATAATATTATTTTATAAATTTTTATTTGCTATATTTTTAAGGTTTTAAAGCTGTTATTGGTACTATATAAATTCCTGTCTTAGGATCTTTAGCAATAACATCAGTATATCCTACTATAACACACATAAATTTAGGTTTTTTTATCATATTATCATATAAATTTAATAGATTTTTTTTAGCTTCTTCAACTTGATTAAAACCTAATTTTATTTCCACAATAGCATATTCGCCATCACTAAACTCCAATATAGAATCAGCTTCTAAACCAGTAACATTATCTCTAAAGTGATATAATTTACCATTTAAATATTCCATATA
>CALVSM010000003.1 GCA_944359025.1 uncultured Bacilli bacterium
GCTATTTTTTCTAACAAGTCAACTTGTTCTTTTTTTATTTCCTCCACTTTATCTTGTTCTTTTTGAATTTCTCTTTGTTTATTTACTAAATTATTTTCTCTTTCTTCTAACATTTGCTCACGATTTTGTAAAGTTTGATCTCTTTTATCAATATTGCTTTCTCTTAAAAGTAATCTTTCTTCTGATTCTTTTAATTCGTTTTTCTTTTCTTTCATTTCCTTTTCAAAATCTATTTTTAATTTATGAGCTTCTTCTTTAGCATCTAATAAATAATTTTTCTTTATTTTATCTGCTTCTTTGTTAGCTTTATCGATAATTGATTCAGCTTTTTTACCAGAAATATTAGTTTTGATATAATTTAGTACAATCATAATAATGATTCCGACAAAAAGTCCCAATATTACAAGTAAAATGGAGAATATAACATCATTCATATATTACCTCCACTTTCCTTAGAGTATCAACTCTATTATTATTTTAATATTTATGGAAAGATAAGTCAAGTATAAGTATTTTTCTAAATAAACTAGATTTTTAGATTAAAATAAGATATAATTATTTATAGAATAAATGAGGGTGAATAATATGTTAGGAAAAATAGTTTATATCAGTAACAATATGGCGCATGTTCAAATACCACCAAATGTTAAAGTTTCAACTAACTTAATGAATATGCATGTTATATTTGAAGACGAAAAGAAAAAAGTTTTAGGAGAAATTGATGATATTGGTAAAGACTTAATTAAAATTAGGTTCTTAGGCGAAATAGTTAACAATCAATTTGTCGGTGGGGTTATTAGAAAACCTACTATTGAATCTAATATTAGAATGATTAATAGTGAGGAATTAAAATTAATCATCGGCGCTAACGATAAGAATAGTTTTATGTTAGGAACTAGTGCTTTATATGATAATTATCCAATCATGGTCAATATCAATGAATTATTTTCTAACCATATGGCTATTTTTGGTAATAGTGGTTCAGGTAAATCATGTGGCGTAGCTCGGCTTTTACAAAACGTATTTAAAAATCCTAATTTTAAACCATATAAAGCCAATATTTTTATTTTTGATGCATATGGTGAATATCACAATGCGTTTTCTAATTTTAATTCCATCGATCCTAATTATCAGTTTAAATATTATACAACCAATAAACATGACACAATAGGGCAACCATTATTAATACCATTATGGTTATTAGATAATGATGATTTTGCTATTTTATTAAATGCAAGTGAACATGCGCAATTACCAATTATCGAAAGAACTTTAAAGTTAGTTAAAATTTTTGCGGCTAGTGATGAAACAGCTTTAAAATATAAAAATCATTTAATTGCTAAAGCAATTATGAATATTTTATATACTAATCAAAGTGCGAGTAGTAAAAGAAATGATGTCTTTGCTATTTTCAATTCTTGTTCAACGCCACAATTTAACCCTGAAGCCGTTGTTCAAGGTGTTGGCTATACGCGAAAATTTAGAGAATGTTTTTTAATTAATGATCAAGATAATTTTTCAGAAAGTGTTTTATTATCCGAATATGTCTCTAGTTTTATCGATGAAAGTTTAGATCAATATGAAGAAAAAGAAATAAATTATTTTACTTTAGAAGATTTAGAAAAAGCTTTAAACTTTACTTTAATTTCAGAAGGACTACTTAGAAATGAAAAAGCTTATAACAGTGCGGTTACCTTAAAAGTAAGACTTCATTCTATAATTATTAGTGAATATGCAAGATATTTTAATGTTCCTGAATTTATGACAATCGATCAATATATTGCTAGTCTAATTAGTAATAATAACCATAAAGCCCAAATAATTAACTTTAATTTAGAAGATGTCGAAGATTGGTTTGCTAAATTTGTGACTAAAACTTATGTAAAATTATTATTCGATTATACTAAAAATATGAGCAATAGAGCTACCATACCATTTCATATATTTATTGAAGAAGCACATAGATATGTTCAAAAAGATAGTGATACTTTCCTTTTAGGTTATAATATATTTGATCGCGTCGCTAAAGAAGGGCGTAAATATGGACTTATTTTAGATTTAATTTCCCAAAGACCAGTTGAATTATCTGATACTGTTATCTCACAAATGTCTAATTTTTTGATTTTTAAAATAACCCATCCTTTAGATGTTGAATATATTCAAAAAATGTTACCTAATATCAGTATCGATATTGTCGAAAAGCAAAAAAGTTTACAACCTGGTACCTGTATGGCTTTTGGTCGTGCCTTTAAAATTCCTATGATTGTTAGAATGCAAATGCCTGATCCAATGCCGGAAAGTAGTAACTGTGATATCATAAATACATGGTAAAAAAAATTGGCTTTTATAAAACCAATTTTTTATTTTTCTTCTTTTTTATTTTCTTTTTTTAGACCAAAATGAATTCTTACTCTATCCTCTATTTCTTTAGATAATTCAGGGTTCTTTTTTAACAAATCTTTAACATTCTCTTTACCTTGACCAATTTTTTCCCCTTTATATGAATACCAAGCACCACTTTTTTCAATAATATTGGCTTCACTTGCTAAATCGACCAATTCACCTTCGTGTGAAACTCCTTCGCCATACATAATATCAACAGTACAAGACTTAAAAGGGGGCGCCATTTTATTTTTAACTACTTTAATAGTTGTTTTATTACCGACAATATCAGTTCCTAATTTAATAGCTTCAGCTCTTCTAATTTCTAATCTAATTGAAGAATAGAATTTTAAAGCGCGACCACCTGGAGTGACTTCAGGGTTACCAAACATAACGCCAACTTTTTCTCTTAATTGATTAATGAATATTGCAATTGTATTTGTCTTATTAATAACACCCGCTAATTTTCTTAAAGCTTGACTCATTAATCTAGCTTGTAGTCCAACATGGGAATCACCCATTTCGCCTTCGATTTCTGCTTGGGGAACTAAAGCCGCAACCGAATCAATTACAATAACACTAATAGCACCACTTCTTACTAAGGCTTCACATATTTCTAAAGCTTGTTCGCCATTATCTGGTTGTGATAATAATAATTCATCTATATTGACGCCTAATTTTTTAGCATATTGTGGATCTAAAGAGTTCTCGGCATCAATAAATGCTACTCTACCACCTAATTTTTGAGCTTCAGCAATCGCATGTAAAGCAAATGTTGTTTTACCACTTGATTCAGGACCATAAATTTCAATTATTCTTCCCTTTGGATATCCACCAATACCTAAAATCATATCTAAAGCAATTGAACCACTAGGAATTACATCTATTTGTCTAACTTCGTTAGAACCTAATTTCATTACCGAACCTTTACCAAATTGTTTTTCGATATCTTGTAAAACTTGGTCTAAAGTTTTATCACTACTACTTTTTGTCATATTTCCTCCTCTATTTAACTCCTACAGTCTAATTATAAACTATTTAAAAAATAAAGTCAATAGAAAAACGAACTAAAGTTTGCTTTCTTGCTTAATTAAAAAGATAGCCTATCGACTATCTTATATGATCATATTCATCTTCCCCGATATAAACGCGATTACCATTTTCATCATAATAGTAAGCACCATCGTAATTATTATAATCATCATTATAATCATCGTTATAATCGTCGTCAATTGTATAACCATAACGATTTAATAAGGCACTATTAGTTGCTTGATCCCAACTAATACTTGTACCAAACATCGCTGATATATCACGGGCAGGAACGTAAGTTGTTCCATTAATAATATATACTTCTGTTTTTTGACCATTAGTTAATTGTGGTGTATATAAATTACCATTAAAATAAATATTTACACCGATAGCAGCTGTTACTTCTTTTTTAGTTAATGTTTTACTTGGTTGTTCATTAGATACAGGTACCGCTGGATAATTTTTAAAATATACTTTATTGCCATTAGCATCAATATAAAATTCATTACTGATATTATTGTTAGATTGAATATAAACTGAATTATTTTTCCATTCGACATCCGCACCATATAAAGTTGAGATAGCTGCAATTGGTAAATAAGTTGTTCCATTATGAACAAATGGAGTTATCTTGTTACCATTAGCATCTTTTGGTGTATATAATATTCCATCGACATAAATATTAACACCAGTATAAGCATCTATTTTAACATTTTTTAATTGACTTGGATTAGTAACAGCACTAGATTGTAAATCTTTAGTATCTAAATAACCACGGTCGATAGTTAATAATGTTTCATTGCCATTTCTATAATAAACAAAGCCTTGTTCTTCACTAATTCTAACAGGTTTATTGTTGATAGAATATTCGACATAATCACGATAATTAATACGACTAGAATTTTTATTATATACCTTTGATACCATTAAAGATTGTTTATAATTCAAATATTGATTTAAAGCTGGTTTTAAATTTTGATAATAAGCATATTTATTATTGATAGTTTGACTAATTAAATTAGTATCACCATAAATAGCTAAAAGGACATCTTCTTTTGAACTGTTGCTGATATTATAATTACCAGAATTAATAGCGCTTTCTATTTTGTCATAGAATATGTCAATATCACGCATTGCTTGAAGACACATATTTTCATTATTTTTAGGAATAACTACTGTATCATATTCCGTTTTAAAATTAGGTCTTGTTCCACTATATGTCACATCTAAATTAGGAATAACTACTAAAGTTTTATCTTTGCTTAATTTAGAATCATCTAAAGTAATTATTCTTGAATCAATAATTTGATTATTTCTTAATTCATATACTCCAATATTCACTAAATTATTATTACCAATACTATTAGCAAATACACAAGTATAATCATCATCATAATCATTTAAGTCTCTAACCGAAATGTTAGTAACACTAGAAAAAACTAATTTACTTTCGTTAATTTTACTATCTAAATATTTTTTAATAATTTGTTTTTCCGTGCTGTTTAAATCATCCATTACTTCTTCATATTCATTTTCAATTAAATTAATGCTAGCTAACATTCTTGCCATACTATTAGCTTTTCTACCAGTATGGTTAATATTCATTCCTCCATTAGCTAAAACCGTATAAATTTCTTGAAAATCATCATCGATATCTTCGATAATTGCATTTAATTCTCTAGCTTGGCGATCGGTAACATAACTTGATTTATATGTTCCTTCATTAACATATTCATTATTGCCACTATAAGTAATATTTATCGTTGGAAATTCAATATTAGCAGCTTCAGCTTTAGTAGCACCAGCGCCAACGACAAAACCAGTTGCTAAAACAAAAGGTAGAGCTTTTTTTAAAATTAAATTTTTGCCATTATGGACAAGTTCGTTAATTTTTTGTCTATTAATATTAATCATAATGATTCCCCCTTTAATTAATATTGTCTTTTATACTAACACAAACAAATTTAAAAGTCAAATTAAAGAACTGAAATCTAAGATGTCAGTTCTTCATGCTTTTTTCTAATAATTCTTCATATTTATTTTGTAAAACATAAATATCTTTGCTACTCATAAAAATAAGAACAGCATTTTTATGTTTTAATAATTTATCAGCCATATCTAAATTTATATATTCGCCATTATCTAATTTATCTAATATAACTTGACAAGTTACATCATCATAACCGATTTCTTCGCGATCAACACCGACATCCATCACATAAGCTTTATCAGCTAAATTTAGAGCATCAGCAAATTCTTGAGCCATTTCTTTAGTTCTTGATAAAGTATGGGTTTTTAATATAGCGACGATTTCTTTATCAGGATATTTTTGTCTTGCCCCTTTAATTGTTACTTTAACTTCGGTTGGATGATGAGCATAATCATCGATTGTAACAATATCGCCAATTACTTTTTCTTTAAATCTTCTTTTAGCTCCTTTAAATGTTTTTAAATATTTAGCTACTTCTTTAGCTTCCAATCTTTCATAATAACAAACCCCAATTACAGCTAAAGCATTCAATAACATATGTTTACCATATAGCGGTAAATCAAAGTGACCATAATAATTATCTTCAATAAACACATCAAAACTTGTTCCTTCATTAGAGTATTCAACATTTTTAGCGATAATATCATTATCTTCATTTAACCCATAGAAAAATATTGGAACATTTACTTCAATGGTGTGAGTATATGGATCATCCCCACAAGCAATAACCATTTTTTCAGCTAATTTAGCATATTCTTGATAAGCGGATACAACATCGTCAATATCTTTATAATAATCGATATGATCTAATTCAATATTAGTTATAATGGCATAATATGGTGTATAACTTAAAAAATGTCTTTTATATTCGCAAGCTTCTAAAGCAAAATATTCATTATCTTTATTAGCATCACCAGTACCATCACCAATCAAATAATTACAACCTGTAATGTTTTTTAAAACATGACTTAACATAGCAGTAGTTGTTGTTTTTCCATGACATCCAGCAATAGTAATAGTTTTAAACATTTTTGTTAATTTGCCAACCATTTCTTGATAAGAATATATTTTTAAACCTAATTCTTTAGCTCGAACTATTTCTTCATGAGTATCTTTAAAAGCATTCCCTTGAATAATAATCATATCCTCTTTAATATTATCTTTATTAAATTCATAAATTTTTATTTCTTTATCAACTAAAGCTTGTTCGGTAAAGAAATGATCTGGTTTATCACTACCTTCAACTTCATAACCCAAGCCATCGAGAATTTGCGCTAAAGCACTCATTCCTGTTCCTTTTATTCCAACCAGAAAGTATTTCATTAATTAACCATCTCCTATTATTATTTTACACCATTTAGAAGTAAAAAGTCCATAATTTTAACTAAAATTATTCTTTATATTCAAATTCTAAATCTAATATTCTAATCGTATCGCCTTCTAAAGCACCTAATTCTCTTAACTTGTCGTCGACACCATATTTTCTTAATTTATTAGCGAATCTATTAGCCGCTTCGTCAGTATTAAATTTAGTCATTTTTAATAATTTTTCTATTTTTTCGCCTTTTACTACCCAAGTATTTCCTTCTTTAGTAATCGTAAATGGTTGTTCCTCTTTAAATTTATATAAAACATGGCTTTCAAATTTTTCTTCTTCATATAATGGTTCTTTAGCAATAGTTTCTAATTTTTTAGCTAAAGCTTCGACAACTTCTTTTAAACCTTCATTATTGATTGCTTTTACTGGATAAACATCTATTTTTACTTTCTTTTTAAATTCTTCTAAATTCTTTAAAGCTGATGGCATATCCATTTTATTAGCAATAACAATTTGGGGTTTATCTAATATTTTAGGGTTAAACTCTTTTAATTCATTATTAATTATAATATAATCTTCGTAAGGATCTCTTCCTTCAGTAGCTCCCATATCGATAACGTGTGCAATAATTCTTGTTCTTTCGATATGTTTTAAAAATTGATCACCTAAACCATCTCCTTTAGATGCTCCTTCGATTAAACCTGGTAAATCGGCTACAACAAAAGAAGTATTATTTGCTTTAACAACACCTAAATTAGGTTTTAAAGTTGTAAAATGATAAGCGGCTATTTTAGGTTTAGCAGCCGAAATTTGCGAAATTATCGTCGATTTTCCAACACTTGGCATCCCAACTAAACCAACATCAGCTAGTAATTTTAATTCAACTTTTACTCTTCTAACCTCTCCAGGTTCGCCGTTTTCAGCAAAATGCGGAGCAGGATTAGACTTAGTAGCAAAAGCAATATTTCCTCTTCCACCTCGGCCACCATTAGCAACAACAACTTCATCGTCTTTTTTAGTTAAGTCAGCTATTATTAAACCGGTATCTAAATCGGTTATGACCGTACCTAAAGGAACATTTATTATAATATCGTCAGCTTTAGCGCCATTCATCCCTTTTCCTAGACCATTATTACCTTTTTTACCTTTAATTTGTTTTTGATATCTTAAATCGATCAAAGTATTTAAACCTTCATCAACCCTAAAAATAATATCGGAACCTTTACCACCATTTCCCCCGTATGGTCCACCCATTTCAACAAATTTTTCTCTTCTAAAAGCCATACAGCCATCGCCACCAGCTCCGGCTATCAGTTCTAATACTACTTCATCAATAAACATAGTTACCACCCATTTAAATTATACACTAAAAGAAAAAAATAGTCATTACTATTTTTGTTCTCTTAATACTAATTTATCGATACTAGTTTTAATATCTTTTTCACTAAATGGTTTGTTTAAAACATCGACGATAGGATATTTAAAGACTTTATCGATAGAATCTTTCGTATCATCACCAGTTAAAATACATACAGGTATTTTTTCAAACAAATGGTTTTTTTCAAATATTTCTAACACTTCAAAACCATTTAATTTAGGCATATTTAAATCTAACAACATTCCGATAAATTGTTTATCAAAATTGTTGCGAATAGCATCGATTGCTTCAATACCATCTTTAGCCAAAATAACATTAAATTCATCTTTAAATATCTTATTTACAAAGCTTGTAATTATACTTGAATCATCAACAACTAATAAAATTTTTGTTTCCATATAATCTACCTCTATTTTTATTATATCATAATAAGAAAAAAAAAGATAGATTATTTAGTAGCATAAACACTTACTTGTTTTCTATCTTTTCCAACTCTTTCAAATTTTACATATCCATCAATTTTAGCATATACAGTATCATCTGAACCGATGCCAACATTTACACCTGGATAAATTTTAGTTCCTCTTTGACGGTATAAAATTGAACCGCCAGTTACAAATTCACCATCACTAGCTTTAGCTCCTAGTCGTTTAGCAATTGAATCACGACCATTTTTAGTAGAACCTTGTCCTTTTTTGTGAGCAAATAATTGTATATTTAATTGCATCAATTTTAACACAATTAACACCTCCTTATTTCTATATATTTAGGATATTTTTTTTCTAATTCTTTTAACAATTCAATTAAATTTAAAATTAGTTTATCAATTGTTTCATCATGCTTTAAGATATTAATAGTAACACCATTGTTTTCGTCAAAATTAACAGCTTCACTATCAATTCTTATCATCGCATTGACACTAGTAATCACTATCGAAGAAACAGCTGCACAAACAATATCTTGTCCTTCAAAAGCATAACCAGAATGTCCTTTAACTGTTATTTTATCAATAACATCTTTACCTTTAATATTTACTTTTATCATTATTTTTCAACAATTTTTTTAATTTCTACTTTAGTGTAAGGTTGACGATGACCTTGAGTTTTGTGATAATTCTTTTTAGGGTTATATTTAAATATTTTTATTTTCTTACTTTTACCATTTTTAACTACTTCACCATCAACAGTAACATTGCTTAAATAAGGACGTCCAGGATTGCCATTAACCATTAATACTTTATCAAATTTAACTTTACTTCCTGGTTCTAAATCTAGTTTTTCAACATAGATAACAGACCCTTCTTCAACATAATATTGTTTACCACCAGTTTCAATAACTGCTTTCATTAATATACCTCCTTTTATCTCAGACTCGCCATTAAGGTAATAAATTTTTAAACCTTTTCTGTGCGGTTGTAGAGAGGTCTCTACACAGTTTTTAATTTTAGCACATTTAAGCCTTTTTGTCAAACAACTTTTTCATAATTTCCCTTTCAGTAAAATAGCTATTACCAATTTTAAAAACATGTTTAGTTTGTTTTTGCATTTTTTGAATATTTTTTATTATTTTTTCTTTTTTATAGTTTGGATAATATAAATATCTTTCTAATAAAAAACGGTTAAAATAATAATTATGTTTTTTTATTTCTTTAATTAATTTTAAAATAATAAAAAATAAAATTAAATAAAACAATAAATTATATTTTATATTAAAAATTAAAATTATTAAAGTTAAAAAAGAAATATATAAGGTTAAACAATGACTAAATTTAAAAGAAAATAATTTATTAAAGATAATATTAATAATTTTACTACCATCTAAAGGATATATAGGCAATAAATTAAAAAACAAAATTAATAAATTATATTGTTTAAAAACTAAATTATTAGAAAATAATAAACAAAATACCATTTGAAATAAAGGACCTAATATAGCAATAATAAATTCTTCTTTTAAAGATTTATCAATTTTTTCTTTAAAGATAGTTATTCCCCCAAAAGGTAATAAAATAATTTTTTCAATTCGCCATTTGAAAATAAGGGCACCGACAATGTGACCTAATTCGTGAATAACAATAATCGCACTAAAAATAATAAAATTTTTAAAGTTAGCGGTTATAAAACAAACAAAAGCAACCAAATAAAATAAAAAATGAGTTTTAAATATATTTTTGGTAATCAACTATTTCACCGTTTTCACTAAAAACTAAATATAGTTTATCATCGACACTTCCAATTAAATTACCTTCTTTTATGTAATCATAAAGTTGTAAATTGATCTCTTTTAAATTGGAATACCATACATCAACACCGTTTTCTTGCTGTATTATAACAGTTTTACCATACCCTTCTTTTTCCCCAATAAAAATAACGATACCATTATCCAAGGAAGGTACTAAATAATCATACCCAACAGTTAAAGCTACACCATTCTTATAAATATTAGCTGCACTATAATTTAACTGTTCTTTAAAAACAGGGGAAGTTTCTTCTAAATATTCACTAAAAGGTAAAGTAGAACCAAATTTAGATTTATACCAATTATTTATTTTAGCAAATGAAATATTATCCTCATAAACATATTTATAAAATATTATTTTAAACGGCTCATTGTTTTTTAAAACAAACAAAGTTATCATTGTCAATATTACTAAAATTAAAAATTTTAAAGCGGTTGTTTTTTTTATCATTATCTCACCTTTAACATTATATGAAGAAAAAAACCAAATAATTAATTTGGCTTATAATCTTCTAAAACATTACTAACTAACTTTTTTAAAGCTGTACTTGTTACAGTTGCGCTACTTACAGTATCTAGATTATCTAAATTATCTTGATTATCGATCAATTGGTTAATATAATTACTGTCTAAAACTAATTGATATCGATTAGGGGTTTCGTGTTGGGATGTTATCTCAATTCCCGTAATACGGTCATTCTCAATAATAACTTGAGCTTTTATTCTACCACCATAACCTTTTTGGGCTACATTATAAATTGTTTGATTACCGATTTTTTCTTTGCTTTCAATATCAAAATCAGGATCAGTTACCCCATCGGTTTTATTAGTTATAGCTAAAGCAATCGTTAAAATAATAATTATTAACCAAGCTATAACAAACCAAATAATCGATTTTAATAAATTAAATCTCGCGCTCATACCAACTTTATCTAAAACAAATACTAACATGTTAACAATTAAAATACTAAAAGCAACACCTTCAACCCCAGTAAATCTAAATATTACCGTAATAATACCTAATAATATACCTTGTAATACTTGGCCAATTGGCGTAACACAACTAGTTACAGGATCGGTTGCCATAAATACCGCCCCAAACATCAAGCCACCGCTTAAAATATGAAACAATGGATAGTATAAATCTTGGCCTAACATTCTACCAACACCTAAAGTAATAACAAATACCGTGGTGATGTAAGCTAAAGGTATTTTCCACTTAATGCTTCTTGTCGCACATAAATAAATATACGAAATTATACACAATAAAGCACTTGTTTCCGCTAAACTACCAGGAATAGTACCGATTAAAAAATTAGATAAATCACCATAAGGTTCAACTAATTCTTCATAGCTACCAATACCTGATACCATCGAATTATTAGTTAAAGGGGTCGAACTAGATATAGTATCTAATTCATAAGCATTAAAATAATTATCCGTCGTTAAAATACTTGAAAAAATTAAAATAATAAATAAATAACCGACTAAGGCAGGATTAAAAATATTTTTTCCAAAACCACCAAAAATCAATTTACTTACACTAGCTACGATACTGCCGATAACAATAACATAAATCGGTGTATGTAAAGGTAAAATTAAAGCTAAAAACATTCCTGGGAAAAAGGCATAAGCTCCTTTTATATAGTTCTTTTTCTTAAAAATTAAAGCATATATACTTTCAATAACTAAAGAAGTCAAAGCACCAATTAAAATATTAATTAACGGGTTAAACATTTCAATAAAGCTAATTAAGCCTTTACTGTAAGGAATATATCCGTTTTTATAAATAGAAAAGATAACAATTGGTAATAAAGCGATTATTAAATGTAACATTATTTTATTGGTACTATGTTTACTTCTAATAAATGGACCCATTATTTATCACCCCTTACTATATTTTTAGCTTCACTAACTCTTTCTCTTACAAATAATTTAGCAGGACATATATATGAACATAAACCGCAACTAATACATTTTTCAGGATGATATGATTTAAGTTTTTTACTATCTTTGTTTTTTAATTTCATTATTAAAACAGGACTTAATTTAACAGGACAAACACTAACACATTTACCACAATCGATACAAGCTGTTACTTTATCGATATTTTCCTTTAAAGCTAAAACACAATTTAAATTAGAAGAGATAACTAAATCATCGACTTTGGTTCCCATCATCGGACCGCCAGCTACAATAATACTATTTTCGTTTATTTTTAATTCTTCTAATACTTCTTGAACTGGTGTTCCGATTTTAACTAAAACATTAGCAGGATTTTTTAAGCCTTCGCCTGAAAAAGTTACAATTCTTTCAATCAATGGTTTATTATACTTTAAAGCTTCATATATTGCATAAATCGTCGAAACATTATTGACGATTATTCCTATTTCACTTGGATAATTAACATAATCTTTACCAGTAACTTGTTTAACTAAAGTTTTTTCCCACCCCATCGGATAAACATTAGGAACTAGTTTTATTTTTATTTTTAAATAAGTCCCGATAAAACTATCAAAAATTTGTTTTAAAGCAACATTTTCTTTTTTAATAGCTATGATAGCTTCTTTAATTTTATTTATCTCTAATATGGCATCGATCGTTTCTAATATTTCCTCACATTTAACTTTAGCTAAAGCGTAATCAGCCATAATATATGGTTCACATTCGACCGCATTTATAATTAAAGTATCGATATTTTTAGCTTCATACTTAACATAAGTTGGAAACCCAGCTCCACCCATACCGATAATACCATTTTCTTTTATTAATTCTAAAAATTCTTCTTTAGAATATTTATTAATTATTTTTTTAATATTTAGTTTATTTTCGATTTTTTCTTTAAAATCATTTTCGATAACGACACATTTTACTTTATCGCCGTTATAACAAGTTCTTTCCTCAAAATCTAAAACCGTTCCACTGACACTAGCATGAATCGGTATACGAAAATCACCTTTTCTTTTAGCAATAATACTTCCTTTATAAACATATTCGCCTTTATTTACTAATATTGTAATATTTGTATCATTACCACTTATCAAAGGAATATATACTTTTTTAGGTTTATTATAAACAATTAATTCTTCTTTGGTTAATTTATGCTTATCAATTTTTACTTTCATAATATTTCCCTTTCTATAATTGTTACCTTAAAAATAATTATACTAGATTACTAATTAATTTTCAAGCAAAATAAATTAACTATACTTAATTGTATAGTTAATCAAATAAAACTTTTTTATTTTGTTGATAATATTGGATACCTGAATAAACTGATAAAACAGTTGCAATAATAAGTAATACATCAGATACTTTAATGTTAATAAGTTCAAAAGGTAAATTGTTAAATAAGGTTAAAGCTATTCCTAACATCATAAAAATTGTTTTAACTTTACCAGATAAAATAGCAGCTACCACTTCTTTTTTAGCGCCGACAATCATTTTAATAATGTCAACTACGGTATCACGAGTTACAACGATAACAGGAATAATCGGATGAATTAACCCTTGACTAGCTAGTATAATTAAAACCGAATTAACTAAAAATTTATCAGCTATCGCATCTAACATTTTACCTAAATCGGTTACCATTTTATATTTTCTAGCTATATAACCATCGATAAAATCTGTTAAAGAAGCAATTATAAATAAAGCACCAGCAATAAAATATTTAATATCGACAACCATAGCCTCATTAATGAATAATTTAGTAGCATTTAAACCAACAGCATCAAAAGGAAATAGTAAGATAGTTACAATTAAAACTGTTAAAAAGATTCTAATTAAAGTTACCTTGTTGGGCAAATTCATATCTTACACCTCCTAATAAATTTTCCTCATTTTCATCGTCATCAGTTAAAATAGTATATAGAAGAAAAGCGATTGTTATCAATAAAACAACGATAGCAATATAGATAAAATTTTGATAAACTTTTTCTCTTTTTCTTTCAACTGTATAAGGAGATTTTATTTTATTCTCTTCTTTTTTATTTTTTACTTCACTTTTGATATCTTCAAGGGATAATTTAGAAGTGTAATCGAATAAATATTCATTAAAATCATCGACGATTTCTTCTTTATCTAATCCTAAGTATTTAGCATAATCACGAATAAAATATTTTAAATTAAAAACATCTTGAAAAGATTCAACATTACCATTTTCAATAGCTATTATCTGTTCGGGAGTAATTTTTAAATCTTCGCTAGCTTCTTCGATAGAAACACCGATGCTTTCTCTAGCCGTTTTTAACTTTTCACCTATTTCTTTCATCTATTCACCTCAAAAACTAAAAAAAATAATACTTATAAGCCATGTTCTGTCCTTTTTATAAAAGGGGCAAACATCTATCTACCAATACTGGTTCTAAAGCAAGTTACTAATTCCCTGCTTTAAACTCCCCTACCATAATTTGGGTTTCTTGCTTGTGGGGTTTACCGCGTTTCACTTTTCTATCACTAGAAATATCGTCTCTGTGGCACTTTATATCTAATTATACCCTTATAGGGTATTTTCGATGCCGTTAGGTTTTAAAACCTACCATAGGTTATTTTTTCCCTATGCACAATCACTACTACCATTTCAGGATAGTGCAAGCATGGACTTTCCTCTACAAAAAATGCAGCGTTTGCCAAGTATTATTCTTTACCATATATTATTTTTTCTAAATTAGACAATCTTTTTAAAACATCGACACTATTAGTTCCTTCACCATCAGCACTTTCTTTTAAAATATCTAATTTCATTTTTAAATTTCTAATTTCTTGTTTTAATTTTATATTATCATTAGTTAACTCTCTAATTTCATTGCTTAATTCTTTATTGATAGCCATAAATTCTTCGTAATCACGCATAATAACATCTAAAAATTTATCGACTTCTTGAGGACGATATCCTCTTGTATCTAACTTAAACTCTTTTTCAAAAATATCTTTGACAGTAAGCATAATTCTATCTTGATACATAATACCACCCATATAAATTATATAACATGAACGTCTTTTTTGTCAACTGAAAGTTATTTTCTAATATTTCTAAAATAAGTAGCTAATTTAATTGTTTTTACATCCTCTAACATCGAATTAAATATCGTTTCAATATGGTCCATCTTCATCACCCAATATTATTAAAACACAGTTTTTTTTAAGTTTCATCTAATTCGACAAAACTTGTCAAAATTAGATTACTATCTTTTAAAAATTAGAAATATATAGTATAATAATAATGGTGAAATTATGAATTATCCAAACGGAATAAAAAAAGCATTTAAAATAAATACCAGTAACCGTGGTATGACTTTAGAACAAGATTTAAACGATACTAATTTATTTTATCGTAATAACGATATTGCTATAATTTATAAAAAACCTACACCTATTACTATCAATAAGGTAGATTATAAATCAAGAAAAGATGCGGTTATTAAAGAAGCACATTTTATCGTTCCTTCTACTACAGATTATAACGGTATTTATCAAGGTATGTATATCGATTTTGAGGCTAAAGAAACAAGAAAAAATTATTTTCCTTTAGCTAATATTCATAATCACCAAATCGAACATTTACGAAAAATTAAAAAATGTGGAGGAATTGGTTTTATAATTGTTAGGTTTACATTGAAAAATCATACCTACTTACTAGAAATTGACAAATTGGATAAATTTTTAGATAATAATAAGCGTAAATCTATTCCAGAAGAATATTTTATAAAAGAAGGATATTTAATCAAACAAGGATATAATCCTTATTTAGATTATTTAAAAATAGTTGATATTATAAGAGGTGAAAGATGAAAAAATTTATAAATAAAAATAAAAAAACAATTGTTTTAGCTTTAATAAGTTTTATTCTTTTAATAGTTGGTTCTTTAACAATTAGTTTTATTCCAACTGTATTAATTTTGGTTATTTTAGGTCTTATTTATTATTTTGTTAGTAAACCTAAAAATAAAAGAAAAAAAACAAGCGGTAAAGAAATCTTTAAAACTATTTTGATTTTCGGCTTTTGTTTTATGATTTTCTTTTTAATTGCTGGCGTTAGTTTTGGGGTCTATATTATATCTACAGCTCCAAAATTTTCCGAAGAAAAACTATACAATAAGGATGCGACTATTCTTTATTTAGCTAATGGCGAGGAATTTGCTAAAATTGGTGATGAGATGCGGCAAAAAGTTACTTATGACGAATTATCGCAATCTTTAATCGATGCAATCATTGCCACAGAAGATTCAAGATTTTTCCAACACAGTGGTGTCGACTTACCAAGATTTATCAAAGCTTCAATTAGTCAATTATTAGGTCAAGGTGGCGGTGGCGCTTCAACCTTAACTATGCAAGTTTCTAAAAATGCTTTCACTTCAACGGAAGATACAGGAATAGAAGGTATTATCCGTAAATTTACCGATATTTATGTGTCAGTATTTGAAATTGAAACGCACTATACTAAAGAACAAATTATTGAATTTTATGTCAATTCTAATAATTTAGGAGGAAATAATCGTGGCGTTGAACAAGCTAGTCAAGATTATTTTGGTAAAAGTGCTAGTGAATTAAATGTCGCTGAAGCAGCAATGATTGCAGGACTTTTCCAAGCTCCTAACGCTTATAATCCTTATCTTTATCCTGAAGCTTGTGAAGAAAGAAGACAAACCGTTTTAAGTTTAATGTTAAGACATGGTTATATTACTGAAGAAGAATATAATATTGCTAAAGAATTAACTGTGGAAAAATTATTAGTTAATGATATAGAAAGTGAATCATCTGATTTATATGATGATTTTATCAATACCGTTGTCGAAGAGGTTATCGAAAGAACGGGTAAAGACCCTTATTCAGTACCAATGAAAATATACACTACTATGGATAAAGATATGCAAGAAGTTATGACAGGCGTTATGAATGGGACTTCTTATGAATGGGAAAATGATGAAATTCAAGCAGCTTCGATTATTATCGATGTTAATAATGGGGAAATTAAAGCTGTCGGTGGTGGTCGTAATCGTGTAGCTAAAGGCGTTAATTATGCTACTGGTGTAGCAAGACAAATTGGTTCAACAGCTAAACCTTTATATGATTATGGTCCTGGTATCGAATACAACAACTGGTCAACTTATACTCCATTTACCGATGAACCTTATACTTATTCTGATGGAACTAAATTAAAAAACTGGGATGGTAAATTTTATTACTTCCAAACTTTACACGATGCTTTAAAACATTCGCGAAATATTCCAGCTATTAAAGCTTTTCAAATTAATGATAATTCTAAAATAAAAGAGTTTGTTACTAATTTAGGCTTATCACCTGATATTGCCGATAATGGTTTAATTTATGAAACACATGCTTTAGGTGGTTATGAAGGAGAAACACCAATGAGTCTAGCTGCTGCTTATGCTGCTTTCTCTAATGGGGGTTATTATATCGAACCTCATAGTTTTACTAAAATAGAATATACGGAAACTGGCGATACTTACGAAGTAAAACCGATAACAAGAAGAGCAATGAGTGAAGCAACAGCTTATATGATTACTAAAATATTAGAAGATACATCTAGTTATGCGATTGGTCGAAGTGTTAACGGTGTCAATTACGCTGGTAAATCAGGTACCAATAATTTAGATGCCGAAACTATTGATAAATTTGATTATCCTTCTAATGCTATTAAGGATAAATGGATTGCTAGTTTTAATGATTCATATGCTATTACTGTTTGGTATGGTTATGAAGAATTGAGTAAAGAACATTATATGACGGCTAACAACTATAATATTAAAGATGTCTTCCAAATTATTGCTAAATCGGCTTATACTAAAAATTCTACTTGGGAGCAACCTGATAGTGTCGTTAAAGTTACGGTGGAAAATGAATTACCTACTGCTTTATTAGCTAGTGAATTTACTCCTAAATCACAACAAGTGACGGCTTATTTTAAAAAAGGTTTTGAGCCAACTGAAACATCAACTAGATATAGCCAATTAGAAAATGTTACTAATTTAAATTATGATTCTAATACTAGTACATTAACTTGGGATGCAATAAAAACACCTGATTTCATCGATAATGATTATATTAACGAATTATTTACTAAACTATATACTGATGAAAAGACAAGACAAGATGAAATAGCTGATCGTTTAAGTTATAATCGTAAAAATATCGGTACTGTCGTTTATAATGTTTATACTAAAGATGAAGCCGGTAATTTAAATCTAATTACTACTACTAGTAACACGCAATTTACTTATCCAGTAACAGGACCTACTACTTTTGTTGTTAAATCTACTTATACAATATTTAAAGATAATATGAGTAGCGGTGCGGAATTTACTGTAAATGGTAGTTCGGCAGTTATCAGTTCAGAAATTAATGGTGATTATACTGTTATCTTAAATGTCGGTGATGAATATGTTGAGCCAACAAAGCCAGTTATCGTTTTACAAGATGGTATCAACGATGTTACTAGTTTAGCTACTATTACTTTTACTGTAATGCGTAACTCCGATGGTCAAGTATATAATAGTACATCTTACATTAATACTAGTGTACCTGAAACTTATACAATAACTTATCATGTCAAATATGGTAATTATACAAATACTTTAACTAAAATGGTTCAAATACAATAAAGCTCTACTAAAAAGTAGAGTTTTTATATTTACAAATATCCTTTAATTTACAACTATTGCAACTAGGGTTACTAGCTTTACAATAATATCGACCAAATAATACTAACTGATGATGTAACCGACATAAATCATAATCTTTAAATTTTTTAGTTAATTTTTTTTCTGTTATTAAAACATCATCATTTTTATTAGCTATTCCTAATCTAATACTAACGCGATGAACATGGGTATCAACAGCAATACATTGTTTATTATAAATATTACTTAATACAACATTGGCCGTCTTTCTTCCCACTCCTGGTAAACTTTCTAAAAATTCGCGATCGTTAGGCACAATATCGCCAACATTTTCTAATTTTTTAGCTATTTCAATAACATTATTAGCTTTTTTATTAAATGTTCCTATTGGTCTAATAATATTGATAATATCTTCTATTTTAGCTTGTCTTAATTTAGCTAATGAATCATATTTTTTAAATAAAATACTTGTTACTTCATTAACTCTTTTATCGGTTGTTTGCGCGCTTAACATCGTTGCTAATAATAATTCATAGTCTTTATTATAATTTAATTCACATTTAGGATTAGGTATCAGTTCATCTAAATAATCAACTATCTTGTTCATTTAACCAATCATAATCAAATAATTTTTTAGTTTGTTTTTTACTTTGAAAGTTTTTACGATCATTGATGATATCTTGTTCATTTTTAATACCTTTCCTATTCCATTCAATCAATATTTTGTCGATATATCTTATGTTATTAACGCCATTAAAAACAGCTTCTTTTAAGGCTAATAAAATTAATTCATCATTATATTCATCTTGCCAACGACTAATATGTTCATATTCCATTGGTGACAAGGTTCTAGCAAATTCTTTTTCAAATATATCAAAAATATTTTTTTTATCTTCTTTTATTTCGCCATTGATAACAACAAAACCTAATTTTTTATATAGACCTTCTAAATTAATAATTTCTTCTCTAACTTTTTTATTAACAATATCGATTTTTAATATATCTTTTTCTGTTAAAGAAGATATTATATCCATCACTTCATTCAAATTAAAATTTAAATCTTTAGCAATCAATTTAGGATTAAAGCTATTATCAGTATTGATTAAGTAAATTAGAATAATTAATTCATTATCACTTATATTCAATTTACGATAGTTTTTCAACAATATATTGGGAATATAAAATGGGTTATTTTGAATTAACTCTATTACTTTACCTAACAAATTAATCACCCCCGAAATCTTGACATAATTTATCTAGTTCTTCTAACATTTTATCAACATCACTAAAGGTTTTAGGGCGAGCGCCACTTGCATATATATGCCCACCACCGTTATAATGACTAGCTATTTCATTAATAATTGGTCCTTTAGAACGAATCGAACATTTTATATAATCTTTATCTTCACTACAAAAAGCCACCACTTTAATTTTATCGACGTTGTTGTAATTCTCAATCAAATTGCCCGCAGTTGAGGAATCAACTTCGTATTTTTTTAATATATCATCAGTTAATTTTATATAAGCTAACCCGTTATTTGTTATATGCATATTTAACGAAATAAAACCGGAAAAAATAACTTCTTTTAACGATTTTGTATATAAATTATCATAAAGGCTAGTAAATTTTAAGTTAGTTTTTTTAATTAACCAAGCGACTAATTCTAATGTTTTATAAGTTGTATATTCGTATAAAAAGCGATTAGTATCGGCTACAACCCCTAAATATAGTTTACTAGCGATATCTTCGTTTAATTTATAATGATTTTTTTTAGCTAATTCAATTACTAATTGACTAGCACTACTAGCTTTATCATCGATTAATTCAATATCGGCAAACTTTTCCACAAAGGGATGATGGTCTATTTTAATAACTTTGGCAAATTTACTATAGTCAACGCCATCAATTCTTTTTATATCTGGTGTATCAGTCACAATTAATAAAGCTTTATCATATTCGATTTCTGGCAATTTATCGACATTACCTAAATATTTAAATCGCGAAGCTGGAGCACCAACTGCATAAACTTGTTTTTTAGGAAAATTATATAAAATTAATTCTTTTAAGCCAATTGAACTGCCTAAAGCATCAGGATCAGGTCCAATATGTCTAGCAATGACAATTATTGAATGTTTTTTTATTTCTTTCGCAATTTTTTTATACATAACTTCACACTTTCTATCAAGTTTTATTATACTATATTTTGAACAAGAAAAAAAGGCTTTTAGCCTATTAAATTATAAGTATCACGAGCTATCATAACTTCTTCATCAGTTGGAATAATATAAACTGGTACACTAGAATCGCTAGTAGTGATTAATTGTTCTTTACCACGTACATTATTTTTTTCTTCATCTATTTTTATTCCTAAAACAGCTAATTTTTCGATAATGCCTTTGCGAATATCGATAGAATTTTCACCGATACCAGCAGTAAAAGCAATAGCATCGACACCATTTAATAACACATAGTATTTAGCGATATAGTCAACTACTCTTCTAATAAACATATGTTGCGCTAAAAGGCATCTTTCATTTCCTTGTTTAATACCATCTTCAATATCTCTTGAATCGCTACTAACACCACTAATTCCTAAAAAACCACTTTGTTTATTAATAGCATTATCGATATCTTGATAAGTCATATTCGTTTTTTTCATCATGTAAGGAATAATACTAGCATCAATATCGCCACAACGCGTTCCCATAATTACTCCAGCATTAGGCGTAAATCCCATAGAAGTATCGACACATTTACCATCTTTAACAGCGGTAATACTGCCGCCATTACCTAAATGACAAACGATAACTCTACAATCTTTTTTGTTTAAAATTTCACTTAATCTATTAGCTACATAGTTATGACTTGTTCCATGAGCACCATATTTTCTTACTTGATAATCAGTATACCAATTATATGGCAAAGCATAAAGATAAGTTTCTTTATCCATTGTTTGATGGAAAGAGGTATCAAATACAGCTACGGCTTGAGCCGTAGGAATTATTTCTTTAAAAGCTTTTATTCCTGTAACTGCGGCTGGATTATGTAAAGGAGCTAAAGATGATAATTCGGAAATTATTTCTACAACTTCATCATCAATTAAAACTGATTTATCAAATTTATCAGCTCCTTGAACCACACGATGACCAATTCCTTTTATTTCATCTAATGACTTAATTACATTATTATCTAATAATTCTTCCACTAAAATTCTAACAGCTTCTTTGTGGTTAGGTAACTCGGCTTTTTTAGTTATTTTTTCACCATTTATCTTAATAGTATATAAACTATCATTAATTCCAATTCTTTCAAAAACTCCTGATATTAAAACTTTTTCTTCTGGCATTTCATACATTTGAAATTTCAAAGATGAGCTTCCAGCATTTACAGATAATATTTTCATAAAACCTCCTTATATATCATATTCAAAAATTTCACAATTCCTAATTGTTATTTCGCTTAAAATACCATTATCCGGTATTCCTTTAAAATAATAATACAATACCCTCATAATACCACTATGAGTGACAATTATAACATTTTTACCAGCATATTTTTCTTTAATTTCTTCAACCAATTTAGCAACTCGATTATATAAATCTTGAACACTTTCAGCTCTTTTATATTGGATATTTTTATTATAATTCCAATATTCGTCAAAATTAATTGATTCTTTAGGTTTGCCAGTAAATTCACCATGGTCGCGACCTAATAAACTATCCGAATAAATAATTGGTATTTTATTATTACTAATTATTTCTGAAGTTTGTCTACACCTATCTAATGGTGAACTAACGATTAAATCAATATTTTTATCTTTGAAGTATGCACTAACTTTTTTAGCTTGGTTAATTCCTTCAGCAGTTAAAGAACTATTAATTCGGCCTACTAAACAATTATTAGCATTTTCTAATGTTTCGCCATGTCTAACTACATATAATTTCATCTTTTACCTTCACTCTATTTGTTTTTCATATGAGGGAATAATATTACTTCTCTAATGTTTTCTGAATTAGTAATCATCATTACTAATCTATCTATTCCCATTCCCATACCACCAGCAGGAGGCATACCATATTCTAAAGCTTCGACATAATCGATATCCATATCATTAGCTTCTTCATTACCTAATTCTTTTTCTTTTAATTGATTTTCAAATCTTTCATATTGATCGTTTGGATCATTTAATTCGGTAAATGCATTAGCATATTCACTACCACAAATAAATAATTCAAATCTTTGCGTAAATCTTGGATCTTTTGGATCTTTTTTAGCTAACGGACTTATTTCGATTGGATGACCATAGACAAAAGTTGGTTCAATAATAGTATCCTCAACATATTTTTCATAAAAAGCATTAACAATATGACCATAGCTAAAATGATCTTCTAATTCAATATTATGTTCAATTGCTAACTTTTTAGCTTCCTCTAAACTCATCTGTTCAAAGAAATTAATACCAGTTTTTTCTTTAATTAAATCAACCATATGAGCTCTTTTAAATTTAGGTTTTAAAGAGATGTTGTGACCTTTCCAATTGATATCATAAGTACCTAATACTTCCATTGCTACATTGCCGATAATTCCTTCGGTTAAATCCATCATACCTTCTAAATCACTATAAGCTTTATATACTTCAATGGTAGTGAATTCTGGGTTGTGATTACGGTCCATTCCTTCATTTCTAAATAATCGACCAATTTCATAAACGGCATCCATACCACCAACTAATAAACGTTTAAGTGGTAATTCAGTAGCGATTCTTAAATAAAATTCCATATCTAAAGTATTATGATGTGTGATAAAAGGTCTAGCAGCGGCTCCTCCTAAAGTAGCTTGTAAAACTGGTGTTTCAACTTCTGTATAACCTAAATTATCAAGATAGTGTTGGATTGATCTAATTATTTTAGGACGCATGAAAGCAACACGTCTTGCTTCTTCATTCATAATTAAATCAACATATCTTCTTCTAAATCTTTCCTCAACATCAACTAAACCATGATACTTATCAGGTAATGGTCTTAAAGCTTTTACTAAATGAACATATTTAGTAGCTTTAACTGATAGTTCGCCCATATTAGTGCGCATAACAGTTCCTTCAATACCAACAATATCGCCTAAATCGGCTTTTTCAAATAAAGCGTATTGTTCTTCGCCAACATTATCTAATTTAACATATATTTGAATTTGTCCAAATTTATCTTGAATATGCATAAATCCCGCTTTACCTTTACCACGTTTTGTCATAATTCTTCCAGCTACAACTACTGGAATATCAACTTCGTGTAATTCTTCTTTTGTTTTATCAGCGTATTTTTCTTTAATCTCTTTTGAATTAGAAGTCACATCAAATCTAGAGCCAAACGGATCGATACCCAAACTTTCTAATTCTTTTAATTTTTCTCTTCTTACTAATTCTTGTTCTGTAAATTCTCTCATTATTATCTCCTCAATTCTTTACTCTTTAAAATCTACAACGCCACAAAATGGATTATCCACATCATAGCCATTTTGATTACCTAAAAACATATCCATTAAGAAAGCTAATATAAATGGTACTAAAAATAATAATGCTGCTGATATAAGTCTAGTTGAAAAACGTTTAAAGGTATTTTTCATTTCTTTATCGGCGTCACCACTAGCGACTGTTCTAATAAAATCTAAAGTACCTAAACCTAAAGCAAGTAATGGTCCAGCTATTTTAATAATATCTAAAAACCATATTAATTTTTCGACAAATTCATTAGATAAAACATCACAATCGACTGTTAAATCGTCAATTATACCATTAGATACTAAACTTTCATAAAATTTATGAAACTGAATACATTCTTCCATTCTACCAATATATGAAGAATTATTTAATTTAGTACTATTGTATCCACCATATATTTCATTGCAATAAGTAACAATTTCTTTTATCTTTTTTTCAGTAACATAAGTTATAGATTTTTGACATTCCTCATCATTACAAGAAAAACCTGTTTTTATATTCCAACCATTTTCACATTGATTATTTATTAAATTAGTTATTTTAAAAGTTTCTTTGCTAGAACCATTATAATCATAAAAAGTAATATTTTCTGTTAAATTAAGTAAACTATTAGTTGTTAAAGCGTTTAATCGATCACCTAATTCACACATCATAAATTTATACATATACCCATTATATTTAGACATTCCTAGTTCAATAGTTGTACGATCCATTTCATTAAGTACAGCATTTTGAACTAACCTAGTTGAACCGGAAAATTGAGTTGCCGATATTTTGCAATCAGTCGTATCGCCATCTAAACAGTCGGTATATAAATATGGCAAATCATCACAAGATTCCATTAGTTTTCCACTTGGAATATCTATTTCTCCAGGCATTGGAATACCTTCTGGACTCGTATCGTTTATAAAAATTTGGTAAAATGACGACTCCCCAAACGGTTTAGTTTCTCTAACTGAATAATACCAATTATCTAAATTCTCCGCCATTTCCGATTCAATTCCATAATTACAAATTTGACCTTGTTCATCTTCACCTTTATCAAAATCGATGAAACTAGCACTTTTAGTTAAACTATAAGCTTCTTGATATTCTGCATTGTTAACTTCTTCCATCAAAGCATCTAAATCAGAAACAGTTTTTGAATCTAAATAACGATCTAATTCACTAGTTGGAAAGCCTATAGCCACTTGTGAGTCCCAAACATGGGTTGGTGACCAAGCAGGAGTTAAAGATTCTGAACTATAACCTAACATTATCATTGTTGGACAAGAAAATGCTTTAGTTTCGCTATACCAAAATACTCGTGGGTTTAATAAATCATATACTTCTAAAGATTGCATCATCCCCGCTAAAGAATACCAACCATTAGCATCAGCTGAAACATCTCCTTCATAAAAATATTTAATATTACCACTACTTTCGCCCATTAATGAATAACTATAACCATCGCCTTCTTTTTCTAAACGATAAATAATTGTATCGGGAGCAAGAGTTCCTTCAATATTTCCTTGATAAGTACAAACTAACTCATTTAATATAGCATTATTTGAAGTATCTTGATAATTTTCTACAAGGCTAAGACGCGCTATTTTATCAGTTCCACTTATACTTTGATTACTACTATTGCTAAAAAACCAGTTATCTAATCCCGCAGGAGCTTGCCAATAAAGATAATTAAAGCAGCCTTCTTCCTCAATTATTTCATGATTAAGTTTATCTCCATCATAAGGACTATTACTGTCTTTTACTTTAATTGTCGCACCAAAATCATAAGAAGTCCACAAATCGTCGTTGCCATAATTCTTATTCAATTTATCAACTCTTACATCATCTAATGGTTGAATATAAACAGAATCTGAATCATAAATACGGACAAATACTTTAAATTTTGAACCATCATCATTTTTTCCTTCATACATACATCCAAGATCTTGGGCTTCAACTTTGTCTATAAACCCCAGACACAAAATAAGTGTGAAAAAAGCAAATATCCATTTTTTCATATAAAGCCTCCCTATACTTTTTCAATTCTTGTCCCTGTAAACTTATCGGCAATTCCCTGTCTGTTCTTACTATATAATACCATAAAAGCATTGATAATTACCACTAAAATTTGGAAAAAGCCCAATAAATTAATCAAAATGAAATAAATATTATCATTTGTTAAATATAAAATTATAAACATAAAAAACATATAACCTAAACCATTGATAATAACTGCTCTTCCAACATAGTCTTCAAGTTGGATATTTTTTTTAGTTGTTTTTATTTTCAATATTTTTTGTCCAATAGTTTGACCATTACTCATAAAAGGAATAATAACAAAAAATATAACTATCAAAACTGTTCCAATGATATTTATCCCTAAATTATTTTTATCGATATTATGAGCAAGAATTATTGACTCATTAAAATAATCATCTATGTTTATTTTTTGCTCTAAATATTTTTCGTTTAAATTATTTAATTCTATCTCATATTGATTAATTGGTAAAGCTAATTTTATTAAACTTACTATAATAAAAATTAATGCCATATCAATTAGATAAGCTAACATTCTTTTAACTGCTATATTCATTTCTTACCTCACTAACCAACTTTATAAATTCTTCCTTTTTATTAACTTTCATAAATTTTTGTTTATATTCTTTAGATATATTTTTTAAATAGTAACAAATATGTGTTCTCATCTCTAAAATAGCTATTCTTTCTGGTTTAAATTCTAGTAAATAGTTTAAATGTTTTAAAACCATATCTAACCGTTCATCGATTGTTACCTCTTTTATTTCTTGATTATTTAAATAATTTATACAATCTCTTATTAACCAAGGATTACCTAATAAACCTCTACCAATCATAACAGCATCACATTTAGTTTCTTCTAACATTCTTTTAGCATCATAGCAAGTTTTAATATCACCATTACCGATAACTGGAATACTTACATTTTCTTTTACTTGTTTTATAATATTCCAATTAGCTTTACCAGAATAACCTTGAGCTCTTGTCCTTGGATGAACAGTTATTGCGCTAGCACCTGCTTTTTCAACTATTTTAGCTATCTCTAAAGCATTGATACTTTTTTCATCCCAACCGCTTCTAATTTTCACTGTAACTGGAATATCTACGCTTTCCACTACGGCTTTTACTATTTCATACACTTTATTAGGATCTTTAAGTAAGGCACTACCTGCTTGCGCACGGGTGGCTACTTTGGGAACAGGGCATCCCATATTGATATCGATGATATCAGGATGCATATTTTTTTCAATATATTTAGCAGCATAAACAAAAGATTCTTTATCACTGCCAAATATTTGTTGGCTAATTGGTCGTTCCTCATCTTTCATATATAACATATCAATGGTTTTTTGACTGCCATAAAAAATAGCTTTATCACTGACCATTTCAGCAACTACTAAACCACAGCCCATTTCTTTAGCAATTCTTCGAAAAGCACTATCCGAAATACCAGCCATTGGCGCCAAAACAATTGGGTTTTCTATTTCTACATTGCCTATTTTCCACATCTAAAACCACCATCATTATTATATCATTTTTTTATAATTAACAAAAGTAAAAAATCAAAGTTAAAAGCACTTTGATCTATTTTACTATCCAAGCATTAGGTAAACTTCGCTCACCTGTAGCTGAATAAGCAACTGGATGATTATAAACTTTACCATTAATGGCTAAAACACTAGAAGCACCACCATCTAAATTAGCAGCATTATATGCTCCATATCTTTTAAAAATATTAATCATATCGATAACGGTAGCACCACCTCTAAAGCCATATTTATTGCCATTTCCTTCAATAGTTAAAAATAAAATTATTCCATCTTTTCTTTGTCCAATAGCTGTTCTTGGATTAACGCCATATCCACCATTACCTTGCGTAAAAGATGCTTTACCATTAACAATTAAAAAGGGACCAAAACAAACAGCATCTCTAATTCCCATTTTAATAGCTTCTTCAGCTGTCATATAACCTAAAGTTAAAACATTATCTTTACTTATGCCAATAACTGAGTCTCTAATTCCATTAGCATCTTCAATTATTTTACCATTAGATATAAATATAGAATTAGCTTTAGCGCCATTACCCTGACCGCCCACATCAGAAAATCTACCACCATTAATAGCAACTATTGCATTGTTTTCTTGAGCCATCACGGATAAATGTTGTCCTTTAGTTCCATAAAATCTACTTTTAACGGTTGACACTCTAGAAGCATCATAAATAACGGTTAAATAAACGTGGTAATCTTTTTCATCAAACTCGATTATTTTATATAATTGACCTTCATCTCTTTTTAATATTTGTTCTTCATAAATTGATTCATAAACAAGAGGATCATCATTATCAAATTCTATTTCTCCCGGATTAGTTTCTTCGCCAGTTTCTTCTAAATAATTTTTACTTAAAATTTCTTTAATCTGTTCATCACTATATAAAATATAAGCTAAATACTTATGGCTTTTAGTATCCATCGCAGTTGTGACAAACATATCACGAAAACCACTATAAGGACCATATGCTAACAATAAGCAAAAAATAGCAATAATATCCAAAATAGCTAAAATTATTACTTTTTTCATACGACATCACCTCATGGTTATATAAAAATAGATAAATCTTCCAACGTAAAAAAATACCATAAAACTTAAAAATATTATGCTAACAGTTATAAAAATTTTAGTTATTTTTTCTTTCAATTAGAATTTCCCCTGTCATTTCTTTAGGTATTTTTTCCTTTAATAAATAAAGTATGGTTGGAGCGATATCTCCCAATTTACCATTTTTTAATTTACAATTTTTCGTTATTAAAAACGGTACTTTATTAGTGGTATGACTTGTTAAAATATTATTATTAGAATCGATCATTTCTTCACAATTACCATGATCAGCAGTAATCATCATTATTCCATTTAAACTAATAATTTTTTCATATAGTTTATATACACATTCATCTAATGTTTCCACAGCTTTAATCGCCGCATCTAAATTACCGGTATGACCTACCATATCACCATTGGCAAAATTCAAAATTATAATATCATAATTATCTATTTTTTCTAATAAAGTATCGGTTATTTCATAAGCGCTCA
This sequence comes from uncultured Bacilli bacterium, assembly GCA_944359025.1. GTDB lineage: Bacteria > Bacillota_I > Bacilli_A > RF39 > UBA660 > Faecisoma. The sequence goes on from CALVSM010000003.1 coordinate 29,591, forward strand.
TCTCTGGCTTTAAATCATAAGTAGCTACTTTAGGGGAAGGTATTAATATTCGATCACAGTTTTTTAAATCTAATTCTTTTCCCCCATCAAAAAAATAAGTAACATGAGCATATTTTTCTGTTTCGGCAATTCTTAATTGTTTATATCCTAATTTAGAAATATATTCACCTAATGGGTTAACTACTTCATTTAATTCATATATAGTATCATTAATTACTTCATCACTTACTGGCATCATCGTTAATAATTTAATATTAACTTGTTTTTTTCTTTTAAACCCTTTAAAGCCTTTATTACTTAAAGCACTCCCTAATTCTCTTAATCTATCCGGCCTAAAGTTGAAGAAAATTATTCCATCATTATCATTAACGATACCATCTTCATCGATTAAACCAGGTAAAATAAATTCATCAGTTATATTATTTTCATAATTAGATTTAATAGCTTCTTTAACACTTAAATATTTACTATCAGATGTACCAGTTATAACATCATATGTTTTTTCAATACGATCATATCTATTGTCTCTATCCATCGCATAATATCTACCACTTATACTGGCTATAATACCATTTTTTAAATCTAATGATTCGATATAACTTAAACTACTATTAGGTAAAGTATCTCTACCATCAGTAAAAATATGTAGACAAAAATTGACCTTGTTTTTATAACATAAATTAATTAAAGCTTGTAAATGATTTAAAGATGAATGTACTCCGCCATCACTAACTAGTCCCATTAAATGTAATTTACTATTATTCTTTTTAACATAATCAAACATAGCTAATATTTTTTTATTTTGATTAAAGTTTTTATTTTTTATTTCTTGATTAATGTATTGAATACTTTGATAAACTATTCTTCCTGCGCCAATATTAGAATGCCCGACTTCACTATTACCCATTTGTCCTTTAGGTAGTCCTACTTTTTCTCCACTAGCTTCTAGTCTAGAACTAGGATACTTCTTAAATAATTCATCTAAATGCGGAGTATTAGCTAGTTTATAAGCATTTCCTTTAATATTTTTATTAATTCCTACTCCATCTAATATACATAATAATAATGGTTTCATTAAATCAACTCCTATTATATTATACATTATTTAATCTAAAATTCAAACCAATTATTTAAAAACCTTGTCTTTTAAAACAAGGTTATCTAATAGTAATTCCATCACTATTTTTAACTTTTTCATCTAACTTTTGAATCGTAACATCAAAAGCATCTAAAACATAAGGATTATTTCTTTTTTCTTTGAGACGATGTAATATATTTTCTTCTTTAATCACTTCGGCTACACTTAATAATTTAATTTGATTAATAAAGCTTAATCTAACTAATTCTCCGACATTATTGTTCCATAAGCCTTTTGCTTTTAATTCAGCTATATTTAAATATTCTCCTTTATAAAACATAGCAAACACTTTAGAATCTATTTTAGAATCACATTTACTAGGTGTCCAACGACCATCCAAGATTTGATGATATATATCAAGACGATCGACATCTTGAACAATTTGGGTAATTGTATCGATTACTTTTCTTTTAGTATCTATATCGGCTTTTAAGAAAAATTCATAAGCATCTTCACTTTTAAGTAAATCACTACATAAAACTAACAAAGATTTTGAATCGACGATTTTAGTTACATGGTCGTTAACAACATCGCTAATAGCTTCATCAAATACTCTCGTATTAGGAATTTGTTGTTTAATTAACCCCGATAATAAAACTACTTTACCTAAATCACCATGATTTTTATAACCATAATTAATTAATTTAGTATCATCAAAAGTAGCAGTATAACGGGCCTGTCTAAATCGGCCAATATCATGATCTAAAAAAGTTATACGCGCTAATTCTTTAAAAGAATCATTAAAGCCTAATTTTTCTAAAACTTTAGTTCCATCAGATACAACTTCATGGGAATGAACTATTTTCCGTTCCATTAAAGCTATAATTTGATCTTTGTCGCCAATGATACTCTTTTTTTCTAATTCAATATGCTTTTTAAAATATTCTAATGCATTTAAGTATAGCATAATCATCCCTCTTTTAATTAGGGCTTTACTTTATCATAAATAATAACTATTGTCAAATTTCGTCTTCGTGAATTTTATCGATTATATCTTCTATTTTTTTACCATATTCAATCGATTCATCATAGACAAATTCTAATTCGGGAGTATGTCTTATATCGATTCTTTCCGCTAATTCACGACGGATAAAGCCACTAGCATCTTTTAAAACCTTTAAAGTAGTTTCTTTTTTAGCATCATCTAAAACAGTAACGTATATTTTAGCATAACTTAAATCACTACTTAATTTACAATCAGTAACAGTTACGAATTTAATATCAGCATCTTTAATCTCATAAGCTAAAATATAACTTATTTCTTTAACAATATTACTAGCAATTCGGTCTATTTTAACACTCATCTTTGAATCTCCACCATTTCATAAGCTTCGATGATATCGTTTTCTCTAATATCGTTATAGTTTTCAATTGTAATACCACATTCTAAACCTTTTTTAACTTCTTTAACGGAATCTTTTTCTCTTTGAATAGAATTGATATTACCATCATAAATAACGACACCATCGCGAATTAAACGTACTTTACTATCTCTTTTAATAATACCATCAGTTACATAAGATCCAGCAATAGTTCCCACTTTTGAAAATTTAAATATTTTTCTAACCTCAGCTGTACCTAATATTTTTTCTTCAAAAATAGGTTCTAGCATGCCTTTCATTGCTGCTTCCATTTCTTCAACTACTTTGTAAATGATATTATATAATCTAATTTCGACACCTTGATCTTTAGCGTATTCTTTTAAAGTATTATTTGGTCTTACATTAAAACCAATTACAATAGCATTACTAGCTTTAGCTAAGACAATATCACTTTCTTTAATAGCACCAACACTACTTCTTATTACATTAACTTTAACGCCTTCAACATCTAGTTTTTCTAAAGCATTTTTAACAGCTTCACTACTACCATTAACATCAGCTTTGATAATAACATTTATTTCTTTATTACCTTCTTTAATTTTATTAAATAAGTCATCTAAAGTAACGGCTTTAGTTGGATTTTGGTCTTTAATTTTAGCCATTTCTTTTCTTTTGATAGCAATATTACGTGCTTCTTTTTCTGATTCAAATGCCATAAATTTATCCCCAGCATTAGGTACTTCATTAATTCCTGTAATTTCAACTGGTTGTGATAAATAAGTGGAAGTTAAGTCCTTACCTTTATCATCTTTTAAAGTTCTAATTTTACCATAAGCATGACCAACGACAATTGGATCACCTAATCTTAAAGTACCGTTTTGAACTAAAACTGTTACAATTGGACCTAAATGTTTATCTAATCTTGATTCTACTACTGTTCCAACGGCATAACGATTAGGGTTTGCTCGATAATTATTCATCTCTGATACTAATAAAATATTATCTAATAAATCACTAATGCCTTCGCCCGTCTTAGCCGAAATCAAACTAACTAAAGTATCTCCTCCCCAAGATTCAGGAGTAAGCCCATGTTCAGTTAATTGGGTTAAAACTCTTTCGACATTAGCTTCTGGTTTATCAATTTTATTAATAGCGACAATAATTGGTACATTAGCAGCTTTAGCATGATCAATTACTTCTTCAGTTTGTGGCATAATACCATCATCAGCAGCAACTATAATAACAACAATATCAGTAATACTAGCTCCCCTAGCTCGCATTTCGGTAAATGCTGCATGCCCTGGAGTATCGATAAAAGTGACATAATTATCATTAACTTTTACTTGATAGGCACTAATAGCTTGCGTAATTCCGCCAGCTTCACCACTTGCAACATCCGTTTTTCTAATCGCATCTAATAAAGTTGTTTTACCATGATCAACATGGCCCATAACCGTTACAACAGGTGGTCTTTTAATTAAATCTTCTTCTTTGTCGATTATTTCGTATTCTTCAAAATTAGTAACATCAGCAGTTTCTTCTCTTTTTAATTCTTTGTTATAATCGATAGCCAATAATTCTGCATTTTCAAAACTAATACTATTATTAATAGTTGCCATAATACCTAAAGAAAACAACTTTTTAACTAATTCACTACTATTTACTCCCAAACTATTTGCAAGTTCGCCAACAGTCATATTATCTTTATATAAAACAACATTATCATCACTAGCATTAGTCATTAATTTAGATTTGTTTTTATACATTTCTTTTTTCTTTTGTTGAAAATCTTTTTTACTAGGTTTAACATCTTGTTTTTTCTTTAATTTTTGTTTACTAACTGAATCTTCAACTTTAATATTTTTATTTTCGATAATTTCTTCGACAATATCGTCCATTTCTTCAAAATCAGCATTATCCAACATTACGATATCATCTTCACTCAATAAATCATTTTCATCGGTAGCATCAATTCCTAACTCCTCACACATTTTAAGAATGTCTGCTATTGTTTTGTTTACATCATTAGCGTATTCTAATACACTCATCATAATAAACACCTCCTATAATAAATTTTTTAATTCGTCATAAATCGCATCCTTAACCTCAATTTCTAAAATTCTATCTAAAATTTTACTTTTTTTAGCTTTTTCAAATACAGCTAAATCTTTTTTTAAATAAGCGCCACGTCCATTAGCTTTACCAGTTAAATCAATTACTACATCGTATTCTGGTGTCCTAACTACTCTAACCAATTCCATTTTGGGTAATTTTTCTTTAGTTACAACACAAGTTCGCATTGGTATTTTTTTTACTTTCAAATTACTCACCTCATTATGCGACAATATTAATGCCCATTTCTTTAGCTTGTTCGATTGTTTTGATATCTAATTTATATTTAGTTAATCTTGAAGCTAATTTAACATTTAAACCTTTTTTCCCGATTGCTAAAGATAAATTATCATCATCAACGACAACTAAAGCTTCTTGTTTTTTCTCGTCAGTTATAAAAACATGTAGATTTTTAGCTGGTGATAAAGCATTTTCAATAAATTTAACTTTATCAGTTGTATAAGCTACTATATCAACTTTTTCTGGTCCTAATTCTTTTAATATATTAGCGATTCTCATTCCTTTTTCACCAATACAAGAACCAATTGGATCGACATTAGAATTTTCGGAATAAACAGCTATTTTAGTTCTAACACCAGCTTCACGTGCTACACTGTAAACTAAAATAATACCTTCGTTAATTTCAGGAATTTCTAATTCAAATAATCTTTTAACAAACCCATAATGATTACGTGATAATAAAATAAATGGTCCTTTACTTGTACTTTCCACTTTAGTGACATATACTTTAATACTTGAACCCATTTTTATTTTCTCACCTGGAATAATTTCTGATTTTGGTAAAATTCCTTGGGTTCTTCCTAAATCAATATAATAGTTTCTTACATCTTCCATAGCAACTAAACCAGTAACTAATTCATCTTGTTTGTCAGCAAATTCATCCATAATAATCGTTTTTTCAGCTTCTTTTATTTTTTGAATAACTACTTGTTTAGCTGTAGCAGCTGCAACTCTACCAAAATCTCTTGGGGTTACTTCTTCTTCGATTGTTTCACCAACATTTATATCAGGTACAATTTTTCTAGCTTCTTCTAAAGTAATATGAATACGTGGATCAAAAATATAAGGTTTTTCAACTTCAATCATTTTTCCTTCTTCTTCTGATTCTGTATCTTCTACTTCGATCATAATTGGCTCTAAGGCTTCGTGTTCCTCATCTAAAACAACAGTCTTATAAGAATATACATGAATTTCTCCTTCTTCTTTATCAATAGAAACCCGAACATTAGTTAATGATTTATAATTTTTTTTATAAGCTGATGTTAAAGCTAACTCTAATGCTTCATAAATAACATCTTCTTTTATTCCTTTTTCTTTAACTAATAAATTAACTGCTTTTTTAAACTCTTTAGTGTCCATTTTATTCACTTCCTTTCTCTTTAGAACAAATATCCACAATATAACTTTCGTCGATAAAATCAATATTGTCTAAAATTGGGTCTAAAACTTCATTAACTTTAACACAATCGTTAACATTAATTAACCCTTCGTTTTTATCGATAACGATTCTTAAAAAATTAGTATTGTTTTCTTGGATGTACATAACATCATCTAAAATATACCCTGCATCAATAATTGGTTTTTCAATTAAATCTCTTATTTTTTCTATCATAATTCCTCCAACTATATTAAAGAGTGGGATTAAGTCCCACTCCTCATGTAACACCAATATTATACCATATTTTTTTATATTTAAAACATTTTTATTAAAATAATATGATTTCTTCTATAATTTTTTTAAAATCCCATTCTCAAGATCATCAATGTTATATATTGTT
>CALVSM010000004.1 GCA_944359025.1 uncultured Bacilli bacterium
TATTATTTGTATGTTCCACGTGAAACATTATTATTTGTATGTTCCACGTGAAACATTATTATTTGTATGTTCCACGTGAAACATTATTATTTGTATGTTCCACGTAAAACATTATTATTTGTATGTTCCACGTGAAACATTATTATTTGTACGTGCCTTTACAATTAATAAATTAATGGTAAAGGCCTAATTCCCTAAGGAATTAGGCAATCTACTCTAAACTTCGATTATACTGTGGAAAACTTTTAAAATTTTTTTCGATTTTTAAAATTGGTTTGATTTTTTTACTCAATTTTAAAAATTGAACTATTTTTATTCCATATTTTATTATTTTCATTTTTATTTTTAAATTTTAATGTAAAAAAAGAATCTAATTTTCTTCATTAGATTCTTCATTTTCATCTTTTTCCTTTTCAATCATTGCTACAGTAGAAACTTTTTGATCATCTTTCAAATTTATCAACTTAACACCTTGTGCTATTCTTCCAGTAGAAGAAACTTGTTCAATTGGTAATCTAATAATTACCCCACTATCAGTAATAATCATCAAATCTTCATCATCATGAACAGTTTTAAATGATACAATATTACCATTTTTATCTGTAATATTTAATCCTTTTACACCTTTACTACCACGATGTGTCATGCGATACTCTTCGACATCAGTTTTCTTACCATAACCCTTTTCAGTTACGACTAAAATCTTTTGACCTTTTTCAGCTATTTCACAACCAACAGCTTTACCATCACCTAAATCAATACCCCTAACACCTGAAGCAGTTCGACCCATAACTCTAATTTCATTTTCATTAAACCTAATCATTCTACCATTTGAAGAAGCAATAATTATTTCATTTTCTCCATTTGTTTTCTTAACATCTATTAATTCGTCATCTTCTTTTAAAGTAATAGCAATTTTACCATTTGTTCTAATATTTTCAAATTCACTCAAGTTTGTCCTTTTAACTAGGCCTTTTTGTGTACAAAATACAACATATTTATTATTCTCATCATTGCTTACTTTTAACATAACTTTAACTAGTTCATCTTTATCTAAAGATAATAAATTAATAATTGGTAACCCTTTAGAATGACGACTATACAAAGGAACTTCATAACCTTTTACGCGATATACTTTACCTTTATTAGTAAAGAATAACAAATAATCATGAGTAGTCATAGAAATAATATTTTCGACAAAATCATCTTCATTAGTACTCATTCCTTTAATACCTACTCCACCTCTATTTTGAGTTTTATAAGTATCAGTAGTCATACGTTTAATATAACCTTTATTAGTTAAAGTAATAACAATATCTTCGACAGGAATTAAAGATTCATCTTCAATATATTCAATAGCTGTCATATCGATATTAGTACGACGCTCATCGCCATATTTATCTTTAATAGCTAATAATTCTTCTTTAATAATGTTATAAATTTTTTCATCACTATTTAAAATCGCTTTCAATTCATCAATTAATTCTAATAATTCTTTTAATTCTTCTTCAATTTTACTTCTTTCTAAACCGGTTAATCTTCTTAATTTCATTTCTAAAATCGCATCAGATTGAATATCCGAAAGACCAAAACGACTCATTAATTCTTGTTTAGCAATAACATCACTTTCTGAATTACGAATAATTTTAATCACTTCATCAATATTATCTAACGCTATTTTATAACCTTCTAAAATATGAACCCTTTTTTCAGCTTTATCTAAATCAAATTTAGTTCTTCTAATAATAACTATTTTTTGATATTCGATATATTTAGAAATTATTTCTTTTAAATTTAAAATTTTAGGTCGGCCATCATCTAACATTAAAAATATAATACCAAAATTAGTTTGTAATTGCGTATGTTTAAATAAATTATTTAAAACAACATTAGCATTCGCTTCTTTTTTCAAAGTAACGACTAATCTAATTCCATTTTTTAAATTACTTTCATCATGAAGATCACTAATACCATCGATTATTTTTTCACGAACAAGTTCGCCAATTCTCTCTTGTAAAGCTTTTTTATTAACTTGATAAGGTAATTCAGTAATAATTATTTGATTTTTATTATTATTTTCAACTATTTCAACCTTACTACGGATAGTGATAGTACCTCGTCCTGTTTCATAAGCTTTTTTAATACCATTATTTCCCAAAATAGTTGCTGCAGTTGGAAAATCAGGACCTTTAATATATTCCATTAATTCCGGTATAGTTATGTCGTTATTATCGATATAAGCAACACAACCATCGATTACCTCACTTAAATTATGTGGGGGAATATTAGTAGCCATACCAACAGCAATTCCCATCGTACCACTTACTAAAATATTAGGAAATCTACTAGGTAAAACAACAGGTTCTTTAGTTGTATTATCAAAATTAGGTTCAAAATCGATTGTATTTTTATTAATATCACGCAATAATTCTAGCGATAATTTAGAAAGACGGGCTTCCGTATAACGATAAGCAGCGGCGCCATCGCCATCGATTGAACCAAAGTTACCGTGTCCTTCAACTAAAACATAACGATAACTAAAATCTTGTGCCATTCTTACCATCGCATCATAAACGGAAGTGTCACCATGAGGGTGATAACGTCCTAATACCGCACCAACTGTTGTAGCACTTTTTCTAAATGGTTTATCAGGCGTTAAATTGTCCTCATACATTGTGTATAATATACGTCTATGAACCGGTTTTAAACCGTCTCTTAAATCTGGTAAAGCACGCGATACAATAACACTCATTGAATAATCAATAAAAGATTGTCTAACTTCATCAACTATATTTCTTTTTTCTAATTTATCCACAGTATTTCACCTCCTAAATGTCCAAATTTTGGGCATATGTTGCATTTTCTTCGATGAATTTTCTTCTTGGTTCTACTTCTTCACCCATCAATGTTTCAAAAGCTTGATCAGCCATAATAGCGTCGTCGATTGTAATTTGAATTAAAGTTCGATTTTCAATATTCATCGTTGTATCACATAACTCATGAGCATCCATTTCCCCTAATCCTTTATTTCGACTAACTTCATATTTTATATTAGGGTTTTGTTCTAATAATTTACTGATATATTCGTCTCTTTCCTCTTCATTTAAAACATATTTAGTGGTTTTACCATGTTTTATATTATAAAGTGGTGGTTGAGCAGCATAAACATATCCACCTTCGATAATTGGTTTAAAGAAGCGATAAAATAAAGTTAATAATAATATTCTAATATGTTCACCATCGACATCGGCATCGGTCATAATAATTATTTTATGATATCTTAATTTAGTTATATCAAATTCATCGCCAATACCAGTTCCAAAAGCCGTAATCATACTTCTAATTTCTTCATTTCCCAAAACGCGGTCCAATCTAGCTTTTTCAACGTTTAATATTTTTCCTCTAAGTGGTAAAACAGCTTGCGTTCTTGGATCTCTTCCACCTTTAGCTGAACCACCAGCCGAATCTCCTTCGACAATAAAAATTTCCGAAATACTAGCATCTTTACTAGTACAATCAGTTAATTTTCCCCATTGATTGATAGCATCTAAAGCACCTTTTCTTCTAGTAAGCTCTCTAGCTCTTTTAGCAGCAACTCGCGCTCTAGCTGCTGTCATGGCTTTTTCAATTATAACTTTAGCATCTTCGGGGTTTTCTAATAAGAATCTCTCAAAACCTTCACTAAACACATCATCAGCAATTTTTCGTACCTCGCTATTACCTAATTTAGTTTTAGTTTGACCTTCAAATTGTGGATTCGGATGTTTACAAGAAATAATCATTGTTAAGCCCTCGCGAACATCATCACCTGATAAAGGTTCGTCATTATCTTTTAAAAACTTATTATTTTTAGCATAATTATTGATAATTCTTGTTAAAGCTCTTTTAACGCCATCTTCGTGAGTTCCCCCTTCATGCGTATGAATATTATTTGTAAATGAATAAACATTAGATGTATATCCATCGTTATATTGTAGCGCTACTTCGATAGAAATATCATCTGATGAACCCATCAAATGAATTATTTGCTCATGAATAGGTGTTTTATTTTCATTTAACATTTTAACATATTCACTAATACCACCTTCATAAACAAATTCATCTTTTTTAACATTCAAAGGATCCCTATCATCGATTAAAATTATCCTTAACCCTTTGTTTAAAAAAGCTAATTCCCGAACTCTTACTTTTAAAATTTCATAATCGAAAACAGTTGTTTCTTTAAATATTTCTGGGTCAGGTTTAAAAGTTACCGTTGTTCCTGTTCGATCTTTAGAACATTTATCGATAATATGTAGTGGTTCAACAGTATGACCACCATTCTCAAATCTTATTTGATACACTTTTTCGTCTTGATAAACTTTAACTTCTACCCAACTACTTAAAGCATTAACTACCGATGCCCCAACACCATGTAGTCCACCTGATACTTTATATCCGCCACCGCCAAATTTACCGCCAGCATGTAATACTGTATAAACAGTTTCTACTGTGGATATTCCCGTTTTAGGATGAATACCCGTTGGTATTCCTCGGCCATCATCTTTAACCGTAACAGAATTATCTTTATTAATTATAACTTCGATGTCATCACAAAAACCAGCTAAAGCTTCATCGATAGCATTATCCACTATTTCCCAAACTAAATGATGTAAGCCTTGAGAACTAGTTGTTCCAATATACATACCAGGTCTTTTTCTTACCGCTTCTAATCCTTCCAAAACTTGAATATCGGAAGCATCATAATGATTTTCTTTCATATTCCACCTCTTCTGTTTTTATTACCTCGCCATTTTTTATTTTTAATATATTTACCGAAGCAAACTTTTTTTTATTTATTTTTTTTAAATCGGTCGTCGTTATAATAACTTGAATATCTTCGGATAAATATTTAATAATATTATTTTTCTTTATATCATCTAACTCACTAAACACATCATCTAATAATAAAATAGGATTAGTTCCTTTAAAATTTTGAAAAATTGGTATTTCTGATAATTTAGTAGCTAAAACGGCCATTCTTTTTTGTCCTTGTGAACCATATATTTTTAAAGATTTTTCGCCTAAAAAAAATTCTAGTTCATCACGATGTGGTCCATATAAAGTACTACCAAATTTAATTTCCTTTTCTAAATTATCGGTCAATTTCTTTAAAAAACTATCTTTTTCTATATTATCATCAATATAATTGGTAATATAATCAATATGAAAATTCGGTAATTTAGTTATTTCTTCAAATATTTTTCCACAGTTTTCATTTAGTTTTTCAACAAACTTTTTTCGCATTTTGTATATTATTAAAGATTTATCCACAAAATAATTCGTAATAATGGAAAAATAAGTTCTATCAATATTAATATTTTTAGCCATCTTTTTTAAATATTCGTTTCTAATTTTTAATAATTTATTAAATTCATTAAGTATTTTTAAATAATTATTTGATAATTGACTTAATTCTAAATTTAAAAAATTTCTTCTTAAATTAGGTGAACCTTTAATAATTTCCAAATCTTCTGGATAAAAAATAATAATATTTAAACTATTATTGATATAATCAGTTACTTTTTTTATTTCTTGACCATCGATTTTTAAAATTTTACTATTAATATTACCTAAAATTTCATATTGTGTTTTAATGTTATCTTTTTTAATAATTCCTTTTATTTTATAAAATTCTTTACCAGAAGTTATTAAATGATTATCTAGTTGAAAAAGATGAGATTTAGTAAGTCCTAAAACATAAATACTTTCTAATAAATTAGTTTTTCCTTGAGCATTATTTCCATAAATAATATTAACATGAGGATTTAATTTTATATTTAAAGATGTATAATTACGAAAATTTTGTAAAGATAACTTTTCTAAATACATAAATTCACCTCAATTTTGTTTAAAATGGCACTTATAACATTTTTATCGTATTTATGTATAACTATACCGACATATATATTATACCATAAAAACAAGCTTAAAAACAAATAAAATAGGTAATTAACCTATTTTAAAATACTTTTTTTAGAAAAATTTTTTCTTTTTTTCAACTTCATTAATAATAATGTTGCCCGCATAATTTGATTTTCTAATGAATTAAAAGAAATATTTAACTCTAAATTAAATTTATTAATAAATTTAATTTTAGCAGTTTTTTTATATTTTTCATAATTATCAATATTATTAACACAAATCCATATACATTTATCAGATTTTGGTGAACAAGTGGGAAAAATAACAACTTCTTTAATTTCATCCACAATAATTGGTAATTTATAGTCCATATTCAATAATCTTTTAGAACCAACATATCGACCTTGATAATTACTTCCATAATATTGACAACTGATATCGACTATTTCTGAAACACTTTTTTTAATAGTATAAGTACCATTAATATCATAAATACGTGTTTTATTTTTACCAAATGGCATTATTAATAAAGTATCATTACTAATATAATACTCATCAATCATATAACTACCTCCTTTCCCCCCCTTAAAGGTAGTACTCTTATATCATAATTATTTTGTCGAAAAATGTCGAATTTTGTCGATTTAAGAAAAATTATTAAAAAAAACGCATTTTTAATACGTTTTTATAGGAACAATTAATTGAATTAAATTTTCATCTTCAGGGTTTTTAATTACAATTGGTTTTATTTCCCCATTAAAAGCCAACTCAATTTTTTCACAATCTAACACTTTTATAGCATCCATCATATATTTAGAAGAAAAAGATATTTTAATATTTTCGTTATTATTTTTTTTGATTTCCAGTTTTTCCACAACATTACCTATTTCAGGAATATTAGAAGAAACAACCATTTCATCACCATTACATTCTAATTTAATCGTATTTTTTTCTTCTTCGGTTGAAAAAAGAGAAACACGATCTAATAAAGCATAAAATTCATCAGTTGAAACAGCTATTTTTAATAAAAATTCTGTTGGAATTAATTTAGATACATCAGGGTAACTACCATTAATTAGCCGAGATAACATAATAATAGTTCCAAATTTAAAAATTATTTTATTATTAAAAATATGAATTTCGACATTTTCTTCATCTTCACTAAACATTCTAGATAATTCAATTAAATTTTTAGTAGGAATAATGATATTTACTTCTTCTTCTAAACTTTTTTCTAAATTAATTATTTTTTTAGCTAAACGATAAGAATCAGTCGCTGTACATTCTAAAATATTTTTATTAACTTTAAAGTTTATACCAGTTATAGCTGGACGTGATTCTTGAGTTGAAGCAGCAAAAGTTGTTTGATTAAAAATATTTTTCAAAACTTTATTACTTAAAATAATAGGATTTTTACTTTCTTCTAATTCTAAATTAGGAAATTCATCAACATTATTACAATTTAAAGAAAAAGATATATTAGCTGTGGATATATATATTTTTGAATCCATAACTTCTTCTATATTAATTATTTCATTAGGAAGTTTCCTAATTATATCATATATATATTTTCCAGATACAGCAAATTTACCACATGTATAATCTTCTTCTATTTCTTTATTAGTAATAAAGGTTCTTATTGCTATATCATTATCTGTACTTGATAAATATAAACCTTCTTGTTTTAAATCAAATTTAATACAGTTTAAAATAGGTCTTATATTTTTATTAGAAATACCTTTAATTACATAATTTAAATGTTTAGTTAAAACTTCTTTTTTGATTTTTAAATTCATAACATCAGCTCCTTTTTTTTTATATTATATATATTATTGTTATTATAGATGTGGATAATGTGGATAACTTTTAAAAACTATTGATTTTTATATAGTTTTATATGGTGGATAACCATGTTGATATTATTTATTTATCCACGGTAATTGATTTAAAACTTTGTTGATTTCAATATTTAATTCATCATTAGTTTCCGCTTCCTTTTTTATTTTATTAACAGCATGCATAACTGTAGTATGATCTTTTCCCCCAAATTCTGAACCGATTCTTGGTAAAGATTCTTTTAAATAAATTCGGCATATATACATAGCTATTTGTCGAGGAATAGTAATATCATTAGATTTTCTTTTTCCTTTTAAATCTTCCACACTAATATTATAGTTATTAGCAATAATTTGTTGAACCTGTTCAATTTTATTTTTAGAAATAGTAGTTGTTCCAAAATAATCTTTTAAAGCATCCATAGCTAAATCTAAAGTTATATCAGAACCGTTCATAATCGCTGCATAAGCAATAATTCGTGTGATAGCTCCTTCTAATTTTCTAATATCACTAGTACAATTATTGGCTATATATTCTTTTACATCTAGTGGGAAAAAAGTATTCATATTATTACTACTTATTTTATTGTCGATAATATTCATTCTTAACTGATAATCTGGTGGGAGAATATCGACAATTAACCCCCAAACAAATCGTGTTCTTAATCTTTCCTCTAATTTTTTTAAATCATCAGGCGAACGATCCGATGCAATAACAATTTGCTTATTATTAGTATATAAATCATTAAACGTGTTGAAAAATTCTTGTTGTGTTTTATGAGCTATTTCTAAATATTGAATATCATCGATCATTAATACATCGACATTACGATATTTTTCTTTAAAAGTATCGATTGTTTCAAAGTTGTTATCGCCTTCATTTTTCCGATAAATTTTTAAAAAATCATTGACAAAGGTATCAGTTGTAACATAAAGGACTTTTTTTCGACTATTTTCTTTAATATAGTTACCAATAGCATGCATTAAATGCGTTTTGCCTAACCCGCTTTTACCATATATAAATAAAGGGTTATACATACTACCAGGTTGTTCTGCCACAGCAAGCGCAGTAGCTTTAGCAAATTTATTACTAGCGCCAGAAATAAAATTTTCAAAAGTGTATTTAGGATCTAAATTAGATTGCCAATTTTTATTTTCTGGTACCCCCATCTCATCGATATCGATAATAGTTTCATTATTTATATCGTCTTCAGTAACAAATTCAAACTTAAATATCGAACCAGTGACATCAGTAAAAGTTTTTTCGATTAAATCGATGTAATTTTCTCTTAAATGTTTTTTATGTAATGACATTGGTACTAATATTTTCGCACATTCTTCATTCAATTCTATTAATTTAGTTTCCGAAAACCACATATCATAAAGAACTGGCGTTAAATTGGCTTGAATTTTTTCTAAAAAAGAATTCCATATACTATTAATATCCACAGTATCACCCACTTTGTTTCATCTATATTCTACCTTATTTTAATAAAAAACGCTACAAAAATGTGGAAAAATATTAAAAAAAAATAAAATTCCACAGCTAAAAACAGTTTAAATTACTGGGAAATATTAATTATCCACATTTTTGTGGATAATTTTATACACATTGTCTAAAAATTGTTAATAAAATATTCCACAATTGTTAATAAAAATGTGGATAACTTTTTAAAATGTGGAATTTTAATTCATTTTATAAAGTTTTTGTCAAAATCATTTGACAAATGAATGTTTTATCTATATAATTAATAAAGCAATTGAAAAAATTATTGGAGGTGGATTAACAATGAAAAGAACTTATCAACCAAATAATCGTAAAAGAAGTAAAAAAATGGGTTTTTTAGCACGTACTAAGTCTAAAGTAGTAAGCAATCGTCGTAAAAAAGGACGTAAAGTTTTAGCTCATTAATTAAGATACACCACTGTTTAGACAGTGGTGTTTTATTCATGGAGTGATGTTATGAACAAAGAACATATTTTAAAAAAAAATATCGATTTTCAAAGAATAATTAGAAACAATCGACCATATAGATTTAAAGAATATATTTTATATGTTGAAAAAAATAATGATAGCTCTTATCATTTTGGTTTTTCGGTGGGAAAAAAAATCGGTAAAGCAGTTATTAGAAATAAAATAAAAAGACAATTAAAACATATTATTATTAAAAAAGACTACCAAAACGGCTTTAATTGTATTATAATAGTAAATAACAATATTTTAAATAAATCGTTTAAAGAGATGCAATATGATTTAAATGCAATATTGGAAAAATTAAACTTGATAAAGGAGAAAAGAGATGACAAAAACTAAAAAAATATTAATAGTAATGACTTTATTACTATTATTAACTGGATGTACGAAATATAAAACTTATGATAATGACCCAGTTGTTATTGAATCAACCGGTCAAAGAGTAGTAGAAAATATCTTGTGTAAAACTGAAGAAACCGAAAAACAATTTACTGAATTAAAGAATAAATATAAAACAAAATTAGATGAGCAATTGAGTAATGCTAGTATTTCCCAAGAAGAATACGATCAAAAATTAAATGAATTAAATGAAAAATTTGATTTATCAAATGTTGCTGTTTGTTCTGAATTTAATGTTTTTTCTGGTGATGAAGGTTTGTGGACAACTTTATTTGTTAAAACATTAGCTTGGTTAATAACTAAAATAGGTATGTTTACTCAAAATTATGGTTGGGCAATAATTATTGTAACTTTATTAATTAGATTAGTACTTTATCCTCTAACTCAAAAAACAGCTATGCAGTCAGAAAACTTGAATGCTGCTAAATCTAAATTAGATAAATTAGAATTAAAATATCGTAATCGTAACGATCAACAATCACAAATGTTAAAGGCTCAAGAAATGATGGCTATTTATAAACAATATAATATCAATCCGATGTCTGGATGTATATTTGCTTTAATTCAAATTCCGTTATTCTTTGCTTTTTATGAAGCTTTATATCGTTTACCTGTTGTATTAGAAGAAAATTTCTTTGGTATCAATTTAGGAATAACGCCATTATCCGCTTTACAACAAGGGCAATTTTATTATTTAATATTTAGTGTTTTAGTTATAGCAGCTACTTATTTCTCATTTAAACTTAACTCGACAACTAACCCATCTGGTGATCAAGCTAAACAAATGAAAATGATGATGAATATAAGTATCGCAATGATTTCAATAGCATCATTTACGATATCCACAGGAATAGCTTTATATTGGATTGTTAATAGTAGTTTTACAATTGTTCAAAATTTAATTGCTAAAAGGAGTAAAAAAAATGAAGATATTGCATAAATATGAAGGTAAAAATATTGAAAATTTAAAAAAAGAATGTTTAGAAGAATTAAACACTAATGAAATCTATTTTTATGAAACCAAAGAAGTTGGTCTATTTAAAGGTAAAAAAATATTATTAGCTATTACTAAAGATGAAATAATCAAACAAATTAAAGATTTTATTAAAGAATTAAGTACTAAAATGAATATTGAAATCAATTCGGAAATAAGAATCGAAAATGAAAATATCAATGTTTTATTAGTAACTGATAATAATAATATAATTATTGGCAAAGATGGTAAAACTTTAAATGCTATTCAAATTATTTTAAGACAATATATGAGAGATTTAAATAAATTTGGTTTAAGAATTATCGTCGATGTAGGAAATTATAAAAATAAAAAAATTAAAAATTTAGAATATCAAGTAAAAAAAATTTGTAAAGAAGTTTTAAAAACAAAAGTTGAGACTAAATTAGATCCTATGAATTCTTATGAAAGAAGAAAAGTTCATTCTATAGTTAGTGAATTTGAAAATTTAGAATCAATCAGTTATGGCGAAGATCCTAATCGTTATACTGTTATAAAATATAAAGACTAATTAGTCTTTTTTTCTTGAAAATTTAGATAATTTGCTGTAAAATACAAGTGGTGAAAAGAGGAAAAAAATATGTTTAATGAAATGTTACCAGTAAAAATATTAAAAAATATCGATGAAGAATATATCGAAATAATAAAACCAATAATTGCCAATAAAGAATTTATTAAAAGAAAACTATACCACCACCATGAAAATCGTTCGGTTTATGGCCATAGTTTAATGGTATCTTTAAAATCATATCATGTAGCTAAAAAACTAGGTCTTGATTATAAAGCTGCGGCAATTGGCGGCTTATTACATGATTTCTATTATAAAGATTGGCAAACAGAAGAGGAAAGAAAACCTTTATTAGAATCACATGGTTTTGTTCATCCTAAAGAAGCTTTAGAAAACTCTAAAAAAATTTTTCCTAATTTAATCGATAAAAAAACTGCCAATATAATTAAAAGACATATGTTTCCTCTTACTTTTATTCCACCTTTTTATTATGAAAGTTGGTTAATTTGTTTTATTGATAAATATTGTTCTTTAGAAGTATTTAAGACACCTAAAGAGTGGTATAAATATGTTGGTTTAAAAAAGGAGGAAAAAAATGAATGATACAATTGTAGCTATATCAACCGCTTTAGGTGTAGGTGCCATTTCTATTATTAGAGTAAGCGGTAATGATGCAGTTAGGATAGTAAATAAAATAACCAAAAATAAAAAATTAAACAATGCTTTAAGTCATACTATTCATTATGATTTTATCGTTGATGAAGATAAAATAATCGATGAAGTTTTAATATCTGTTATGTTAGCGCCTAAAACATTTACAAAAGAAGATGTGGTAGAAATAAATTGCCACGGTGGTATTGCCACTACTAATAAAGTTTTAGAATTATTATTAACTAATGGTTGTCGATTAGCTGAACCTGGCGAATTTACTAAAAGAGCTTTTTTAAACGGTAGAATTGATTTAATTGAAGCAGAAGGAGTTATGGACCTGATAAATTCTAAAACCGAAGCATCTAGAGGTTTAGCTATTAATCAAATAAGTGGGAAAACATCCAATTTAATTAAAGATTTAAGACAACAAATTGTCGAAATATTAGCGAATATCGAAGTCAATATCGATTATCCTGAATATGAGGATATTACGGTAGTTACTAATCAAATGTTAAATGATAGATTAATAGATATTGAAAAAAGAATCAAAGAAATATTAAATAAAAGTGAAAATGGTAAAATTGTTAAAGAAGGTATCAATGTAGCTTTAATTGGTCGACCTAATGTAGGAAAAAGTAGTTTATTAAATTGTTTATTGGAAACCGATAAAGCGATTGTTACAGATATAGCTGGAACTACTCGTGATTGTGTTGAAGGTACAATAAGTATCGATGGAATAATATTAAATATTATCGATACAGCTGGAATTAGAGAAACTAATGATGTTGTTGAAAGTATTGGTGTCAATAAAAGTATCGATTTAATTAATAAAACAGATTTAGTAATATTACTTCTTAACAATAATGAAAAATTAATTGCTGAAGATATCGAATTATTAAATAAAATAAAAGATAAAAATTATTTAATAGTTATTAATAAAACCGATTTAAAACAAAATATTGATATTAGTAATTTAAATCAAGATAAAATTGTTTATATTAGTGCTTTAAATAATAGTGGAATTGATAATTTAAAAAATAAAATCAAAGAAATATTTAATTTTGACCAAATAATTACATCCGATTTAACGTATTTAACTAACGCTAGATCTATTTCTTTATTAAAAAATGCATTAAAATCAATTAATGATATCAAAATAGGTTTGAAAAATAATTTACCAATCGATATGTTAGAAATCGATTTAAAAAATGTTTGGGAACAATTAGGTAGTATTATAGGCGAAACATATGAAGAAGAATTAATCGATCAATTATTTAGTCAATTTTGTGTTGGAAAGTAGGTGATTTTATGGAATATGAAGTAATTGTTGTCGGTGGTGGTCATGCCGGTTGTGAAGCAGCTTTAGCTACCGCTAAAAAAAATCATAAAACTTTATTAGTTACCGGTCGCATTGAAAATATAGCTACTATGCCCTGTAACCCTTCAATTGGAGGTTCAGCTAAAGGAATTGTTGTAAGAGAAATTGATGCTTTAGGCGGTATGATGGGAAAAGTTGCGGATAAAAGTTTATTGCAAATAAAAATGCTAAATTATGCTAAAGGCCCTGCTGTTCGTGCTTTAAGATGTCAAGCAGATAAAATTACTTATCCAAAAGAAATGTTAAAAGTATTAAAAAATCAAGAAAATTTAGATATTAAGGAAGCTATCGTCGAAGATTTAATTATCGATAATAACACGGTTAATGGCGTAATTTTAGAAAATGGTAAAAAAATAAATTCTAAAATAGTTATTTTAACTACGGGAACATACTTAAAATCAGATATTTTAATTGGTGATACTAGAACAAGAGAAGGTCCTCATGGCGAAAAACCAAGTAATCATTTAAGTGATAATTTAAAAAAATATGGTTTTAAAATAATTAGATTAAAAACCGGTACCCCTCAAAGAATAGCAAAAGATAGTATCGATTTTTCTAAAACCAAAATAGAAGAAGGAGACAAAGTATATCATACTTTTAGTTTTGATGATAACCCCGTTTATAAAATTGAAGAGCAAATACCTTGTCATTTAATTTATACGACGCCTTTAACTCACCAAATAATTTTAGAAAATCTAAATAAATCTAGTATGTATGGTGGCCTTGACGATATAACAGGAATTGGACCTCGTTATTGTCCATCCATTGAAGATAAAATCGTTCGCTTTAAAGATAAAGAAAAACACCAATTGTTTTTAGAACCGGAAAGCCTTTATTATGATGATATTTATTTACAAGGTTTTTCAACTAGTATGCCTCGTGATGTTCAAGAAAAAATGGTTCATAGTCTCCCAGGTTTAGAAAATGCTATTATAAATAAATATGCCTATGCAATCGAATATGATGCTATTTATCCTACTCAATTAAAAAGAAGTTTAGAAACAAAAATAATTGAAAATTTATTTACTGCTGGCCAAATAAACGGAACAAGTGGTTATGAAGAAGCTGCTTGTCAAGGCTTGATAGCTGGTATTAATGCCGCTTTAAAATTAGAAAATAAAGAACCATTAATTTTAAAAAGAAATGAAGCATATACTGGCGTTTTAATCGACGATTTAGTAACTAAAGGAGTAAGAGATCCTTATCGCTTACTTACCTCAAGAGCCGAATATCGTTTATTATTAAGACATGATAATGCTGATTTAAGATTAAGAGAATATGGTTATCAAGTTGGCTTAATTGACGATGAAAAGTATCAAAGATTATTAATTAAAAAAGAAAAAATTAATAATTTAATTAATAAATTAAAAAAAATAAAAATAACTCCTTTACAAAATGATTTATTAATTGAATTAGGAAGCACACCCATTAAAGACGGTTATGCTTTGTATGATTTATTAAAAAGACCAGAAATAACTTATCAAAAATTAATTGATAAAAAAATAATCGATTTTGAAGAATCAGAAGAAATAATCGAACAAGTAGAATTAAATATTAAATACGAAGGTTATATAAATAAAGCTTTAAAAGAAGCTAATAAATTAATTAATTTAGAAAATAAAATTATTCCTGATGATATCGATTATAATAAAATAACTAATTTAGCCAGTGAAGCCAAACAAAAATTATCAGAAATTCGCCCTACTTCGATTGGTCAAGCTATAAGAATAAGTGGCGTTAATCCTGCTGATATAGCTATTTTAACGGTTTATTTAAAAAAGGAGTATAATAAATGAACATCGCTGAATTTATTAAAGAATTAGAAAAACTAAACATAAAAATAACTAATAAACAACTTGAACAATTAGAAGAATATTATAATTTATTAATTGAATGGAATAAAGTTATGAATTTAACTGGAATAACAGAAAAAAAAGATGTTTATTTAAAACATTTTTATGATAGTCTGACTATTGCTAAAGTTATTGATTTAAACACTGTTAATAACTTATGTGATGTGGGAAGTGGCGCTGGTTTTCCCGGCATTGTTATTAAAATATTATTTCCCAATTTACAAATAACTTTAGTTGATTCATTAAATAAAAGAATTAATTTTTTAAACGAAGTAATAGCTAAATTGAAATTAGAAAAAATAGAAACTATTCATAATCGAATTGAAGAATTTGGCATTAAAAATCGCGAAAAATATGATATTGTTGTTGCTAGAGCCGTTGCTCAATTAAACATATTATTAGAATATTGCCTTCCAATTACAAAAATTAATGGCTATTTTATTGCAATGAAAGGTAACTGTTTAGAAGAAATAACTAATAGTAAAAAGGCATTGATTAAATTAAGTTCTCATATAGAAGAAACTAATATATTTAATCTACCAATCGAAAATAGCAATAGAACAATTATAAAGATAAAAAAAGATGCAATAACTAATAAAAAATTTCCTAGGAAATATAGTGAAATAAAAAAATATCCACTATAAATTCTAGGTTTTTTTAATTATTTCCCAAAACCTCTTGCATTATTTCCCAAAATATAGTATCATTTATTTATAAAAGAATTAGGAAGGGGTTTTTTCGTGCAAACAGAAAGAAAAGTTGTTGAATTAAATATTGCTGATGTGTTACCTAATAGGTTTCAACCAAGAATAAAATTTGATGAAAATTCTATTAACGAATTAGCTTTGTCAATAAGAAAATATGGCGTAATTCAACCTATAGTAGTTAGAAAAATAGGAGATAAATATGAGATAATTGCTGGTGAGAGAAGATATAAAGCGAGTGTTATTGCGGGAAAACAAACGATACCAGCTATCATATCAGAAATGAACGATAAAGAAAGTGTCGAAATAGCTTTAATTGAAAATGTTCAAAGAGAAGATTTAACCCCTATTGAAAAAGCAATATCATATAAAAAAATATTAGATATGGGTTATATTAGTCAAGAGGAATTAGCTAAAAAAGTTGGGAAATCTCAATCTTCTATTGCTAATACTCTTCGTTTATTAAATTTATCTGATGATGTTCAAGAAGCATTATTAGAAAATAGAATTTCGGAAAGACATGCACGCTCACTATTAAAAGTGAAAGATGAAACTAAACAAGTTGAAATGTTAAATAGAATTATAAATGAACGTTTGACCGTTCGTAAAACAGATGAGGAGATTGATAAAATGTTAAATGAAAATTTAAATAATAATACTTTTACTCAAGATGAAGTTGTTCAAATACCTGATGTAGCTCAAGTTCCTGATATTGAATTAAGTGATATTGATACAACACAATTACCAGGTTTTATGGATATTGATAAAATAGAACAAACAGCTAAAGATATAACTCCTCAAGAAAAACCTATTGCGAATATGGACGAATTATTAAAACCAACTGCTGCTGAATTGACACCGGAAATAGAAACTCAAGAATCTAAAGAACCACAAGGAAAATTCTTTAACTTTTTTGACGAAGAATCTACCAAAGAAAATTCTCAAGCAAGTGACTTTAATTTAGAAAATTTCTTTAGTAATATGGATGATAAAGGCGTTGAACAACCTTTATCGTCATCAACATCTGAAGTACCAAGTGTTTCAGCTGAACCAATAATGCCGGAAGAACCTCAAACACCTGAAGTACCAAGTATTCCAACTGAACCAATAATGCCGGAAGTACCACAAGCACCTGAAATACCAAGTATTTCAGCTGAACCAATAATGTCGGAAGTACCACAAGCACTTGAAGTACCAAGTGTTCCAGCTGAACCAATAATGCCGGAAGTACCACAAGCACAAGAAATACCAAGTACACCAGCTGAACCAATAATGCCAGAAGTACCACAAGCACAAGAAATACCAAGTACACCAGTAGAACCAGTAATGCCGGAAGTACCACAAGCACCTGCAGTACCAAGTACACTAGTAGAACCAGTAATGCCGGAAATACCACAAGCACCTGAAACACCAAGTATTCCAGAAGAACCAATAATGCCAGAAGTGCCACAAGCACAAGAAACACCAAGTATTCCAGCTGAACCGATAATGCCGGAAATACCACAAACACAAGAAACACCAAGTACACCAGTAGAACCAATAATGCCGGAAATACCAACAGCTCCTATTGATACTACTCCACTATACGAAGTACCAATTGCTGAAGATACTGAAAATGTTCCAACAATCGATGGAAATAATAATGTAGAACAACCAGTTAATAATATTGCTGAACAAAGTAATGAACCAGCAATAAGTGCTATTGCTCCTAATTTACGACTTGCTTTAAATACAATTAGAGAATGTGAAGGAACATTAGAAAAATATGGTTTTAATATTGATGTTGAAGAAATAGATTTTGAAGATTCATATCAAGTAATCTTTAAAATAGAAAAAAAATAATAATAAACCTCAATTCAAATTAATGAATTGAGGTTTTAAATTATTCTAATTCTTTTTCAATTAGCTTTTTATAAGCGGTCACGCCAGGTTGATTGAAAGGGTTAACATTTAATAAATAGCCACCTGTCGCTGCTGCAACTTCAAAAAAATATATCAAAGTTCCTAAATTATATTCATTTAGTTCATCAATTAAAATTATATTACTTTCAATATCGGCATCTAAATGTGCAAAGGCAACTTGTTTTAAAGCTATCATATTGATATCTTCAATATTTTTCTTAAGTAAACTACATTTTAAATTACCTTTTTTTTCTATTCCAATAACAGTTTCAAAAATAATTGGGTTTCCTTCTTGATAAAATTGCCCAAGCGAATGTAAATCTCTAGTATTATTAGAAGCAATTGGTAAAATGCCATTTTTATTTTTACCTTGAGTTTCGCCAAATAATTGCTTAAGCCATTCGGCAAAATATTCAAGTTTTGGTTCGTAGAAGGTAAAAGATTCAACTAATTTTCCTTCATTATATAAAGTATCTCTTATAATAGCATATTTAAAAGCTTGATCAATATTACAATTTCTCGCTCCTAATAAAAGTTGGTCAATATCGATTCCCGCTACACTAATAGGTAATAGTCCAACAGCTGTTAAAACGGAATATCTACCACCAATTTGTTCAGGAACAACAAAAGAAGGATAATTTTTTTGTTTAATCAATTCTCTTAAACTGCCTTTTAAAGGGTCAGTTGTAATAATAATGCGTTTTTGTAATTCATCAGTACTATATTTTTCCTGCATTTTTTTATATATTAAATCGAAAGCAATGCTAGGCTCTAAAGTGGTACCAGATTTAGAAATAACATTAACATAAGTATTTTTGTTTTCCATATATTTTAGTAATTCTATTAAATATTGTTCCGATAAAGAAGTGCCAGCAAAAACAATTTCGGGTTTATTTTTTATAAAATAAGGACTTAATGCTGTAATAATTGCTTTTGCTCCTAAAAACGAACCACCTATACCGATAATGATAAATAATTCGGCATCTTTTCTAATATCATTACTTAATTTTTTAATTTTAGTTAGTTCTTCTTCTGTAATACATTTATCGATATCATACCAATCTAGCATTTCGCCACCATTATTAAGTTTTATTTTAATATCTTTAATTTTTTCTTCATATGATTGATAATTTTTATTTTTAATATAAGTAGAAAAATCAGTTTTTAACATTTTTACCTCCTAAATTAACCGTAACATTGTGAATTTTTTCATCATTAATTAAAGGAATATAATCTTCTTTAATTTTTTTACCATCTAATATAATAGTTTTTTTACCAGTAAGGTTAATTGTTATATTATAAGTTGTGTTGTGGTATTTATAAGTTATAGTATACTCTTGAAAATCATCTGGTAGATGGGGGTTAATATATAATTTATTGCCTTGTTTATTAAAGCCTAAAATATCAATTAAACCAACGCGGTAAAACCAACCGGCACTACCAGTGTACCAACTCCAACCACCTTTGGCTTTAAAATTATCATTACTATAGATATCAGCTGCGATGACATATGGCTCAAGTTGATATGTATCACAATCATTTTTGGTTTTAGTTCTTTCAATCGGGTTAATCATTTGAAAAATACGATAAGCTTCATCATAATTACCAGTTTTAATTAAAGCTTGAATATACCAAGCAACAGCATGCGTATATTGTCCACCATTTTCTCTAATACCTTCAGGATAATTCATAATATATCCAGGGTTATCTTTGTTTTTATTAAAAGGTGGCCATAATAATTTAACGATATTTAAATTTTTATCGACTAATTTTTTATCGACATTATTTAAAATAGAGGGTATTTGATTAGAATCGGCAATATTTGTTAAAATAGCAAAACTTTGGGAAATTAAATCAATTTGACATTCTAAATTATCTTTAGAACCTATTTTAGAACCATTGTCGAAGAAAGCTCTTAAATAATATTCGCCGTCCCAAGCATTATTTAATAAAGCATTTTTAAGATTTTTATTAAATTCTTTCCATTCTAAATCTTTAAATTTTTTATTATGTTTTTTACTAAAATCGATAAATTTTTCAACTATTTGGTATAAGAAAAATCCTAACCAAACACTAGTGCCTAAACCTTTTTCGCCAACTTTATTCATTCCGTCGTTCCAGTCTCCCCCTCTAATAAGTGGTAGACCGTTTGTTCCGATTTCTTTTTTGGCTAATTCTAAAGCTAGCAAACAGTGTTCATAAAGAGAAGCTGTTTTTTCAGTATAAGAAAATTCCATACCTTTTTCCATTTCTTTTTCTAAAAGTAAAGGGCCATCAACAAAACATACTTGTTCATCTAATATAGTATAATCTTCAGTTATTTTTAAATATTCACTAGTAGCATAAACAAGCCATAGATAATCATCTTTATATTTAGAGCGTAGACCAAATTTGCTTTCTTTGTGCCACCAATGTAACACATCGCCTTCTAAAAATTGATGTTTAGCATTAATTAAAATTTGGTTTCTAGTTATTTCAGGATGAATTAAACAAATATTCATCGAATCTTGTAATTGATCGCGATAACCAAAAGCACCGCCAACTTGATAAAAACCAGCTTTAGCATAAAGTCTAGAAGTTATTGTTTGATAAGCTAACCATCCGTTTAACATATAATTAAAACTATCATCTTTAGTTTTTACTTGGATAACATCTAACATATCTTGCCAATAATTAGTAACATTTCTTTCTTCATTTTTAATTTTATTAATTGAATTATATTCTTTTAATAATTTATCTACATTATCTTCAAAAGTAGCAGCTAAAATAAAACAAACTTCTTTTTCACTATTTTCTTTAATATCGATAGTTACTTCTAATTCTTTTGATAAAATTCTTTTAATATTTACATTTTCAATTGGTAAATTACAACTCATTATAGTAACTAAATCAGAAAAATGTTGACTATATTTATTTTTTAAAATAATGCTATTTAAGTCTTTATTAAAGTCACTTAAAATATAACGACTAGTTTTCTCTTCCGTAACACCTAAACAAGGGTTTATCCAATATTTTAAATTGATTTTTTCATCTTTACCATTATTTTTAATTTTTAAAAGATAAAATTTAATTGGTTTATCCGTTGCGACAAATTGCGTTAATTTAAGTTCTAAATTTTGATAATTGGCTAAAAAAGTTATTTTACCAAAAGTAATTTCTGATATTTGATATTTTAAATGAACATTATTTATTTTTATTCCTTCTGATAAATCTAATAATAAAGGATCATTTGTCCAAGAGGTTAATTTATATTCGCGACTATTTTTAAAATAAGTGAACCCTGTTTGATTATTAGAAATGATACTACCAAAATCTTTATTTGCCAAAATATTACACCAAATTAAAGGCGTATCAGGGTTAGTAATAACATATTCTTTACCATCATTACTAAAACCGCCATATTCGTTATAAAAACTTAAATTTTTAGGATATTTTATTGGTAAACTATCTTCTTTTTTAACATTTTCACTCCGACTAATTGTATTTAATTTTTGTAAATCATTAACAAATTCTTCTAAAGAATGAAAATTATTACTGTTAATATAAATTCTAGCTGTTGTTTTAAATAAATTTATTTCATCTTCATTAACATCATCAGGGTTAATTATATAAATATTTCCTGGAGTTTTATTGAAACTATTTAAAGCATACATATGGTATTTTTCATTGTCGATTTCTTCATTGATGATTTTTTTATCTTGTTCGATATAGCTATTTAAAATAATTAAATCGATAAAGATAGATTTACTTTTATAATATTCAAAAGCGTGTAATAATTCTTTTACTAAACTTAAGTTATCTAGACTTATTACTTCTAAAAAAACGATTGGACGGTCACCAGAAATACCAAATTTCCACAACCCTGTTTGATTTAAATGATTATTTTTTAATATTTCTTTACGTTCGTTAGTGATACTGATATGACTAGTTTGATATAAATAATTAAGCATTGTATTATAAAGACGCATATCATGACCGGTAATATTGACCATTTTATTTGTAACATTACTCATAATTGTCGCTACTGTAAAAGCTTTTTCCATAATAATATCTGAATTAGAAAATGTTTTTACTATTTCTAATACTTGTTCTTTAGATTTACCAAAACCATTGATAAAATAAACTGTTTTCTCACTATTCGGTTTAATTTTAATGTTACTTCTTAAACTTATAATTGGATCGATACATGTGCCCGTTTGATTACTTAATTTTTTATCCAAACCAACTGGGTTAGTACCATTATGATTACGGCCAATAAAGTTATTGCGATTAGTCTCGAAACTAATTTCATTATCCGTTAATAATTTATTTACCAAATAATAAGTCGTATCGTTATCTCTTAATTTACGGTGCATAATGACAGCTTTAGTATCTTCGTCATATTCACTTTGGACAAATAGATTTTGAAAAGTTTTATGACTTATATCGTCCATATTCTCACTTAATATTGGTTCAGTATAAGTAGTTAATTCTAATAATCTTTCTTTATCACTAGTATTTTTAAAAGTAATTTTTCTAATTTCCGCATGATGTGTTTTAGGCACAACTACTTCAGTAGTAGTAATAATATCATTATCTAATCTAATGAATTTTATTTTATCTAAAGCAAAAACTACTTCGTATTTTTCCGGCATCTTATTAATTGGAGCATAGGTATTAGACCAAACTTTATTGCTATTTAAATCTTTAATATATAAGAAGATTCCATAATCTTGTTCAGTTATTTTACGATAACGATTTAGTTGAATTGTTCGATAACGACTAAAACCATTACCACGATCATTCATAAAAACACTATATTTAGAATTAGATAAAACAGACACTTCTGGTAAAGTAGAAAGTTTGTGGAAAACACGGATATCATTGATAAATGTTTCTTTATCATAAGCATATTTTTTATATCTAGTTATGTTAACATCGATAATTGGTTTCAATTGAACTTTTTCTTTATTTAAAATTTCAAAGGCGTTGTTGTTAATATCATTAATAAAATATTTTTGAATAATATTATTTTTTAACGTGTTAGTAATGCTAGCTAAAATCATGCCTTGATGGTGCGCAAAATAAGAATAAACAACAGTTTTATCTTCTAAATCATAAGATTCATAAAAACCATATTTACCAATTAATTTTAATTTTTCTAATTTTTTCATATTAGTTAAAACTTCATTAGTAAATAAAGGTAACGCTAAAATAGAACTATATGGCGAAATAACGATGCGATTAGTAGATTCTTCTTGTAATTTTAAATAAGGTGTCGCAAAGGCTTTATATTTGTAATTTTGTGAATCATCTAATTCATTATAAGCCGATTCAGAAATACCCCAAGGCATTTTTTTATTTACTTCTTTCATAAATTCTTTTTGGGCATAAAAAGCAAAATCATAACTTTCGTCGATTAAAGTATTATCATAAGTTGGAATAAAAATAAGCGGCATAAAATATTCAAAAGAAGTGCCTGACCAAGAAACTAAACCTTTTTTTCTTTTATAAGTTGTTAAAGTTTTATCTAAATTAAACCAATGTTTACTAGGAACGTCACCTTTAGCAATAGCTAAATAACTAGTAATTCTACTTTCACTAGCAAATTTATTATAATTAAATGGTTCTAAAATACCTTCATCGACATTATATCCGATACTAAAAACATTATTATCATTATATAATTTAGCGAAGTCAGTATTTTCAATTATATTTTCTACTCTTTTAGCTAGATTTATATTGTTAATATCGTATAAAAATTCTTTAATTACAATTAAAGATGCTATTAAATTCCCACTATCGACAGTCGATATAAAATGTGGCGTGATTATTTCTAATGTTGCGATACGATACCAATTATATAAATGACCGTACCATTTTGGTAATTTTTCTATACTTGTAATTATATTTTCCAAGTAATCATTAGTTTCTTTTTTATTAATAAAGCTTAATTCATAAGCTGATAAGATAGAAATTAAAGATAGACCGATATTAGTCGGTGATGTTTTATAGTCACTTTTCTTTTCTCTATTTAATTGATAATTATCAGGTATTAAATAATTATTTTCTTTTGTTAAATTTTCTTTGAAAAAATTCCATGTTAATGTAGCAATATTATATAAATAATCATAATCATGTTTTTTAATTTTTTGTTTGCTTTTTTTAATATCGTCGCTTAAAGCATAAGCTAAAAATGGCGCAATTAAGAAAAATATTGCAATAATTAAACATTCTAAAGTGTTTTGACCGATAAAAATAGAAAATATAATTATCATTAAAGCGGCTAAATAATTTATCCAAAACTGTTTTAGATGGTTAGTAAGAGTAGTTTTAACTGTTTTAGCGGCATCTTCGGCAGTCATCCATTGTAATAAATGTTTTTTACTAATCATTCGATAAATTGCTGTTATAAAAGATTTGATATATAAATAAGCATTATAAGGAATACAAGTAAAAACTGATAAAGTTCTTAAGATAAATGCTTGATAACCGAAAACCATTATATTATAATATTTTAAATTTTTACTGTTTTTTCTTTGAATGGAAAATAATTGAATTATATAAGAAATAACTGGTAAAACTACTACAAAAATAACAAATAATAACCACCAATAAGGATGGATAATGGTTTTACAAGCTAAACAAAATAAAATTAACAATAAAGAAAAATCTAATAAACTTCTTCTAATATTATCGATAATTTTAAATTTGCCTAATAAATTAATTGGGTTTTTATATTTTTTACCATTTACATCTTTTACTTTATTAAATATCCAGCCGATTATTTGCATATCTCCTCTTGCCCATCTAGAACGTCTTGTCGCGTCGACTAGAAATTTAGAAGGAAAATCATCAAATAATTCAATATCACTGACCACGCCACATCTTAAGTAATTTCCTTCTAATAAATCATGACTTAAAATAAGTTGGTTAGGAAATCTATCTTTTAAAATAGTTTGATAAACTTCTAAATCATAGATACCTTTACCGATAAAACTTCCTTCATCA
Source organism: uncultured Bacilli bacterium (assembly GCA_944359025.1). Lineage (GTDB taxonomy): Bacteria > Bacillota_I > Bacilli_A > RF39 > UBA660 > Faecisoma. Next base: position 25,112 of record CALVSM010000004.1, read on the forward strand.
AAAACATCTTGATAAAAATTAGGTACAATAGTCGAATATGGATCTAAACCGCCAATTCCGGCAAATATTTGGGAAAATAAAGATTTATTTGTCGATTCGACATCGACACTAATTTTCGGTTGTAAAATTCCATAACCGTTAATAACTTTAGTTTTTTCTTTGTTTAAAATTGGTTTATTAATAGGATGAGCCATGGTTCCAACTAATTTTAAGGCGCTGTTTAAAATTAATTCAGTATCACTATCTAAAGTAATAACATATTTTATCTTATGTTTAAAATTAGCAAAAGTATGAATTTGAAACCATTTTTTCTTTTCTTCTTCGGTAAAATTATTTAAAATTAAATCATTAAAATGTAATAAAGCTCCTCTTTTTCTTTCAAAACCTAAAAAACTATTTTCACTTTCACTATAAAATCTTGAACGATAAGCAAAATAAAATATTTCTTCGCCATATTTTTTATTTAATTCTTTAACTTTTAAAACTCCAGCGTTTTTTATTTCCTCATCATTTTTAAACTTTTTAGATTTACATTCACAAGCATCACCAAGTAAAGTAAAATAAATATTTTTTGATTTATTAGCTAAATAATAGGCTTCTAATTTTTTAAATATTTCTTCAACTTTTTCTTTATTTTTTAAAATTGTCGGTATAACCACCATTGTTTTACAATTTTTGGGGATACCTTTTTCAAAATCTAGTTTAGCTAAAGGTTTAGGTGGATAAAATTTAAGATATATTTTATTTAAAAAAGTTATGACAATTTCACTTGTTGGAATAATTAAAATAATAAAACCTAACCATTTTAAATCGATAAAATAATTTGTTAAAAATAAAGTTAACAATATCGTAATTAAACTTATTAAAAATAGATAAATAATTGTCCTTGTTTTTAATTTGTTCTTTTTAAAAAGCAAATTACCAATATTTTGATCATTGTTAATTAATTTAAGCGCTAAATCATAAGGAGTTGTTTTATTTTTTTTAGCTTGCTTAATTAATTGATAACGATACATATTTTTCGTTTCTAAAGTCATCATATCGTAATATGGATCTTTATTTAATATTTTTTCAACGTCACAAAGATTACGATTTAAGTTTTCTAATTCAATATTATCTATTTGTTTTAAACTATAAAATATGTTAGCAACTAAAATATTATTATTAGTATTACTTAAATGTTCTTTATTGATGATATCTTTTAATGACATTTTTTTATTTTCTAATAATTTATTGAATTGTTTAAAAAACAAATTAGTATTGTTACCTAAATTTTTGATATTATCGTTAAAATAAGTAATGGCGAAAGAAGAATTATAAAAATCATCATATAGATAGTTAGCTAATTCAATTTTTTTAAATTTACTATCTTGTTTTAATTTGGCAATTAATTTTTCTATTTTTTCTTTTTCTTTTAACTCATTTTTTTCTTTTAAACAAACTTCACTTAATTTATCGATAAGAATAATTGCTAAAGTGATAGGTATAATTTTAATTTCTTGATAGTTAAGATGAATCTTATTATTTTTACAATAATCTTTAATATTTTCAATTAAGGTTTCTTGCTCAATTTTATAATTTCTAAATTCTAAAATATGCTCTAAAATATTAATTAAATTGATATTTTTATAAAGATATTGATTTTCTTTTTTATTTTTATAAAATTGTTTGATATTATTTTCTTTTTCCGCAATTAAATAATAATTATCGACGATCCATTCATTAGTAATACCAATAAAATAATGTTGTTTAGTTATTTTAACTAATTCATTATAGTATTTTGTAATTATTTTAAAATTGTTTTGTTTCATACAATCCCTACTTTCAATTATAAAAATTTATTTTGTAAGTTTTTTTATTTTTGTAAATTGTTTAATTAAATTTTCTAAAACATCCTTTTTACAATTAGCAGGTGAGGTTGATAATAATTTGATATCTTCAATATTAGTCTGTTTTAAGATATATTTTTGGTATAATTCATGAGCCTTATTACCGTTAGTAAAAATATATTTTATTTTACTTTGCTTTATTATTTTCAAAATATCATTAGGAATAACATTTTTAATCGTATTATCACTTGAACCAGTTATTTCACAACTTTTAATAACATCGAATAAAGCAATATGATTATTTAATAAAAATTGTTTTTTTTCTTCATTGGTTTTAAGACTAACTTCAAAAACAATTTCTATTACTTTCCAAAATTTATTTTTAGGATTACCATAATAGAAATTATTTTCTCTTGATTTAATAGAAGGAAAACTTCCTAGTATTAATACGATACTATTTTTATCATAAATTGGTTTTAAAGGATGTATAATATTCATTGTCTCACCTATCTAATTATATCATATTTGTCAAAAGAAAAAAAATATTGTTTTTTCTTTGTTTTTATTGTATCATTTAGAAAGAGGCGATTTAATATGTTTGAATTAGTATCTCAATATCAACCAAGTGGCGATCAGCCACAAGCAATTGAAAAATTAGTTGAAGGAATTAATGATAATAAAAAATATCAAGTCCTATTAGGAGCAACTGGCACAGGTAAAACTTTTACAATCGCTAATGTTATAGCTAAAGTTAATAAACCTACTTTAGTTTTAGCTCACAATAAAACATTAGCTGGACAATTATACGCCGAATTAAAAGAATTATTTCCCAATAATCATGTTGAATATTTTGTCTCATACTATGACTATTATCAACCAGAAGCTTATGTAGCTAAAACTGATACTTATATTGAAAAAGATGCCGCAATTAACGATGAAATCGATGAATTAAGGCATTCTGCTACCGCATCTTTATTAAATTATCGCGATGTCATCGTTGTTGCATCAGTCTCTTGTATATATGGTATTGGGGAAAAAGAAGAATATAAAAATAAAATGTTAACTTTAACTGTTGGCGATAAGATAGAAAGAAATCAAGTTTTAGAAAAATTAGTAGAAATGTTATATGAAAGAAATAATTTAGATTTAAAAAGAGGTTCGTTTAGAGTAAGAGGCGATATTTTAGAAATCGTTCCTATTTCCCAACACAACCATGCTATTAGAATCGAATTTTTTGGCGATGAAATCGATAAAATAACGGAAGTAGATATTTTAACTGGTAAAATTATTTATAATAAAAAATCTATTTCAATATTTCCCGCTAGTCACTTTGTAACTAGCGAAGATAAATTAAAAATAGCTATTTCAAATATTCGTAAAGAATTAGAAGAACAATTAGCAAAATTTAAATCGGAAAATAAATTGTTAGAATATCAAAGATTACAAGAAAGAACAAATTATGATTTAGAAATGTTAGAAGAAACGGGCTTTTGTCGCGGCGTAGAAAATTATTCTCGCCCTTTAGCTTTAAAAGAACCTGGGGCTACCCCTACTACATTAATTGATTTTTTCGATAAAGACTTTTTAATGGTTGTCGATGAATCACATGTAACACTACCCCAAGTAAGAGGAATGTATAACGGGGACCGTGCTAGAAAAGAAGAATTAGTTAAATATGGGTTTAGATTACCTAGTGCTTTAGATAATCGACCTTTAAAATTTGCTGAATTTGAAGCTAAAATTAATCAAATTATCTGTGTTTCAGCTACTCCTGGTGATTATGAATTAGAAAAAACTAATCATCAATTTGTCGAACAAATTATAAGACCGACTGGCCTATTAGATCCTAAAATAACTGTTAAACCAGCTAAAGGCCAAATCGATGATTTAGTTAATGAAATTAATAATCAAATTAATAATAACGAAAGAACTTTAATTACTACTTTAACGATTCGGATGGCAGAAGAATTAACTAATTATTTAAAAAAATTAGATATTAAAGTCGCCTATTTACACACCGAAGTTAAAACTTTAGAACGATTAAAAATAATTGCTGATTTAAGAAAAGGTAAATACGATGTTTTAGTTGGCATTAACTTATTAAGAGAAGGTTTAGATATTCCTGAAGTAAGTTTAGTTGCCATATTAGATGCTGATAAACAGGGCTTTTTAAGAAGTGAAAGAAGTTTAATTCAGACAATCGGTCGTGCGGCTAGAAACGCTAATGGAAAGGTTATTATGTATGCTGATACAATTAGTGAATCGATGGATAAAGCTATATTAGAAACTAATCGTCGTCGGGAAATACAAGAAAAATATAATTTAGAACATCATATTATTCCTAAAACTATTATCAAAGAAATCAGAGAAGTTGTTACTAACAATAAAGAAATTGAAAAAGAACCAAGTAAAATGAGTAAGAAAGATAAACAAAAATTAATGGTAGAAATTGAAAAAGAAATGAAAGAAGCTGCTAAAAATTTAGATTTTGAAAGAGCTATGGAATTAAGGGATATTTTATTTGAATATAAAAGTTCCGATTGATTTAAAAAATACATTAAAAAAGGAATTTTGTGATTTTTAGTATATAAAATGGTCGGAAAAATGTGATAAATTTAGTTAAAAATAGTAAGAATTTTGTGATATAATTAATAAAGAGGCGATAATATGATAAGATTAAAAAGAAAAATTGATGATTTTTTAATTACTTGGAAAAATAACCCTAATAGACTACCCCTTATAGTTAAAGGAGCTAGACAAGTGGGGAAAACCGATGCAATTGAATATTTTGCGAAAAATAATTATGACAGTTTTATTGAAATAAATTTTGTATTACAAAAACAATATAAATCTATTTTTGATGATGGTTTTGAAGTTGATACAATTATAAAAAATATTTCATTAATTAACCCTAATTTTCAGTTTATACCTAATAAAACTTTAATATTTTTTGATGAATTACAAGATTGTATAAATGCGGCAACTTCTTTAAAAGCTTTTAATATTGATAAAAGATATGATGTTATTTGTTCTGGTTCATTAATGGGAATAAATTATAATGAAATAGAATCAAATAGTGTTGGAAATAAACAAGATTATGAAATGTTTTCAATGGATTTTGAAGAATTTCTATGGGCTAAAGGTTATAAAAATGAACAAATAGAAGATTTATACTTACATATGAAAAATTTAACTCCTTTGTCAAATCTTGAATATGATGTTATGTTTAATAATTTTCACGAATATATGGTAGTTGGCGGTATGCCTGCTATAGTGCGAACATTTATCGAAAACAATAATTATAGTGGAATATTAAATATGCAGGAACAAATCATATTAGACTACAAAGAAGATATAACTAAATATGCTAAAGGACTCAATCAAACTAAAATCTTAAATGTTTATAATAAAATACCAATATTTCTTGGTAATGAAAATAAAAAATTTCAAATTTCTAAAGTAGAACAAGGAGCAAGAAATCGTGAATATATAGGAACTGTCGATTGGCTAAATAATGCTGGAATAATCAATATTTGTTATTGTCTAACTACCCCCGAATTACCTTTAAAAGGAAATTACAACCCAGATAATTATCGCATATATTTTAAAGATACTGGTCTTTTAATTGGTTCATTAGATGAAGAAGTTCAATTTGATTTAAGAAGCAATAAAAATTTTAATACTTATAAAGGAGCTATATATGAAAATATTGTGGCTGATATGTTAGTTAAATCAGGCTATGATTTATATTTTTATAAAAATGAAAAAAGTACAATTGAAATAGATTTTTTTGTTAGGGACCTAGATTCATTAATTCCAATTGAAGTTAAAGCTAATGATAACCCTACTTTATCCTTAAATAATTTGATTGAAAACAATAAATATAGTGATATAAAGTATGGGATAAAATTATGTAATAAAAATATTGGGTATAATGGTAAATTTTATACTTTTCCTTACTTTTTAACATTTTTATTAAAAAGATTTTTAAAAGAAAAAAATAATTGATATTTAATATTGTTAAAAATAGCAAGAATTTTGTGATATAATTAATAATAGAGAGGAATTGATAATATGAACCCTGTTTTATTAGATTTAGGTTTTATTAAAATATATTGGTATTCGATAATGATTTTATTAGGTATTTTTATAGGAGGTTCTGTTATTATTAAAGAAGCAAGAAAATTTAAAATACCTGATGATTATACAATAAATATGATTTTATTATGTATGCTTTTTAGTATATTAGGAGCTAGATTATATTATGTTATATTTAACTGGAATTATTACGGCAATAATCTTCTTGATATTGTTAAAATATGGGAAGGCGGTCTAGCTATTCATGGTGGGATATTGTTTGGTTTAATATTTATTATATTTTATACTAAAAAATACAAAGTTAATACATGGCGCATGTTAGATATTGTCGTTGTAGGCTTAATAATTGGTCAAGCAATAGGCCGTTGGGGTAATTTTTTTAATGGGGAAGCTCATGGACCAGCGACAACTTTAGAAGCATTACAAAAATTATTTATACCAGGTTTTATTATCGATGGTATGAATATTCATGGCACCTATTACCACCCTACTTTTCTATATGAATCTTTATGGTGTTTATTAGGGTTTATATTACTTTTATTATTTAGAAGAAGATATTACTGTAAAATAGGTGAAACAACTGGCTTTTATTTAGCTTGGTATGGCATTGGTAGATATATGATTGAAGGCTTGAGAACCGATAGTTTAATGTTTTTTGACTTTAAAGTTGCCCAAATTGTTTCTTTAGCTATTGTTATCATCGGTTTGATTATTTTATTAGTTAAATCGCGTGGTTCACGATTAATTAATCGTTATAATGATATGGAGAATGTCGATGAAATTAGATTTTGATTGTGTCGTTGTCGGAGCAGGAATCGCTGGTATGACAGCCGCTATCTATTTGAAAAGATCTAATTTAAATGTTTTAATTTTAGATAATGATGCCCCAGGCGGCTTATTAAATAAAATAAGTGTCGTCGAAAATTATCCAGGGTTTACTAGTATAAGTGGCCCTGATTTAGCTTATAAAATTTATGAACAAGTTAATAATTTAGGCATTGAAATAAGATATGGTAAAGTTTTAAGTATTAAAAATCATCAAGTTATAACTGATTTAGAAACTATAACCACTAATAAAATTATTTTAGCAATTGGTCGTAAAGCACGTAAATTAGATAATACTAATAATTTAAAAAATGTTAGTTATTGTGCTTTATGTGACGCTAATTTGTATAAAGATAAAATAGTTGCTATTGTTGGATATAGTAATTCTGCTTTAGAAGAAGCCTTATATTTATCGGATATTTGTCGTAAAGTAATTATTATTGGTCGAGGAACTAATTTTAAAGGTGAAGATAGTTTGATTTCTAAAGTTAAAAATAAAGATAATATTGATATAAATTTAGACTGCAATATTAAATCTTTAGAAAGTGATAATAATATTTTAAATAAAATAATTACTGATAAAGGTGAATTTATTGTTGATGGTATGTTTGTCGCTATTGGTTATGAACCAAATACTGACTTTTTAGATAATATTGTTAAAGATAATGGTTATATAATAGTCGATGATAAAATGAAAACTAATATTGATTATATTTTTGCTTGTGGCGATATTATTAAAAAAGATGTTTATCAATTAACGACAGCTGTTGGGGAAGCTACTATCGCAGCTATTAATGTTAAAAAAGAAATAAAATAATTGTACTAATTTAAGTACAGTTTTTTTATTTGTGATTTTTAAATAAATTTTTATGTGAAATATTGCAATTTAGTTTATTTTAGACCGTGTAAGAATAACTGTGTAAGTTGAAAACTTATGCAGTTATTTTTTGTGGTAAAAAAAATGAAATTAGAAGAA
>CALVSM010000005.1 GCA_944359025.1 uncultured Bacilli bacterium
AAAGAAGATAATATAACTAAGGCTTTTATTAATAAAAGTAACGATGAAACTAAAATTGATACATATATATTGGAGGGATAAAAATGATTAAAGAAGAAAAAGTAAAACATATTGCTGATTTAGCTAAATTAAATATTAAAGACGAAGAAATGGCTAAATACCAAATTCAATTAACCGATATTTTAAGTGAAATCGATAAGATTTTAAAAGTTGATATTCAAGAAGAAGAAATAATGATTACACCAAGCACTAATCAAAACTGTTTTAGTGAAGATGTACCTAAACCACATTTGCCTAAAGAAGACATGTTTAAAAACGCTAAAAGAGTTAAAGGTGATTATATTATAGTTCCGAAGGTGATAGAATGAGATATTTAGATTTAGATATAAAGACAATTAACGAAAAATTAAAAAATAAAGAAATTAAACCAATTGATTTAGTTAATGAAGCTTTTAAAAGAATCGAGGAAACTAATTTAAATTGTTTTATAACTTTAAATAAAGAAGAAGCCATTAAACAAGCTTTAGAATTAGAAAAACAAGAAGTTGATAATTTATTATTTGGTCTACCAATTGCTATAAAAGATAATATCATTACTAAAGATTTAAGAACTACTGCTGCTAGTCATATTTTAGATGATTTTATTCCAGTCTATGATGCAACAGTTATTAAAAAAATCAAAGAAAAAAATATGATTATTATTGGTAAAACTAATATGGATGAATTTGCGATGGGATCAACTGGTGAAACAAGTTATTTTGGTAATACTTTAAATCCTTGGGACAAGTCTTTAGTTCCTGGTGGATCTTCTAGTGGTTCAGCAGCTTGTGTAGCAGCAGGAATTACTCCTTTATCATTAGGTACTGATACTGGTGGCTCTATTAGACAGCCTTCTAGTTTTTGTGGCTTAGTTGGACTTAAACCAACTTATGGAAGAGTATCAAGATATGGGGTTATCGCTTTTGCTTCAAGTTTAGATCAAGTTGGACCAATAACTAGAAATGTTTATGAAAATGCTTTATTATTAAATACAATTAGCGGTTATGATGAAAATGATTTAACTTCTTCTAAAGAAGTAGTTAAAGATTATACTTCTTTAATAGATAAAGATGTTTCTAATTTAAAAATAGCTGTTCCGCATTATTATATGAGTGATACTATCGATAAAGAGGTAAGAGAAAATATTGTTAAAGTAATTGATTTATTAAAAAATAAAGGTTGTCAAATTGATTATGTCGATATTGATTATTTAGAGTATGCAATACCTTTATATCAAGTTATTGCTTTAGGTGAAGCTAGTAGCAATTTAGCTCGGTATGACGGCGTAAGATTCGGTTTAAAAATCGATGATTTTAAAAATATTGACGAATTATATAAAAATACTAGATCTCAAGGTTTTGGTAATGAAGTAAAAAGAAGAATTATGATTGGTTCTTATATTTTAAGTGGCGAAAATGCTAATATATATTATTATAAAGCTTTAAAATTAAGAAAAGCTATGACCGATAGTTTTAAAAAAGTTTTAAATAAATATGATTTAATTATCGGTCCTACTAATACCGATGTTGCTTATAAATTAGGTACTAAACAAGATGATGCTTTAAAATCATTTTACGATGATTTATTAACTATTCCAGTTAATATGGCAGGACTTCCAGCTTTAAGCCTACCAGTAGGATTTAAAAATAATTTACCAATTGGTATGCATATTATCGGTAACTATTTTCAAGAAGATAAAATTTATCAATTAGCTAGCTTTGTTGAAAAAGAATTAAATTTAGATTTAAAGGGGGTAAAATAATGAAACCAACCATCGGTATTGAAGTTCATGTCGAATTAAAAAGTATGGCTAAAGTATTTTCTTTAAGTAAAAACAATTTTAACGATGAAGAAAATACAAATATTAATGTTATCGATTTAGGTTATCCAGGCGTTTTACCAAGATTAAATAAAGGTGTAATCGACGATGCTTTAAAAGCTTGTATTGCTTTAAATTTTAATATTAATCGTTTAATGCATTTTGACCGCAAAAATTATTTTTATCCCGATTTGCCAAAAGGTTATCAAATTACCCAACAAGATACCCCAATTGGTTATGATGGCTATGTCGAAATAGAAAATAAAAAAATATATTTAGAAAGAATGCATATCGAAGAAGATACTTGTAAAAGCCTACACACCACTGATACTTTACTTAATTTTAATAGAGCTGGTGTCCCACTACTTGAAATTGTTACTAAACCTTGTATTAGTAGTGGGAAAGAAGCTATCGAATACCTAGAAAAATTAAGGGAGACTTTATTATATTTAGGAATAAGTGACGTTAAAATCGAAGAAGGTAGTATGCGTTGTGATGTTAATGTATCCGTTAGTGATACTGACAAATTAGGAACGAAAGTCGAAGTTAAAAACATTGGTTCAATTTCTAATGTTGGAACTGCTATCGATTATGAAATTCAAAGACAACAAGAATTGTTAGCTAATGGGGAAGTTATTTTAGAACAAACAAGAAGATTTGATGATAAAACTAAAACAACTATTTTAATGCGTTATAAAGAAACTGGTAATGACTATCGTTATTTTCCTGAACCAGATATTCCTTATGTTTATATCGATGATGAATGGTTAGAAAATATTAAAAATAATATGCCTATTTTAACAGATGAATTAAAAGATAAATATATTAAATTAGGAATCAATAATAACAATATCAAAACAATTATTGCTAATAAAGAAATATGTAACTTTTTAGAAACAGTTATTGATAAAGTTAACCCTAATATTGCGGCTAATTTATTAACGGGTGATATATTATCATATTTAAATAAAAATTATATCAAACTAGAAGATAGTAAATTAACTAAAGATAATTTTATAAAATTAGTTGATTTATTAGATAAAAAAACTATTTCTAGTAAACAAGGTAAAGAAGTTATTAATATTTTACTTAATACTGGTAAAGATGTTTTAGAAATAGTTAAAGAAAATAATATGGAACAAATAAGTGATAATAATTTAGTTTTAGATATTGTAACTAAAGTTATTGATGCTAACCCTGATTCGGTTAAAGATTTTAAAGAAGGAAAAGATCGAGCTGTTAAATATTTGATGGGACAAATTATGAAAGAAAGTAAAGGTCAAATTAACCCTGCTTTAGCTAATCAAACATTAATCGCAGAATTAAAGAAAAAATGAGAGAAATTTCATTTTTTTTAATAAAATTAAATAATTTATTAGAAAATGTGGTATAATAACAAACATTTAAAGGAGATTAAAATGGATAATTTAGAAATAATAGAAAATTTAAAAAAAGATTTACCTGCTACTGTTGCTATAATTGGTTATGGTTCGGGGATATATAAGCAAACCGGTTATAAAATAGATGAAATACCAGATAAAGATGTGATAATTGTCGTTGATAATTTCAAACAATTTTTAATTGAAGATTATAAAGAAAATCCTCATCATTTTTCTTTAGATTTTTCTTTAAAAAGCTTAATTAAAAAATCAGAAAACACTAATTTTTATAACAATATTGGTTGTTTAAAATTTAACCATAACAATATTCGTTTTAAAGCGATGGTTATTTCTAAAAAAGCTTTAGAACAAGATTTAAAAACTTGGAAATTTTTTGGAATGGCGGGAAGATTAACAAAACCGATTATTTTTCAAAATATTCCTTTAGAATTAGAAGAAATGATAAGAAAAAATCGGGAAAATATTTTAATTACAGCTTTATTATTTAATAGTGAAGATGTTTTAAAACCAGTTGATTTATATAATACAATTTCCAAGTTGACTTATATGTATGATTTTAGAACAATCTTACCAGGTGAGAAAAAAACTAAAGCTACTGATATTGTTAGTGGCGCATATGACTTTTTTGCTAAACATTACGGTCATAATAGATTTATTAAAACTAATACAGATTATATCATTAATCCACACCCAATTTATTCGATTGGACAGTTACCTGATGAAATTAGTATTTATTTAATTAATAAATTAAAAAATATCGATGTTGAAGATATGAAAAAAGAAGAATTAGAACAAATAAGTAAATTTATTAAAATGTATTTTGCTAAAACAAATTTTATAAATTCTTTAAAATTAGCTATTAGTAGTAGTTCAACTTTAGGAAGAAAAGAAACTGTTAAACATGGATTGAGTAAAGTAAAAAGACACTTTTTAAAATAACCCAATCTTTTTTTTTTAATAAATTTATAGTATAATTATTTTGGTGATTATTTTGAAAAAAGTTATAATTGATGGTAATGAAGCTTGTAGTAATGCTTCTTATCTATTTACCGAAGTAGCAGGAATTTATCCAATTACTCCTTCTAGTCCGATGGCTGAACACATCGATAATTGGAGTAGTCAAGGTTTAACTAACATTTTTGGTGATAAAGTCAAAGTAATTGAAATGCAAAGTGAAGCAGGAGCTAGTGGTTTGGTTCATGGCTTGCTTCGTTCAGGAATTTTAACTAGTACTTATACCGCTAGTCAAGGGTTATTGTTGATGATTCCTAATATGTATAAAATAGCCGGTGAGATGTTACCTTGCGTTATGCATGTTGCCGCTCGTAGTTTATCGACACATGCTTTATCGATATTAGGTGATCATCAGGATATTTATGCGACAAGAGCTACTGGTTTTAATATGTTAGCTTCTAGTAATGTTAGTGATGCTAACTATTTAGGTGTTATAGCTCATCTATCAGCAATCGAAGCAAGTCTACCATTTATGCATTTTTTTGATGGCTTTAGAACTAGTCATGAATTACAAAAAGTTAATATTTTAGAACGTGATGATGTTAAAGACTTAATTAATTATGATAAATTACAAGAATTTAGAAATAAAGCCATCAACCCTTATAACCCTAAAACTTATGGTACTAGTCAAAGTGATGATATTTATTTTCAAGCAACCGAAATAAGAAATAAATATTATGATAAGTTACCAGATATCGTTAATAGCTATATGGAAAAAATAAATAAAATAACCGGTAGTAATTATCAACCATTTAACTATTATGGTTCTAGTAAAGCAAGCAAAGTTATTATTGCGATGGGTTCAGTTTGTGAAACAATTAAAGAAGTAATCGATGACTTAAATTTAGATTTAGGCCTAATCGAAGTCCATTTATATCGTCCATTTTCTAGTAAATATTTAAAACAAGTAATTCCTGATACCGTCAGTAAAATAGCTGTTTTAGATAGGACTAAAGAATTCGGTAGTAGTGGACCTTTATACTTGGATGTATGCAATGTTTTAAAAGATACAAATATCAAAGTAGTGGGTGGTAGATACGGCTTATCTAGTAAAAATACCACACCTAGTCAAATTAAAGCTGTCTATGATATGTTAGATAAACCAATCGATAATTTTACCATCGGTATTATTGATGATGTTACTAATTTAAGTTTAAAAGATGAAAACTATAAATTAAATAATGGTTTAGAAATGTTAATATATGGTTATGGTTCTGATGGTATGGTAAGCGCTAGTAAATCACTTATTAAATTAGTTGGTAAAAATACCGATAAATATGTTCAAGGATATTTCCAATATGATTCTAAAAAATCAGGAGGAGTTACTAATTGTCATTTAAGATTTAGTGATCAACCGATTAGGTCAACTTATTATGTTGATAACCCATCTTTAATTGTTGTCACTAAAGACACTTATATGGATGATTTTGATATCTTATCAAATATTAAAGAAAACGGAATCTTTATTTTAAACACCGTAAAAACCGAAAATGAAGTGAATGAATTTTTAAGTTTAGATATTAAAAAAATAATCAAAGAAAAAAATATCAAAGTTTATATTATCAATGCTTATGAATTAGCTCGTAAAGTTGGCCTAAATAATAAAATAAGTACGATTATGGAAGTGATTATTTTCTATTTATCTAACTTGGTTGATTTTGATTTAATTAAAAAAGATTTAAAAGATGATGTTAATAAAAGATTTGGCTTGAAAAGTGAGAAAATTGTTCAATCTAATATTGAAGCAATCGATTTAGCTACAACTTATCTAAAAGAAATTAAATTAGACGATAATTATAATGAAGAAAGACCAAAATACATTGATGTTTATTTAGCGATGCGTAAAAGATTAGGCGATAAATTACCTGTTTCTAGTTTTAGTGAAATGCCCGATGGTACATTTAAAGCTGGAACGAGTCGTGAAGAAAAAAGATGTATTTCCGATTTAGTTCCTAAATGGATAAGTAGTAACTGTATTAAATGTAATATGTGTTCGTTTGTTTGTCCACATGGCGTAATTAGGCCATATCAATTATCCGATGAAGAATATGAACAAGCTCCTAGCTATATAAAAGAAAGATGTATCGATAAATTTATTATTGGTATAAGTGTAAAAGATTGTACTGGTTGTGGCTTATGTATTAAATCTTGTTTAGCTAAAGATAAATCACTTATTTTCTCTAAATTAGTTGATGAAGAACAAGAACAAAAGATTTTCGATTATTTATCTAAAAATGTAACTTGCAAAGAAACTAGTTTTAATAATATTAAAAATACCCAATTTAAAGAACCTAAATTGGAATTTAGTGGAGCTTGTGCTGGTTGTGGTCAAACTGCTTATATTAAATTATTAACCCAATTATTTGGTGATAGCATGATTATTGCCAATGCAACTGGTTGCTCTTCAATTTATGGGGCAAGCGCTCCTTCGACACCTTATACGATTCCTTGGGCTAGTTCTTTATTTGAAGATAATGCGGAATATGGTTTTGGTTTTCTTCAAGCTGATAAATATAATAAAGAAAAAATTATTCAAATCATGAGTAAATATCCTGAATTTAAAGAATATATCGAAAATATTAATGATTACAATATAACTAAAAAATATTATGATACAATTGATTTTAATAAATATCCTGACTTATTACCTTATAAAGATTATATTGTAAGAAGAAATATTTGGACTATCGGTGGCGATGGTTGGGCTTATGATATTGGTTTTTCAGGAATTGATCATGTTTTAGCTAGTGGTGAAAATGTTAAAATATTGGTTTTAGATACCCAAGTTTATTCTAATACTGGTGGTCAAGCTAGTAAAGCTACGCCAATTGGCAGTGTCGCTTTATTCGCAAGTTCTGGTAAGAAAACTAATAAAAAAGATTTAGCTAAAATGATGATGACATATCCTCATGTTTATGTTGCTCAAGTATCTTTAGCTGCTAACCCAATGCAATTGATTAAAACATTTAACGAAGCTAATAGTTATAATGGTCCAGCTATTATTATTGCTTATGCTCCTTGTATTTCTCATGGTATTATTGGGGGAATGAGTAATAGTTTAGAGATGGAACGTGATGCTGTTAAGTGTGGATATTTTCCAATTTTTAGAAGAAACCCACTATCTAAATTTAGTTTAGATTGTAATCCTGACTTTAGTTTGTATGATGACTTTTTAAATAAACAAACGAGATATACCGTTTTAAATAAAATAAATGATGAAGCCGATGAATTATTAAAATTAAATAAAGAAAACGCGATAAAAACTTATGAATATTATAAAAAAATAAGTGAAGAAAAGTAATTGACAATTAAATTAATTTATAGTAAAATGTATATAGATGAGGAATCATCATATAATAAAAAAGAGATACATTTAATATCCTTATGTTAGATGTTTTACTCTAAATTTGTTGTTTAAAGAAAACACCGTTTCAAAAGTTGATTCGGTGTTTTTCTGAAAGGCTAATCTTTTTTAAGGATTAGTATAGTGTAAAAAATAATTAGAGCAAAAGCTATAAGTAATTCCACAAAATAAGTTCCTTTCATAAGATTTATTCATAAATCCCACCCCCTTTTATCAAAGAGAGTAAAAACACCTAACTATTAAATATACCTCTATAGTTAATTATAAATTAATTCCAAATATAAGTCAACTATAAATTAACAAAAATGTTCAACATTACTTGACAGTCGAGTTAATTTATAGTAAAATGTGTATAGATGAGGAATCATCATATAATAAAAATAGATATATTTAATATTGAAGTGTTAGATGCTTTACTCCAAATTTTTTCGTTTAAGATTAGTTCCTTTTAAAGATTATGATTGTATACAATACGATAGTTATAAGTATAACTACTAATTCCATTGGAGTTAATCTTTTTTATAGTTTTTTACTATAGGATCACCTCCTTAAGTAATAAAATCAAAAAACCAAAAGATTATATTGTTGTTGGAGTAAAACATCTAACTATTAAATATATCCATATGATTTACTTATAAATTAGTTTATGGTAATAATGTATATGAATGAGGAAACCTCATATAATAAAAAATAGATACATTTAATATCCTAATGTTAGATGTTTTACTCTCAATTGTTTTTTTGGAAAGAAAACACCGTTTCAAAAGTTGATTCGGTGTTTTTGTTAAATAACGATATATTAAACATTACAAAATTGTCATTAAAAATATTATTTTTTTTGATATAATTAATTTGGTGTGATAGAATATTAAAAGAGGTTGATATTATGGAAAGATTTAACCCTAATTTAAACGAAGGTTTATCAAATAACCAAGTTAAATTAAGAATCGAACAAGAATTAACTAATAAAGAAACATCCGTCCCAACTAAAACTATTCCACAAATAATTAAAGATAATATTTTTACATTATTTAATTTCCTTAATTTTGGTTTAGCTTTAGCTATTTTTGCTGTTGGTTCATATAAAAATCTATTATTTATGGGAATTGTTTTATGTAATACTTTAATTAGTACAATTCAAGAAATAAGATCAAAATTAGTTATCGATAAATTATCAGTTATTACATCGACTAAAGCTAAAGTAATTAGAAATGGTAAGATTGAAACCATCAATAATGAGGATATTGTTTTAGATGATATTATTTTATTTAAAGCTGGTAATCAAATCGTAACTGATGCGATCATTATGGAAGGTGAGGTATCAGTTAACGAATCTTTTATTACTGGTGAAACTGAATTAATAACCTATAAAAAAGGTGATATGCTTAAATCAGGTAGTTTTATAGTTGTTGGTAATTGTAAAGCTAAAGTAGAACATGTATCTTTAGATAATTATACTAATGTCATTAGTAAAGATGCTAAATACATTAAACCAATCAATTCTATTTTAATGAATTCTTTAAATAAAATAATTAAAATTATTTCAATTATTATTATTCCTTTAGGCATTTTATTATTTTTAAATCAATATAGTTTAGATAATAATTTAAAATTAGCTGTTATAAATACGGTGGCGGCTTTAATTGGGATGATTCCCGAAGGTTTAGTTTTATTAACTAGTACTGTTTTAGCTGTTTCCGTTATTAGATTATCTAAATTAAATGTTTTAGTCCAAGAATTATATTGTATCGAAATGTTAGCGAGAGTCGATACAATTTGTCTAGATAAAACAGGAACTATTACCGATGGTAAGATGGAAGTTATTAAAGTTATCAATTTAGATAAAAAATATAATTTAGAAGAAATAATGGGAAATATGGTTAATAATTTAGAAGTTGATAATGCAACTAGCGAAGCAATTAGTAAGTATTTTAAAAAATATAACAATTATGAAGTTATAAAAAAAATACCTTTTTCGCCAGTTTATAAATATAGTGGAGTAGAATTTAAAGAAGGTAAATTTATTTATGGTGCTCCTGAATTTCTAACTAAAAAAGAAATAAAAGAAGTTATAGATAATCAAGATAATCGAACATTATTAATTTGTCATGATAAAAAACCTATTGGTGTTATTGTATTAAAAGATACAATTAGAAAAAACGCGAAAAAAACAATCGATTATTTAATTAGTCAAGGTGTCGATGTTAAAATAATATCAGGCGATAATATTAAAACAGTTAGTAAGATAGCTAAAAACGCTGGTTTAACTGATATTAGGGGAATCGATGTTTCTACTTTAGAAAATTTAGAACTAGAAAATGCGGTTTTAAAAAATAATATTTTCGCTAGAGTAACACCTTTACAAAAAAAACAAATGGTCGAAATATTACAAAAAAATAAGCACTTTGTCGCTATGACAGGCGATGGTGTGAACGATGTTTTGGCTTTAAAACAAGCTGATTGTAGTATTACGATAAAAAATGCTACTGATGCTGCAAGAAATGTTAGTCAATTAGTATTATTAGATGATGATTTTGATTCTATTCCTAGTATTGTTCGTGAAGGAAGAAGAACAATTAACAATATCGAAAGAAGTGCAACATTATTTTTAGCTAAAACTGGATATGCCTTTTTATTAGCGCTTATTTTTATGATTGTTAATTTTAATTATCCTTTTCAACCGATTCAATTAACTTTAACTAATTTTTTTACAATCGGTGTTCCTTCATTTGTATTAGCTTTAGAACCAAATAATAATCGTATTAAAGGCAATTTTTTAATTAATGTTATTAGTCGATCTTTACCTACTTCTTTAACAATTGTCTTAAATATTGTTTTAATTGCTATTTTAGGTAATTTAATCAATTTAACTGATGGACAAATATCGACTTTATGTGTTATAATGACAGGGTTTACAGGCTTTTTATTACTATTTAAAATTTGTTTTCCTTTAAACCGTTTACGCTTAAGTTTAATTATTGTTTTAATTTTAGGGTTTATTGGTACTTTAATTGGCTTTAAAGAATTCTTTGTTTTAACAGTTTTAAATTTAAAGATGTTTTTGTTTATTTTAGTATTAGTTTTTATATCTTTAATTTTATTTAGTATTATGAGTGTCTTAGTCGATAAATTAATTAAAAAATATCCTAGATTTTTCGAATAAGGAGGAAATATGACATTATTAATTACACTTTTATTTGGAATGACAATTTTTATTGGTACTTTAATTATTTTGCTAACTAAAGATAATAAAAAAATATTAGAAATATCCATCGGAATTGCTTTTAGTGTTTTATTTCTTTTGATATTTTTAGAAGTCATTCCTCATACTTTAGAACATATCGATTATTTTTCGATAATATTTTATGGTTTAATTGGTTTTTGTTTATTAAAATTATTAGATTTATTTATACCTAGTCACGAACATTCTAATCATAAAAATCATATTTCTCATATCGGTATAATGGCAAGTGTTGCTTTAATCATCCATAATTTAATCGAAGGAATGGTTTTATATTCGACATTACAAGCTAATTTAGAATTAGGAATCTTATTAGGTATTGGCATAGGTTTACACAATATTCCGATGGGTATGGTTATCTCCAGTACTTTAGAAGTAGCCGATTTTAGTAAAATAAAAATAATCTTAACTAGTTTTTTAATATCTTTAGCGACATTTATGGGGGGCGTAGTTATTAATTTATTAGGTAGCGTTAGTGGATATATTATTGGAGTTATGTTTGCGTTAACTTTAGGAATGCTAATATATATAGTATTTTTTGAGCTACTAGAACATTTAAAACACCAAGATAAAAAAAATAATATAACTGGAATTATTATAGGAGCAATTATTATATGCATAAGTTTAATCTTTCACAATCATTAAAAAATAATTATATTATTTATATATTTATTGTATCAAGTTTAATTAATAGTATTTTACTTTTATTAATGACAACTGGTTTAGGCAATATTCGTTTTATTATCAGTGATTTAGTTATATTATTAATAATTAGTAGTTTGGCTTTTTTAATAAAAAAAAGACATCGTTATTTTCTAATTATTTCTCTTATTTTATCCACTATTTGTTGTATCAATTCCCTTTATTACAACAATTATAACGACTTTGCTTCCATTTATTTATTAGCTACTTTACCGCAAGCTTTTAAATTACCTAGTGAAGCTGTAACTAGTATTTTTCAAATTAGTGATTTTATTTTTATTTGGCAAGTATTGTTATTTATACTTTTATACCGTAAAAAAAATTACGAAAAAAATACTATAAATTTTAAAAGAACTTTTGTTTTGACTTTTACTTTATTGGTAATTATTTTACTATCGTGTAATAGCAATGACATATATAGACTTACTCACGACTGGAACAAGTCTTATGTTGTTCATAATTTTGGTATTTATAGTTATCAAATCAACGATTTATTTGTCGTTGGTAAAAGATTAATATGTCCTAATTGTGGTAAGAATGATGCTCAAGTTATTGTTGATGATTATTTTAAAAATGGCGATAGTTTAAAAAATGAATATACCGATATTTTTAAAGATAAAAACGTTTTATTTATTCATGCTGAAAGTGTTCAACAAATGTTTTTAAATCAAAAAATAGGTAATCAAACAATAACTCCTAATTTAAATAAATTAGCTAAAGAAGGACTATATTTTAGTAATTATTATTCTCAAGAAAGCGTTGGAACTAGTAGTGATACTGAATTTACGATTACTAATTCAATTTTGCCGATTGGAATAGGGACCGTATTTATTAATTACGACGATAATAACTATCAATCAATGATTAAATCTTTTAAAAAAATAGGTTATTATACATTTAGTATGCATGGTAATAACTGTGAATATTGGAATCGTAATAAGATGTATCAAGCTTTAGGATATGATAATTTTTATTGCTATGATGATTATAATTTAAATGACAAAATAGGAATTGGTTTATCCGATAAATCTTTCTTTAGCCAATCAGCTGATATGATTAAAGATATTCACGATAATTACGATAAATTTTATGGTACTTTAATTATGTTAACTAATCATACACCGTTTTATACTGATGGTAAAGTAGAATTTGATGTTGGTAAGATGGAAGGCACTAAAATAGGTAATTATTTGAAATTATTACATTATGCGGATGAAGCAATTGGCGAATTTATAACTAAATTAGATAGTTTAGGTGTTTTAGAAGATACAGTAATTGTCATCTATGGTGACCACGATGCGAAGTTTTCAATTAAAGATTACGAAAAGTATTTAAGTAGAGATATCGACTTTTACGAATATGAACAATTAACGAGAGTTCCTTTAATTATTTGGACAAAAGATAAACAAGTTCAAGGTGAAATAAATAAAATAATGGGAGCATATGATGTTATGCCGACTTTGGCTAATATGTTTAACTTTGATTATAAATACGCCTTAGGCCATGATATCTTTAGTATTGATGATAATATAGTAGTTTTTCCTAATGGTAATTGGGTAACTGATAAAGTATATTATAACAATCAGTTAAGTAATTATAAATTATATAGTGAAGTAAACAAAGAATATTTAAAAGAAAATGAAGTAAAAGCTAAAAAAATAATTGAAATTTCTAATTATTTAATTAGATATAATTTATTTAAGGAGTGATAAATATGCATTTTGAATTTTTCTTTATTATAGTTGCTATTATAGTTGGTATAATTTTTATTCTTACGTTATTAATGATTGTCAGTCCTAAAATACGCGCTAAATTTATGAGTAGACAAATTAAAGCTACTAAATATATGATCGATGAAGTTGAAGATGATTTAACCGATATTGCAACTAAAAGAGCTAATATTAATAAAGAAGGAATAGAAATTACCGCTAAAGCAATTAAAGATGGTTTAAAAGATACGGTATATTGCAAATATTGTGGCGAAAAAATTGATAAAGATTCAAAATTTTGTAAAATTTGTGGTAAAGAACAATAAAAAGCATATTATATAATAAATTATAGTAAAACTATTGCTTACTTAAAAATATTTTGCTATAATTTATTTACACGGGTCTATAGCCAAGTTGGTAAGGCATGGGACTGCAACTCCCCGAGCGTCGGTTCAAGTCCGGCTAGGCCCTCCATTAAGATATTTGTTCTAGCTATTATAGTTTGGAATTTAATATATAAGTACTAATTTTTTAAAATTAGTATTTTTTTAAACTATTAAGTGATACAAATTATTAAAAGTATGATAAAATATTTAAGTAACAAATTAATGGGGGAATTAAAAATGCAAATAATAGTAAAAAATGGTAATAAAGAAACAATTTATGAATTAATTTATGATAAAGAAACTATAAAACAATTAATAGATGACATAGTTAAAAATTGTTCTATTAGAAAAAAAAGTAGATATGTTGTTAACGCTGTAACAATCGAAGAAGCTAAAGAACAAATAAATTCTAGTATGTTTTGTGATAAAATAAAAATTTATAAAAATGTTAAGGATATTCGTACGGAAAAAATAAATGATTCTTTTGATTATTGGCGACCAGGAGATCCAAGACCATACTCTTTTGAGGCTGAAGCCCTTGTCGTTCCTGAATTAGTTTATTATTTAATGGATATTTTAAACGAAAGTGATATCGATTATAATTGGTTTAAAAATAGAAAAGAATTAACTAGAAAAGAAAAGATTCAATTAGAAATACAAAAAATCGATGCGGAAATAAATAAAATAAGTAATTTTGATACCGAAAACAAAATAAGAAAGTTAAATGATTTAAAAATAGCGGTTGAAATTTTAAATGATATTCCTAATTTTAATAAAGATTTATTAGCTAAATATTACGATATAGCGGAAAGTTATATTAAATTAGAATTAGTTCAAGAAACTATTAAATATCAAAAACAATTACCTATAAAAAAGTGTTAAAACAAGCTTATCATAAAAGCTTGCTTTTATTTATAACTATTTTATTGTATAATTAAGTAGGTGAAAATATGAATTTATATGAATATGAAAATGAATTATATAACAAGGGAATTAATTATATTGGTGGTGTTGACGAAGTAGGAAGAGGTCCTTTAATTGGACCAGTTGTTGCAAGTTGTGTCGTATTACCCAAAGATTTTGTTTTAGAAGGCTTAACCGATTCCAAAAAATTATCCGAGAAAAAAAGAAATCTATTTTACGACTATATTATCCATCATGCATTAGCTTATGGTATTGGTATTGTTCAACCAGAAGAGATAGATGCGATAAATATTTATGAAGCCAGTCGCAAAGCTATGATTATAGCCATTAATAAAGTAAGAGAACAAATAAATTTAGAGCATGTTTTAATCGATGCAATGCCGATTAATTTAGATATTCCTACTACTAGTATTATCAAAGGTGATGCGAAAAGTATATCGATTGCAGCAGCTAGTGTCATAGCCAAGGTAACTAGAGATAAAATGATGTATGAACTAGATGAAAAATATCCGATGTATGGTTTTGCTTCCCATAAAGGCTATCCAACTAAAAAGCACATTGAAGCAATTCATAAATATGGTTTAATTGACGGGTATCGAAAAACTTATGGCCCAGTTAAGGAGGTAATCGATGAAACTAATAATATCACATGCCGCTGATCCAGATGGTGTAACGCCAATTATTTTATCAAAATTATCATTTAAAGAATTTGATTATATTTTATCAGAAAATAAAGATGTCAACGATAATGTTAAAAATAATTTAGATAAATATGATTTTATTTATGTAGTTGATTTAAATATTAATGAACAATTAGCTGATTATATTGAAAACAATTATAAAAATAAAATCATGATAATCGACCATCATTTAAGTAGTGAACATATGAACAAATATTCTTTTATTCATGTTAACGCTGAAGGTAAAGAAAGTGGAACAAGTCTTTATTATAAATATTTATTAGCTAATTATAACAATGAATTATTAAATAGAGAATGTAGCAAAACTTTAGTCGAACATGTAAGAACCATGGACGTTTATGATTTTACTAAAACTAGTAAAGAAGAAGCTTCTAAAATCGATATGATATTTAAAATATATGGTAAAGAAAAATTTATTGAAAAATATTATAATGTCATTGTTAATAATTTAGAAGTTTATTCTAAAGAAGATTTAAACTTAATCGAATTAGAAAAAGAGCGTATTAAAAGATATATCGAAGATAAACAATTCATCGAAGCTATAATCGATAATAAAAAAGTAGGTGTCGTCTTTGCTGAAAGAAACATTAGTGAATTAGGTAACTATCTAATCAATAAATATGATTATTTAGATTATATTGTTTTAATTAATATGGATAAACAAATTAGTTATCGTGGTAATGGTAAGGTTGATTTAAGTGTAATAGCTAAAAAATATGGTGGTGGGGGACATATCAATGCTGCTGGTAATTGTCTACCTAAAGGCTTAAAAGAAAAAGTTATCAAAGAAATATTTAAAGAGGCCATTATTAAGGAGAATGATAATGATAATAAAAAATGTTAAAGTAGGGTATTTAGAAACTAACTGTTATATTATAAGCATCAATGATGAATGTTTAATAATTGATCCAGGCGATGAATTTAATAAAATAGAAAATATTATTGATTCTTTAAAACCAATTGGTATAATTATTACACATTATCACTTTGACCATATTGGAGCTTTAGATGATATAAAAAATAAATATAATATACCTGTTTATGATATAAACAATTTAGAAGAAAAAGAATATACGATTGGTAATTTTAAATTCAATGTTATTTATACTAAAGGTCATCATGATACTTGTATAACTATTTATTTTAAAGAAGATAAAAAAATGTTTGTTGGCGATTTTATCTTTAAAGATAGTATCGGGCGAACCGATTTAAATGGTGGCGATTATAAAGAAATGTTAAAATCGTTAAATAAAATTAAACAATATCCTAATGATATAACAATTTACCCTGGCCATGGTGATATAACTAATTTAGGTTATGAAAAAGAAAATAATATTTATTTAAAAAATGCCTAGTATTTTTTAAATATTGGCATTTTTAAATCTAATTTAAAATTTTATAATTAATTTATAAAAATAATCAAACTAACTATTATTACTTCAAGTTAGTTTGATATTTTTTTATTTCTTGATTATCAATATAAATTTCTTTTTTTCTACGATATGGAGCTTTAGTATTAGTTACACCTAAAATATAATCGACACTAGTATCATAAAATAAAGCTAATTTAATTAAAATTTTAGTAGGAATATCATTATTACCAGTTTCATATTGAGAATATCCGGGTTGAGACATATTAATGATTCGCGCTAGCTGTGCTTGGGTTAAGTCGACATCTTCTCTTAAGTCTCTTAATCTTTGGTATGCCATGAGTACACCTCCAAATTTATTTTATAATCACATTGGACTAATCATCTTTGTTTAACTTATTTCAAGTTAAAAAAACACTATTTTTAAGGCACACCACATAATTTTTTATTAATATAATATTAACAAATAGGAAAATAGTTCGATGTCGATCTTGTTCCAATTAGCGGTAAATTATGCTTGAAATATCAATAAAAAAGTCAGAAGTTGTATTTGTTTTAAATTTAATATATAATAGCTTTGGTGGTTATTATGCCTTACGAATACATATCTGTTAAAAATATAAAAAAATATAATCTTAATTATGATGAAGTTAAAAGACATAATGAAAAATATATCAAAGATGCTTTAGTAAAATACAAAGATTATTTTGATAATATGTATAAAGGAATCGATGATAATATTTTATTAGATGAAGAACAAAGAATAGCTATTTTAACTGATGAAGATTATAATTTAATAGTGGCTGGAGCAGGTGCGGGGAAAACGACGACGATGGCTGCTAAAGTTAAATTTTTAGTCGATATTAAAAAAGTTGACCCTAATGATATTATTTTGATATCTTATACAAATAAAGCGGTATCCGAATTAAAACAAAGAATCAATAAAGATTTTAAAATACCTGCTTTAGTGTGTACTTTTCATAAATTTGGCGTCGAGATATTAAAAAAAGATACTGATGAACATTTAAAAGTATTAACTAATTCATATAATTTAGTTAAAGATTATTTTGATAAAGTATTAGGTAATGACAATAAAAAACTAAAAGAATTTTTAAAGTTTTTCGTTTTTTATTTCGATATACCTTTGTTTGCTTTAAAATTTAATAGTTTAAATGATTATTTTAATTATAAAAAAAGAAATGATTATTTAACTTTAAAATCAAGATTAAATGAATATAACAAACAAGTAATCGATGAAAGAACTAATAAAAGATATACAATTTTAGGGGAATTTTTAAAATCTAACGAAGAAGTGATGATCGCTAATTTTTTATATTTAAACGGTATCGATTATGAATATGAAAAACCTTATCCTAAATTAGATAAAAGTAAAACTTATTTACCAGATTTTACTATTTATCAAGGCGAAAGAGTATTTTATTTAGAGCATTTTGGAATTAATAAAAATGGTTATAACAAATTGTTTGGTTATATCGATAGTTTAAAATATAAATATCAAATCAATAACAAAAGAAAAATTCACAAATTAAATAAGACAACTTTAATTGAAACTTATTCAGGAGCTGATTTATTAGATAATTTAAAAGAACAATTACTTAACCATCATATTATTTTAAACCCCAAAAGTCCCAAAGAAATATATTCTAAATTAGTTGATACTTCTAAAGATGTTTACTATACACGATTTATTATCTTTTGTCTTAATTTTATTCAAGGTTTTAAAATTAAAGGTTATAATAAAACTGATTTTGGTAAATTAAAAACTATTTATAACGATGAAAGAACTAGTTTATTTTTAAATTTTATCGAAGGTGTATATGACTATTATCAAGAACAATTAAAAATAAATCATTACATTGATTTTGAAGATATGATTAATTTAGCTTATGAAAAATTAGATAATATTAAACTAAATTATAAATATGTTATTATTGATGAATATCAAGATATATCACAACAAAGATTTAATCTAGCTAAAAAAATAAGTGAGGTAAGTGATTCTAAAATAATTGCTGTTGGCGATGATTTTCAAAGTATTTTTGCTTTTGCTGGTAGCGATATATCATTATTTACCGAATTTAGTAATTTAATGGGATATGCAAGTCTTTTAAAAATAACGCATACTTATCGGAATAGTCAACAGTTGATTAATGTAGCAGGCAACTTTGTAATGATGAATCAAAAACAGATAAAAAAACAATTAATCTCACCGAAAGATTTAATTAACCCAGTAATGGTTATTGCTTATGACGATTCTAGTAATAAAACGAAAAATAAAATAGCTATGTTGAATCGTTGTTTAGCGGATATTAAAAAAAATTTTAATGATAAACAAAAAATTTTATTAATTGGCCGATATAACTTTGAAAAATATTATTTAATTAATAGCGAAGATTTTTACGAGGTAAGTCATGATAAGATAAAATCTAAAAAATTTCCTAATTTTGAAATTGATTTTTTATCGGCTCATTCTTCTAAAGGGTTAGGTTATGATCAAGTTATCATTTTAAACGGCGATGATGGCACCTATGGTTTTCCTTCGCAAATTAAAGATGATCCAATTATGCAAATAATCAATGTCTATGATAATTCTTATTTATTTGCTGAAGAACGAAGACTATTTTATGTAGCATTAACGAGAACCAAAAATAAAGTTTATATATTAACGCCAGTTAATAACCCTTCAAGTTTTATTTTAGAATTAATTAAATATAAAAATGTCAAATTATATAATAAAACTGGAATAAACTTATCTAAAAAACCGCATTTATGTCCGAAATGTGGTTATCCTTTAATTAGAAAATATAATAGTTTTAAAATTCATAATTTATATGTTTGTAGTAACGAAAAAGAATTGTGTGATTTTAAGACAAATAATTTAAAATATAAAAAGAATATTACGAAATGTCCTAAATGTGATGGCGAATTAATCGTTAAACATTCAAGAAAGAAAAATTATGATTTTATTGGTTGTACCAATTATGAAAAAGGTTGTAACTATACCGAAAATATTTAATACCACATTTTCCCATTTTTTTATCAAAATATCCCCACAATTATTTTGTATACTTTAATTGTTGGAGGTGATAAATGAAGAAAAAATAAGAATTTAAAATGGAAAGAAGGTGGTAGATGATTAAAAGTATGTTATACTAAAAATAGGTGATGAATGTGTATAAAATTTGTTTAGTAGAAGATGAAGTATCTTTAAACAATTTGATGAAATCCTATATCGAAAAAGAAGGCTATGAAATTGTTCAGTTTTTTAACGGAACCAATGCTTTAGAATATGTTGGAAAAGAAAAAATCGATTTATGGATTTTAGATATTATGTTAGGAGATGCTATTAGTGGTTACGATTTAATTAAAAAAATTCGCGAAGTAGATCAAAATGTTCCCGTTATTTTTACATCTGCTCGTGACCAAGATTTAGATAAAATTTTAGGTCTTGAATTAGGTAGTGACGATTATGTAACTAAACCTTATTCCCCTAAAGAATTAGTTTTAAGAATCAACAATATTTTAAAAAGAGTATATGCTGCATCAAATAAGATAAAATATGAAAATTATGAAATAGATATTGATAAAAGAATTGTAACCCACGATAATAAAGAAATTAATTTAACGACTTTAGAATTTGATTTATTGTATATGTTTTTAAAAAATATCGGTAAATCTTATAGCCGTGATGATATATTAAATATCATTTGGGGTGAGAACTATTTTGGTAGTGATCGCGTTGTCGATGATTTAGTTAGACGCTTAAGAAAGAAAATGCCTAAATTACACATTAATACAATTTATGGCTTTGGTTATCGTTTAACATGATTAAAACAACTTTATACCGCCAATTAGTTTCGATCGCTATTATTATTTGTGGTATTATATTTATTAGTTTGGGATTACTCCTTCCTAAACTATTACTTCCTATCTACGAAAAAAATATATATCAGTATCTTAAACAACCACTCGAATTAATCGAAGATGATTTAAACTTAGTTGAATTAGAAGATGTTGCTTATATTTATATTGTCAATAATGAGATTGTTGTATCTGAAAATCTTAAAGAGATTATTAATATCGATACTAGACAAATATTAGATAGAATAAATAATGAATATGGCAAATTTACTTATTTAGGTAAAACATATTATTATTATAATATTGAAAATCAATATATTTCTAAAATAGCTATAACTAATAATAATTATTTACTAGAAATAAGATCCGATGTTATGAAAACTTTACTCCCAATTATCATAGGAACTTTATTGATAGCAGTTGGTATTATTATGTTATGGGCTAATCAGTTAGTAAAAAAAATATACCACTTAAAAGAAAAAGTCGATAATTTAGATAATGATTCGTATGTCGATAAAAAACAATATACTTTCGATGATGAATTAACGGCTTTATCTAAAGCAATCGATGATATGAAAGCAACATTGAAAAAACAAGATGAATATAAAAATCAAATGTATCAAAACATTTCTCATGATTTTAAAACTCCTCTTACTGTTATAAAATCTCATATCGAAGCCATCGAAGATGGAATTATGGATCCTCAAACTGGTGGCGCGATTATTAAAGAACAATTAAAAAAACTCGAAATAAAAGTACACTCCCTTTTATATTTGAATAAATTAGTATATCTTAAAGATTTAGAAAAAACTTCCGAAAAAATTAATGTAAAACCGATTATCGAAAGTAGCATTATGAAATTTAAGATTCAACGACCAGATGTCGAATTTAGTTTGATATCTAGTGGTAGAACAATATTTAACGGTACACACGATATGTGGGAAGCTATTATCGATAATTTATTAAATAATTTTATAAGATATGCCTTAAAAGAAATCAAAATAACAATTAAAAATAATAAGATAACATTTTATAACGATGGACCTCATATCGATCCTGATATTCTAAATAATATATTTACTCCCTATAAAAAAGGAATAAAAGGACAATTTGGTTTAGGTTTATCGATTGTTAAAAAAACCCTTAGTTTATTAGGGTATGAAATAAATGTTATAAATGAAAAAAAAGGTGTCAGCTTTATTATAAAGTGACATCTTTTTATTTTGTCTTTTGTTTTTCTTCACCTAAATAATTGATTTCTATATCGTCGCCTTTTAATACTTTGATAAATTCTTCTGCTGTTATTCCCGATTGTTCTTCACTATATAATATTGTTTGATAAATAGAAGCAGTAAAAATAGGACCGTTTTCTACATTTAATTGATATAGTTTATTATTGTTATTATAAAAATTATTCCAGCTTTCAATTGCGACGATAGTAGCTCTATTATCATCAAATATGATAGCTTGCGGATAACTATAATTTTTATCGATTTTAAAGTTACTTTGTTTCTCACAACTTGTTAATAAAGTAGTAGAAAAAGCTCCCGCTAAAATTAGTGAAATCAATTTGGGCTGAATTTTTAATTTTTTTATATTCATTATTTCACTTCCTTTTAAGTGGTTATTGTTATATATAAAATAAATAATTTGTCAAATTTCGATAAACTATTTTCTTTTTTGCAAAAAAAAGGTATAATGGTATTATAATTAGGAGGGAATAAAGTGCTAGGAAGTATAATCGGTATCGTTGAAAACGAAGTACAATTGAAATTAGCTATCGATGTCAATCAATTTCAAAATTTAATTAATGTGCATGTAGTAATGGAAGACGGCGATAGAAAGATAATAGGAGAAATAATCGATTTAAAAGATAATATTGCCTATATTAATTTATTAGGTGAAATAGTAAATGATAAATTTATTTATGGTGTTATTGTTAAACCTTCATTCAGTTCAGTAGTAAAATTAATATCTAAAGAAAAAGTACCAATGATTATTGGAATCGAAAATTATCAAGAAAATAAAGATATTTATATTGGTACTAGTCCAATTTATCCTGGGGTTCCTATTGGCGCTAATATCAATCAATTTTTTAGTAATCATTTCGCAGTTTTAGGTTCGACTGGTTCGGGTAAATCTTGTGGGGTAGCTAGAATTATTCAAAATATTTTTGACCGAAAAAACTATATTCCATATCGGGCTAGTTTATTTATTTTTGATGCTTATGGTGAATACCATAATGCTTTTAAAAACATCGGTGGTGATAGAGGTGAAATATCCTTTAAGTCTTATACTACTAATCTTCATTTTAGTGAAACAGAGGTTTTAAGAATACCAGCTTGGTTACTAGGTGTCGATGATTTAGCTTTATTACTAAATGCTGAAAGATCATCGCAATTACCAATAATCGAAAAAGCTTTAAAATTAGTTAATATTTTTGCGCGAAATAGTGAGCAAGTTATCAAACATAAAAACGATATTATTGCTCGAGCTCTTTTAGAAATATTTTCTAGTGGTAACCCACCAGCTCAAATTCGCGATCAAGTTTTTTCTATTTTATCAAATTATAACACACCAGAATTAAACTTGGAAACACCTATTTTTCAACCTGGGTATACTAGACCTTTAAAACAATGTTTAATTATCGATGCTTCAGGTAAGATAAGAGAAATGGAATTAGTTACTAATTTTATTCAAAAATATGTCCAAAATGATTTAACTTTAGATTTGCCGGATGAAGAAATAATGTATACTTTAGCTGATTTAGAGAAAGCCATCGATTTTGCTTTAATTAGTGAAGGCTCTTTAAATAGTGACCGTGTTTATGAAGATAGTAATGTTTTAAAAGTAAGATTGCATACATTGGTTAATAGTGATGCCGCTAAATATTTTGAATATGATAAATATGTTACTAGAGGTCAATATATTAAAGAATTATTAACGGCTACTAATGGCCGTAAAGCCCAAATAATCAATTTTAATATTAACTATATTGATGATCGATTAGCTAAAAGTTTAACTAAAATATATTCTAAACTTCTATTTGATTATGCGAAAGAAAATGATAAAAGAGCGACTATGCCATTCCATATTATTTTAGAGGAAGCCCATCGTTATGTTCAAAATGATAATGATGTTAATTTATTGGGCTATAATATTTTTGAAAGAATTACCAAAGAAGGACGTAAATATGGCGTTATGTTAGGGCTTATTAGTCAAAGGCCAAGTGAATTATCAGAAACTACTTTATCACAATGTAATAATTTTTTAATCTTTAAAATGTTACATCCATTAGATGTCGAATATATTAAAGAAATGATACCTAACATTACTAACGAAATTGTTAAAAGATTAAAAATTTTACAACCAGGTAATTGTATTGTATTTGGTTCAGCTTTTAAAGTTCCTGTTATCGTTAAGCTAGAAATGCCTAATCCTGCGCCAGCAAGCAATAGTTGTGATATTAGTAGTAATTGGTTTATCGAAAGAAAAAACCTAAATGAATAGGTTTTCTATAAATATTGATTAATTTTTTTAACTGATTTATTTACTATTTTAGCAATTGTATCAACATCGAACGACATATTATTCAAATTATTAATAATTTGAACAAGAGTCTCTTCTTTACCGACATCGATGCCTTGCTGATAATAGTAAAGTATTTCGTTAATCTCATCTTCCGTTAGATGAGATTTTTTTTCGATAAAGTTTTCCAAAATATCCCTCCTTCAAAATAAATTATACTTAAATAAAATAGATGATGCAAATGGCTAATTTTAAAAATTGTGTAAAAAAATATAGCCAATTTTCAAAATTGGTCTAGGCTAATTTTCATTTTTTAATAAATTTTTGGCTAAAAAAATAACCAATTTTCAAAATTGGTAAAAATATTAAATTTTTAAATTTTTTTAACTTTTTGACCTTGAACGATATCATTTTTGGCCATATATTTATCGATTCCATTTAAAACATCTATTTTTTTTATTGTCCAAAAAGGCGCAATTAAGTCTTCTTCTTTTGGATCTCCGGTTAAACGATGAATAACAATATTTTTATTTAAATATTGTAACTGCTCACAAACAATCTTAATATATTCATCTTTAGTTAATAGTGTAAAAGGATTTTCATAGTACATTTTTTCTAATTTAGTATTTTTTAAAACTTGTAACATATGAATTTTAATTCCTTGAATATCTAATTTATTTAAATATTTAACGGTTTCTAACATCATTTCTTTAGTTTCAAAAGGTAGACCATTAATAATATGAATAACGACATCGATATTTCTTTCTCTTAATTTTTTAACCATCGTTTCAAAACATTTTAAGTCATGACCGCGATTAATTAATTTAGCTGTCGACTCATGAATTGTCTGTAATCCTAGTTCGATAGTTAAATAAGTTCTATTATTTAATTCACTTAAGTAATCTAGACATTCGTCACTAATGGCATCTGGTCGAGTAGCGATGGCTAAGCCAATTACATTATCGATTTTTAAAACAGTTTCATATTTTTCTTTTAAAACATCTAATGGAGCATAAGTATTAGTTCTTGCTTGAAAGTAGGCGATATATTTACCTTTAGGCCATTTTTGGTGCATTATTTCTTTAACTTTATTAAATTGAGTTACCAAATTATCTTTAACCTCTCCAGCAAATTCGCCACTTCCTAGTTTACTGCAATAAATACAACCACCACTTTTTAAATGCGGACAGGAAAAGCCAGCATTTAAACTAATTTTAATTATTTTATCAGCAAATTTATTTTTATAGTAATAATCTAAAGTGTGATAACGTTTATTGCTATTAGAATATTCAAATTTCATATAACCACCTAATTAATTATAGCATTTTGTAAAAATATTGTGAAATTTATGTAAAAAACTTTAATATTTTATTTATTTTTGCTATAATGAATTCGGAGGTTATGAGAAATGAAAAAATATGATTTATTAAAAGTAT
The DNA here is from genome assembly GCA_944359025.1 of uncultured Bacilli bacterium. Taxonomy (GTDB): domain Bacteria; phylum Bacillota_I; class Bacilli_A; order RF39; family UBA660; genus Faecisoma. The sequence goes on from CALVSM010000005.1 coordinate 25,516, forward strand.
TGGGAATTACATTTGCTATAATTGTATTGATTAGTTGGGTTGTTCCAGCTGGAATTTATTCTAATGGTTCGTTTACTTCTCTTGATGCGACTAATCCAATCGGTTTATTTGATTTAGTCAACATTCCACTTTTAGTTTTTAATAATTTTACGGAATTTGGCTTATTGTTATTAGCAATTGGTGGGTTTTATGGCGTTTTAAATGTTACTGGCGTCTATCCTAAATTAGTCGATAATGTTGCTGATAGATGGAATAAAAAAGAAAAAAAATTCTTAATTATTACAACGGTTGTTTTATCTTTATTATCATCAGTTATCGGTTTAATTAATGTTTTATTTATTTTAGTTCCATTCTTTGCAGCTATATTATTAAAACTAGGATATAAAAAAATTCATGCTTTTGCTGCTACAGTTGGTGCTTTATTAGTCGGACAAATTGGAACGATATTAGGTTCTGATATTTGGGGTTATGTCAATGTTATTTTTAGTAGTATTGATGAAAACTTTTCGATGTTTACTTTGATTTTAATTCGTGCTGTTTTATGGGTTATCACAACGGTTTTATATGCGTTAATAATTAGTAAAGCATTGCGTTTAGAAAATGTTAAAGAAGTAAAATCAACTAAAAAGAATAGTAAAACTGAAACCAAAGAAGAAGTTAAAGTAGATATTCCTCTTTATAAGAAGAGTGAAACTAAAAAAGATACTTTTCCTTTAGTTATAATTTTTATAATTATGTTTGTTATCTTAATAGTAGGTACTTATAAATGGGATTATACTTTCCCAATTGAAGCATTTGCTACTATTCATGAACAAATTGTCGAATTTGAAATAAATGGTTATCCATTATTAAATAATATTTTTGGCAATATTAGTCAATTAGGTCAATGGACTAATTATACAATTATTTTTGTTTTAATTATTGCTTCTTTGATTATTTCTTGGCTATATAGTATTAGATTTAATGAAACTTTAGATGGCTTTGTTAAAGGAGCTAAAGAAATGCTTGCTCCAGCTATTTATGCTTTATTATCATGTGCTGTTTTTGCGGCAATGTTGTCATTATCAACTAACTTTGTTTATGTAATTGTTGAGCAGTTTGCTGGTGAGGAATTTTCTTTAATGGGAACTTTAGCTAGCTCAATTGTTACATCATTTACATATAATGTATTCCCACAATCAATTAACTCTTTCATTGGATTTTTTAGCGATTTAGCTGTCGGTGAACTATCTGTTGTTGCTTTTATTTTTCAAACGATGTTTGGCTTGATTTCTTTAATCGCACCAACTAGTATTTTCTTAGTTGCCGGTTTAGCTTATTTAGAAATTCCATATAGAGATTGGATGAAATATATTTGGAAATTTGCTTTAGTGGTTTTAGGTATAATTATCGTTGTTTCTTTTATCGCTATTGCTTTAATTTAAATAAAAAGCTCTGTTTTAAAAACGGGGCTTTTATTGTGTAAATTTTTAATAAAACCTTGAGTTTTGTATATAATAGATGTATAATTTAATTAGAGAAACTAAGGTGATAAAAATGGCTTATATCGATGTTAAAAATATAAGTAAAAATTATAAAATGGGAGAAGTAACAATCAAAGCAATCGAAAATATTTCCTTTACAATTGAAAAAGGTGAACTAGTTGTTATTTTAGGTCCATCAGGCGCTGGTAAAACAACCGTCTTAAATATTTTAGGCGGCATGGATATTGCCGATAGTGGTACGATTATTATCGATGGGGAAGATATATCTAAATATAATAAAAAACAATTAACTAATTATCGAAGATATGATATTGGTTTTGTATTTCAATTTTATAATTTAGTTGGTAATTTAACCGCTTTAGAAAACGTATCTTTAGCTAGCCAAATTTGTAAAAACCCGAAAGATAGTGAAGAGACTTTAAAGAGTGTTGAACTAGGGGATCGAATAAATCATTTTCCCGCGCAACTATCTGGTGGTGAGCAACAAAGAGTCAGTATTGCAAGAGCTCTAGCTAAAAACCCAAAATTACTGTTATGTGATGAACCAACGGGAGCTTTAGATTCAAAAACTGGTAAATTAATTTTAGAATTATTACAAAAAACTTGTCATGATTCAGGAATGACGACAATTATAATTACCCATAATGCTATTATAGCTGATATTGCCGATAAAGTTATTAGAATAAAAAATGGTCAAGTATCGCAAATAACCATTAATGAACATCCTAAACTAGTTGAGGAGCTTGATTGGTAATGTTGATATTTGTTAATAGCTTTCGGAAAATAAAAAATTCTTTAGGTCGTTTTTTATCTTTAATTTTTATTGTTGCTTTAGGTAGTGCTTTTTTCTCTGGGGTTCGTGAAGCTTCGATGGATATGATAAAAACTGTCGATGAGTATTACGATAGCACAAATTTAATGGACTATAAAATCGTCAGTACAATGGGACTAACTGCTGGCGATTTAGAATCAATTCAAGCAGTTGCCGATAATTTAATTGTCGAACCATCTTATTCTTTTGATATTATTTTAGATGGCGATGTAACAAGAATTCATGCCATTAACGATAATATTAATAAAGTTAATCTAATTAGTGGGAATATGCCTAAAGAAGGGGAATGTCTAGTTGAAGATGGCACTTATAATATTGGCGATAAAATAACAATTGCCTCTGATAATTTGAAAGTAAAAGAATATACTGTTTCAGGAACGGTAACCAGTTCTTTATATATTTATCGAACTAAAGGAATATCGACCGTTGGCGATGGTAAACTAGATAAATATATATTTATTCCAAAAGAAAACTTCGATATTGAGTACTACACTGAAATATATATTATTGCTAAAGATGGTATCGATAAAATAGCTTATTTAGAGGAATATAATGAAATAATTCAAATTTTAGATAATAAATTAAAAGAATTAAAACCAATTAGAGAAACAATTCGTTATGAAGAAATATTAGCGGAAGCCATGAAAGAAATCAACGATGCTGAAGCGGAATTTAATAAAGAAAAATTAGAAAACGAACAAAAATTAAATGATGCTAAAAAAGAGTTAGATGATGGTAAAGCCGAAATTGAACAAGCTTATCAAGAATGGCAAGATGGTTATGATGAATTAGAAAAAACTAAAGAAGAAATGGAAAATACTTTTGCTAGTGCTAAAGAAGAATTAGAAACTGGTAAAAAACAGTTTGATGATATTTTAAAACAATATAATTTACAATCAAGTGAATTAGAAACAAGTTTAGAAACACTAAATACCCAAATAACTAATTTAGAAAATTTGTTACTTAATCTAGATCCAACTAGCCAAGAATATCTAACTTACCAAGCTACTTTAACTAAATTAAATGAAACTAAAACTAATTTAGAAATGTTGATTGAAACCAAAAATGAAATTGAGCAAAACGAACAAAAATTAAATGATGGTATTGCAACTTGGGAAAAAGAATATGATAATGCTTTAAAAAAATTAGAAGATAGTTATACATTAATCGAAGAAAACGAAGCCAAATTAAATGAAGGTTACCAAGAATATGAAGAAAATTATCAAACATTTATCGATGAGATAACTAAAGCTAGCCAAGAGATTCAAGATGCTAAAGATGAATTAAAAACAATCGAAAAACCAGTTTGGTATTTAATGAGTAGAGAAGATAATTCTGGTTATACCAACTTTTATGAAAATGCAACTAAAGTTGATGCTATCGCTGCTGTTTTCCCTGTGTTTTTTATGTTAGTTGTCTTTTTAATGAGTTTAAATACTATGACAAGAATGATTGAAGAAGAAAGAAATGAAATAGGTATTTATGTTTCTTTAGGCATTAGTAAGTTTAAAATAATTATCAGTTATTTATTTTATGTTTTAATAGCAACGACGATTGGCTTGATGGTTGGTTTAACTATTGGTTATGCTTTTATTCCACATATTATTTATAATATTTATCACGCTAATTATATTATTCCTAGTTTAAAAACTTATGCCGAATTAGCGCCTTGTATTTCGATTATTTTAGTAACTTTATCTTTGATGATAATCGTAACATTAATTACTATTTTAAAAGATTTTAAATATGTTCCTGCTACTTTATTACGTCCAGCTCCACCTAAAAATGGTAAAAAAGTCTTTTTAGAAAGAATTAAATTTATTTGGAAAAGATTATCATTTACTTGGAAGGTTACCTTTAGAAATATGTTTAGATATAAGAAAAGAATTATTATGACGCTTTTAGGTATTTCTGGTTGTACCGCTTTATTATTGACCGGTTTTGGTTTAAGAGATAGCGTTAGTTCTTTAGTGTCACTTCAATACGATAATATTCATCTATATGACGCAATGATGATATTAGATGAAGAAGTAAATTCGCCAAATGAAGAAATTAATAAATTATTAAATGATAAAAATATTCATGATTTGTTATATACCCATATGGAAAGCTATGTTTTTGAGGCAGATAATAAAAGAATTGATACTTATTTATTAGCTTTTGAAAATTTAGATATTGTTAGTAAATATTTTAATTTAAAAGATTTAGACGGTAATACTTTAACTTTAGACGATAGTGGCGTTATTATAACGGAAAAAATGGCGGAATTATTAGATGCTAAAGTAGGGGAAGATATTAAAATTAGAAATAGCGAAAATGAATTATTTATTTTAAGAGTCGCAGGTATATGTGAAAACTATGTTAATAGCTATATTTATATGACAGATAATTATTATAATAAATTATTTAATGAGTGGCGTTATAATACAATTATTACTAATGTCGATAATAATCATGAATCTTTAGCTACTGAGTTAATAGATTCTGGTTACTTCACTAATATTCAATATACAACCGATAGTTTAGATATGTTTAACGATATTGTCGATGGCTTAAATAATATCATTTATTTAATTATCGCTGCTTCTAGTTTATTAGCAATTATCGTTTTATATAATTTAACGGCTATTAATATTAATGAACGAAAAAGAGAAATTGCCACTTTAAAGGTATTAGGTTTCAAAGATCGAGAAGTATCAGCTTATGTTTATCGGGAAACTTTAATTTTAACTTCAATTGGTATAATAGTCGGTTTATTTTTAGGAACAATTTTAAATACATTTGTGCTTACAATAGCTGAAACTGATGAAATTTTATTTGTTAAAGATATTAAACCATTAAGTTTTGTCTATGCGTTTATTATTATGATATTTTTTACGGTTTTAGTTCAATTTGTAACTTACTTTGTTTTGAAAAAAATTGATATGGTTGAGTCTTTAAAATCAGTTGAATAAAGAAAGATTTTTATGATATAATATTTGAGGTGATATGATGAAAGATGTAAATATTTTAAGAGCTAATGGAATAAATCTAGATAAGAGTTTAGAGTTGTTTGGCGATATAGAAACATATAATGAAACATTAGAAACATTTTTAAATGAAATAGATGATAAAATAACTAAAATTAAAAACTATAAAGAAGTGGCTGATATGGCTAATTATGCTATTTTAGTTCATTCCCTAAAAAGTGATGCTAAATATTTTGGCTTTGATAAATTGGCTGATTTATCTTACCAACATGAATTAGAAAGTAAAGCTAATAATATTTATTATGTTTATGATCATTTTGATGAATTGATGAATGAAACTTATCGTATTTTAAATATCGTTAGAAAATATTTTGGGCAAGAACCAATTAAAAAAGAAGTTCAACCGCAATTAGTTAAAGATAAAGCTATTTTAGTAGTTGATGATTCTAATGTTATTAGTAGTTTTATCAAAAAGATATTTAATGATGTTTATGATGTTATTATAGCTAAAGATGGAGTGGAAGCTTTAACGATAATTAAGACTAACGGAAGAATTATTGGTATGTTATTAGATTTAAATATGCCAAATGTCAATGGTTTTCAAGTGTTAGAATATTTTAAAGTAAACGATTTATTTAAAAAAATTCCGGTTTCCATTATTACCGGTTTAGGTAATGATGATTTTATCAATAAAGCTCGTGAATATCCAATTATCGATGTTTTAAGGAAACCTTTTAATGAAAGAGATATTAAAACTGTTGTGGAAAAAACGATAAAAATTAACTAAAAAAAGTGTTTTGCGACACTTTTTTAAATTAATTTGCTTATTTGTTGTTTTGATAAATTAGTTAATCTTGCAATAACTTCAGGTTGCATTCCTTCAGCTAACATATTTCTAGCAATGTTATTAGTTCCTTCGATTATTCCAGCTTGTTTGCCTTTTTTTTCTCCTTCAATTATTCCAGCCATTTTACCTTCGATTATACCTTCATTTTTGCTCTCTTCAACTAAAGCTTCTTGGTACATCTTTCGCTCTTCTTCTGCCGTAAACCAACTAATCACTTCATT
>CALVSM010000006.1 GCA_944359025.1 uncultured Bacilli bacterium
AGATATCTCTTAACAAAAATCTAAATATAAGAAAATGTAGTTAAAAAATATCTTAACTACATTATACGAGGAAGTGAGTATCAATGTTAGAAGAATTTAAAGATGAACAAACCATCGCTTATAAAATTATCAAAAATACTTTATCTAAACAACATTTTGCTCACGCTTATTTAATCGAAACAAATAATTATAGCGAAAGTTTTAAATTGGTAATGACATTTGCTAAAATGTTATTATGTCCAAATTATAACAATGGACAACCTAATTGTAATAATTGTCATCAATGTCAAATGATCGATGATAATAACTTTCCTGAATTAAAAATAATTAATCCTGATGGTAATTGGATAAAAAAAGAACAATTAACTGAATTACAAGAAGAATTTAATAAAAAATCAATTATAGGAAATAAAAAAATATATATCATTAATAAAGCTGAAAAATTAAATAATAATTCTGCCAATACAATTTTAAAGTTTTTAGAAGAACCACAAGAAGGAATAATTGCTATTTTAGTAACGGATAATATTTACCAATTATTAGAAACAATTATTTCCCGCTGTCAAATAATTTCTTTAAATGGACAAGCCAAATTTTTAAAAAACAAAAGTAGTTTAGAAAAAATAGCTTTATTATCTACTGATAATGAAATAGATTATAATAATTTTATAAAAGATGAAAATAATCAAGAAAAAATAAATATAATTTTAAAATTTATCAAATATTATGAGAAAAACCATAAAAAAGTGTTATTATATATGAATGAATATTGGTTTGATTATTTTCAAACTAAAGAAAATATTTCCTGGGCAATATTAATTTTTATTTATTTTTATAAAGATGTTTTAAATTATAAAATAAATTGTCCAATCGAAATATTTAACGACTATATTGATAATATTAAAGAAGTAGCTAATTTAAATAACATCATTAATTTAACAAACAAAATTAAAGTTTTAAACACTAATCGCAATTATTTAGACAATAATGCCAATTTAAATTTATTGATGGATAAAATTATTATCGAGATGGAGGTGAATTATGATTAGAGTAGTAGGTGTAGTTTTTGAAAACACCAAACAAATATATTATTTTAACCCTAAAACATTTGATTTAAGAAGAAATGTAACGGTTATCGTTGAAACTGAACGCGGGTTACAATTTGGGAAAGTTATTTTACCCCCTTTTAATTTAGATGATAATAAATTAAAATCACCACTTAAAGAAGTAGTTAGAATATCGACTAAAAAAGATTATTTAGACCATAAAAAAAATTTAAAAGATGCTCAATTAGCTTTAAAAAAATGTCGACAATTAATTGAAAAATTAGACTTAAATATGCAAATGATCGATGCTAATTTTACTTTTGATCGTTCCCAACTATTATTTAGATTTTTAGCGGATAATCGCGTCGATTTTAGAAAATTAGCTAAAGAACTAGCTAATATTTATAAAACAAGAATTGAATTAAGACAAGTTGGTGTTCGCGATAAAGCTAAAGAAATTGGCGGTTGTGGTTTGTGTGGTCGACAATTATGTTGTGCTAGATTTGAATCTGATATTACTGCTATTTCCATAAACATGGCGAAAAATCAAAATTTATCCCTTAACCCAAATAAAATAAATGGTGTATGTGGTCGACTTTTATGTTGCTTAAAATACGAAGATGAAGTATATAAAGAATATCGTGAAGATTTACCTAAATTAGGTTCAGTAGTTGATACAAAAAAAGGTCGCGGAAAAGTAGTTAATTTAGATATTCTAAATAAAAAATATAGCGTTAATATTCCGGAAATTGGAGTCGTTGAAATCGATGGAAGTAATTAATTATTTATTAGGGTTTAAAGATTACTATATTGTCCAAGATACACAAATGTTTAGTTTTTCTTTAGATTCGGTGCTATTACCTAATTTTGTAACAATCAATAAAAATGTAAAAAAAATATTAGATATTGGCTGTGGTAATGCACCAATACCTTTAATTTTATCGACTAAAACCAAAGCTGAAATAATTGGTGTGGAAATTCAAAAAGAAGTATATGAATTAGCTAAAAAATCAGTTGCTATCAACAATTTAGATAATCAAATAAAAATCATTAATCAAGATATAAATGAAATATATAATGATTTTTTACCTGATTCTTTTGATATTATTACTTGTAACCCGCCTTTTTTTAAAGTAAAAAAAGATTCTAATTTAAATAAAAGCGATTATAAAACTATTGCCCGTCATGAAGTAACTTTAAAATTAGATGATATTTTTAAAATAGCTAGAAAGTTACTTAAAAACGACGGTTATATAGCTATTGTTCATCGTCCTGAAAGATTATTAGATATCATTACAACAATGAAAAAATATAATATTCAACCAAAAAAAATACAATTTGTCTATCCTAAAACTAATATGGATGCCAATATTTTATTAGTCGAAGGAACAAAAAACGGTAAAGAAGGTTTAAAGGTTTTGCCACCTATTTATACCCATTTAGAAAACGGCGAATATACTGATAAAATAAAAAAATACTTTGAATGAAGGTGAATTAAAATGATTCAAAAAAGTTATGATGGTAAACCGACCCTTTATTTAATAGCAACACCTATCGGTAATATGGAAGATATAACTTATCGAGCTTTAGAAACATTAAAGAATGTTAGTGTTATTTTTGCTGAAGATACACGAATAACTAACCAGTTATTAAAGCACTTCAATATTAAAAATAAACTTATTTCTTCCCATCAATATAATGAACAAGAAAACATTGAAAAACTATTAAAATATTTAGCTAATAACGAAGATGTCGGTTTAGTAACTGATCGTGGGACCCCTATTATTAGTGATCCAGGTTTTTATTTAGCAAAAGCTGCCATTGAAAATAACTATAATGTCGTATCGATTCCCGGAGCTACCGCTTTTGTATCCGCTTTAATCACTTCTAATATCGAACCATTACCTTTTACCTTTATTGGTTTTTTAAATAGTAAAAGTAGTAAAAGAAAAAAAGAATTAGAAAATTTAAAACAATATACGACCACTTTGATTTTTTATGAATCTCCTCATCGTATTATCGATACATTAAATGATATATTAGAAGTTTTGGGAAATCGAAATTGTAGCATTTCCCGGGAAATAACTAAAAAATTTGAAGAGATATATCGTGGTCCTGTTAAAGAAGTAATTGAACAATTTTGTACGACTAAAGGCGAATTTGTAATAGTTTTAGAAGGAAACAAAAATGTCAATCAATTTTCTAATCTGTCAATCATCGAACATGTTAATTTATATATTAAAGAAGGACTTGCAACTAAAGAAGCAATTAAAAAAGTGGCTAAAGAGCGCCAAATAAATAAAAACGAAGTGTATAGCGAATATCATAAAAGAGGTGGATAAAATGAAGTTAATTGTCGGTTTGGGAAATAAAGGTGATGAATATAATAATACACGCCATAATGTCGGTTTTATGGCTATCGACGAATATTTAAATAAACATGATTTAAAACTCAATAAATCTAAATTTGCTGGTTTATATTGTGAAACTATTATTAATGGCGAAAAAGTAATTTTACTTAAACCCCAAAAATATATGAATTTATCTGGCGAAGTAATAATTAAATATATCAATTACTTTAAAATTGATATTAATGATATATTAATTATTTACGACGATATGTCTTTAGATATTGGTACTTTTAAAATTCGTCCTAAAGGTGGCTCTGGTGGTCATAATGGTCTTAAAAATATCGAATTAAACTTAAAAACTAACGAATATAAAAGAATAAAAATCGGTATTTCTAAAAATAATATCGCTATGATCGATTATGTTTTAGGTCAATTTAATAATACTGAATTAACTAAATTAAAGGAAGTTATTAAAATAATACCTAATATAATCGATGATTTTGTCAATTTAACTTTTGAAAATTTAATGAATAAATATAACTAGATACTTATGTATCTTTTTTGGCTTGGAGGTGATGATATGAATATATTTAATAAATTATTTGATAAATATGATTATAATGAAATTGGCGGTTTAACTGATGAATTAAAATGTATTTATATTAGTAACTGTTATCAAGATAATTTTATTTTAGTCGTTTGTAATAGTTTATATGAAGCTAATAAATTTTATCAAAGCTTAAAAAACTATGTTCATGATGTTTATTTTTTTCCGATGGATGATTTTATGACGAGTGAAGTTTTAGCTATTTCCCCTGATTTTAAAATGACAAGATTAGAAACTCTAGATAAGATTATTAAAAATAATAAAGGAATAGTTGTTACTAATTTAATGGGTTATTTAAGATTTTTACCAACTAAAACTAATTTTATTAATAGTTATATTAAATTAAAAGTAGGAGATACTATTGACCCTAAATTATTAACTCAAAAACTATATAATATCGGTTACGAAAGAGATGTAACAGTTAATAAAACAGGAGAAATGGCAATTAGAGGTTATATTATCGATGTCTTTTCCATTAATTATAGTAACCCTATTAGAATTGAATTTTGGGGTGATGAAATCGAATCAATTAGATTTTTTGACATCAATTCCCAATTAACTATCGATAAGATTAATAAAATTGAAATTATACCTAATTCCGAATTTTTAATTGACCAAGATATCGATTTTGAATTTACCCATAAAGATTTAATTAACTATGATTATTCTAATATCTATGAATATATGAAAGGTTTATTATTTTATAACGAATATGATGAGATTAAATTAGCTTATAATAATTTATTAGAAGAAGTATTAGATTATAACACTAGTAATAACCTTAAAAATATTAAATATTTTAATGATTTTTATGATTACAAAGCTATTAATTTATATCAAGATGATATCGTTGGTTTTAACTATACATCTTATAAAATAGAAGATAAATTTACTGATATTCCAACTATTAAAAATATTTTTGCTAAATATAAAAATAAAACAATTGTTATTTGTGTCTCTAACCGTTATCAAGCTAATAAAATAATCGATGAAATCACTTGTGTATTTACTAATATTAATGAAATATATGAAAATAAAATAAATGTCGTTATCTTTAATATTAATGAAGGCTTTAAATATAAAAACTATATTTTTATCAGTGAAGATGAAATATTTAATAAAAATAAAAAAATAACGCCTTATAAAACGAATTTTAAATATGGTACGAGAATTAAAGACGTAACTAAATTAGAAATTGGTGATTATATCGTTCATAACTTATATGGTATCGGTCGTTATTTAGGAATGAAAACAATTACTAAAAATAACTTAAATAAAGACTATTTACAACTAGAATATAAAGGTGGCGATAAACTATATATTCCCGTTGAGAAAATCGAAATGATTAGTAAATATAGTTCCAAAGAGGGTTTTGAACCTAAATTAAATAAATTAGGTAGTAGTGAATGGACTAAAGTAAAATTAAAAGCCAAAACTAAAGCTCATGATATTGCCCAAGAATTATTAAAACTATTTGCCTTAAGACAAATGAGCAAAGGTTTTCAATTTAATTTAGATGATGAAAACCAAATTGCTTTTGAAAAAGAATTTCCTTATGAAGAAACTCCTGATCAGTTAAAAGTATGGGAAGAAATTAAAAAAGATATGGAAAGCCCTCATCCGATGGATAGGTTATTATGTGGCGATGTTGGGTATGGTAAGACCGAAATCGCTTTTAGAGCCGCTTTTAAAGCGATTTTATCTGGTAAACAAGTAGCTTTATTATGCCCAACTACGATACTGTCTAACCAACACTATCTAAACGCTTTAGATCGTTTTAAATCATTTCCCGTTAATATTAGATTAGTTAATCGTTTTACTTCTAAATTTAAAGAAGTAGTTAAAGAAATAAACGAAGGTAAAGTCGATTTTATAATTGGGACACATAAATTATTAAATGACGAAATAAACTATAAAGATTTAGGTTTATTGATAATTGACGAAGAACAAAGATTTGGCGTAACCCATAAAGAAAAAATAAAAAAATTAAAAAACAATATCGATGTTTTAACTTTATCAGCGACACCTATACCTCGTACTTTACAAATGTCGTTATCAGGAATTCGCAGTTTATCAACCATTGAAACACCGCCTAATAATCGTTATCCTGTTCAAACTTATGTTGTATCCTATAATAAAAAATTAATCAAAGATGCTATTTATAAAGAACTATCGCGTAATGGTCAAGTATTTTTATTATATAACCGCATTGAAAATATGCATAGTAAATTAGAAGAAATCTCTTCTTTAGTTCCTGATGCTAAAGTAATTTGTGCCCATGGTAGAATGAATAAAACTGAACTAGAAGACATTATGCTTAAATTTATCAATAAAGAATTTGATGTTTTATTATGTACTACTATTATTGAAACAGGAATCGATATTCCTAATGTTAATACATTGATTGTTATCGATGCTGACCGCTTTGGTTTATCCCAACTATATCAATTAAGAGGTCGCGTTGGTCGAACTAATAAAATAGCTTATTGTTATTTAATGTATGATAATGGTCGTATTTTATCCGAAATAGCCCATAAAAGATTAAATGCTATTAAAGAATTTACCGAATTAGGTAGTGGCTTATCAATTGCGATGCGTGATTTATCCTTAAGAGGAGCAGGCGATTTTTTAGGTAGTGAACAAGCTGGCTTTGTTGAAAGTGTCGGAATTGAATTATTTACCTCATTACTTAAACAAGAAATTGATAAATTAAAAGGTATAGAAATAGATAATCAAGAATCTACTCAACCATTAATTGAAGTAGATACCTATATCGATGATAATTATGTTAAAGAAGAAGAACTTAAAATCGAAATTCATAAAAAAATCAATGAAATTGATAGTTATGATAAATTAGTTTTAGTCCAAAAAGAATTAGAAGATCGTTTTGGTAAAATATCCGATAAATTATTGATATATATGTATGAAGAATGGTTTGAATCTTTAGCTAATAAACTTAAAATTAAAAAAGTTAAACAAACTAATAATACTGTGGAAATAATGCTAGATAAAGAATTTATATCTAATATTGATGGTGAACAATTATTTTTAGATAGTTTAAAAGTAAATAGTAACTTTAAATTTAAAATGATAGCTAATAATTTAATTATTAGTTTAAGAATAGATAATTTAGAAAAACATTTTATTTATTATTTAATTGATTTATTATTTGTTATCGATAAAGCTAAAAAAGTTTAGCTTTTTTTCGTGTGTGTGTAATTTTTTAATAAATTTTTATGTGAAATATTGCAATTTAATTTGTTTTAGGTTAAAATTAATTTGAAATTTAGGAATAGAAAAATAGAAATATTCCATGCTAAAGATTGAAAGGAGTTTTTTTAATGAAGAAAGGTTTTACCTTAATTGAATTATTAGCAGTAATAATTATACTAGCTATAGTTGCCTTAATTGCGACACCAATTATTTTAAATGTAATTAGTGATGCGCGTATATCAGCAGGTAGGTCCGAAGCCAGTATGATATATAGTGGTATTAATAATTATTGTGCGACATCAAAAATGGAACAAGAGTTAAATGGTACACCTGATATATGTGCTGATGGAGTAACAGTAGAAGAAGTAAAAGATATGGTTAATTTAGGAAATGCTACAGTTAATAAAGTAACTTATGAAGATGATAAATTAACCGAATTAGAAGTAGAAAGTAATGGTCATATTTTTAAATTGTGTGCCGATGGAAGTTTTGTGATGGATGATGAAGTATGTGAGGCAAGTGATGATGAAGTAGCTATAATACATACTGGTCCAATTAAAGATGTAGTGTTATCTAATTTTCCTTTTTTAGAAACTGATAGTAATGGCTGTGTGAACCCAGGAGATAACAATTATAGTTATATGGGCGGATGTTATTTAAAAGGAAACCCTATTGATCCTAAAGAGAATTTTTATAGTATGATGTTATCAAATGGTTTTACTTCAAGAGAAGAAATCGATGCTCGTTTTTTTGAAACAAATGGTGAATTTAAAGCTGAAGAATTTGAGAATTGGGCATTTACGGATGGAGGAATGGATGCTGAACTTTTAGAAAATTATGGAGTAGATACTGCTTTTGAAGTTGCTTTTGGAGCGACATCTGAAGAATATTTTCAAGTTAAAGCATATAATAATTATTTATGGTATTCAGGTTTCTTATGGCGCATTATGGGAATTAATGCTGATGGAAGTGTGAGATTAATAACCGAAGAAAATGTTACGACTATACCGTGGGGAGTAGCAGACACAGCTTTAAATTATGATGGAAGTCATGCTAAAGATTGGTTAAATAATTATTTTTATTCAAGATTAAAATGCAATGATATTATTGTAGAGCAAACATGGTGTAGTGAGACTACGATAGATATTTCAAGTGCAAGAACAAATTGTAGTAATAATTTATCAATGGAAAAAGCAAAAGTAGGTTTAATATCATTAGATGAAAAAAATTTAGCTGGAGCCGGTAGTTCTTATTTAGTTAATCAGCAAATATTTTGGACATTAACGCCATATGATGGTTCTGGCGCTTGGTTCGTCGACAACTACGGCGGCGGCGGCGACGGCAGTGTCCACTTCGCGTACGGCCTTCGTGCAGTTATAAATGTCAACTCTAATGTCACCATTACCGGAGGTAATGGTACTCTAGGGGCAACTTGGAGTAGTGAAGCTGGTCCATATATTTTAAACGAAGATAAGAGTATAGAAGTAACCGGCAAATTAAATGAAAAAGCAACAAGTGGAGAATATGTATTATATGCTGGAAAGAAATATCGGGTAGTTGATAAAGATAATAATGGAAATACCAAATTAATATTAGATGGCTATTATGAAGAAAATGGTCGTGTTTATGAAATGAAATATGGTGATAATAATACCTTTTCAACAACAACAGGAATAGGACAAAAATTAAATAGTGATGTATTAGAATGGTTAGTAGCAAGTAGTGATATTGAAAATAGAGATAAATTAGTAACAAATTACACTTGGTATCAAAATGAATTTGATGATGACGATAATTATACAATATCATTAGAAGAAACTAATCCAACAAGGAGTATTAATGCGACAGTAGGGTTAATAAGAGTAGGTGAGATGTTATCGGGACAAAGTAGTAGTATATTGACAAAAGGATATACAACTGCAAGTAACTGTGATAATGCGAATGATTATTGGACAATGACACCATCTACTTCTAGTTCTGACGCTTGGTACCTCTACCTCAGCGGCACCGGCAGCGACCTCAGTGTCGGCATCGCGAGCGGCCTTCGTGCAGTTATAGTTGTCAACTCTAATGTCACCATTACCAAAGGTAATGGTACTTGGTCGAGTCCATACGAGATATAAGAAGATAAACAAGAAAAAAATATATAAAAGTACAAACAAGGTAGTCACACCTTGCCGATAGAGTGGCAAGGTGTGGTGTGTATGGGGATAAGAATATAACGGGTCTAGAATTTCTGGTGTGAAGTAAAATTTTACAAAAATAGATGCGAAAAATAAAAAAACAAGAATTTCTAGTGTGAAGTTTTATAAAAAAGAATTAGGAAACAATTCTTATTCCCTAGGTTAAACCTAAAAATATTAGTTATATGCAACTAGAATAAAAACAGTTTAGTAGAGAAATCGAAAAACTGTTTTTTTTTGGAAAACTATTGACAACGTGTGTGTGATAATATTATTTAGGGTGATTTTGTGAGGTTAGCTGATATAAGAAATGAATTAAAATTAAAACATAATGAAGCTATTATTTTTATGAAATATGGTAATTTTTATCGAGTATTTGATGATGATACATATATTATAAGTGGTTTATTAGGTTATAAAATATATGAAAATAAAGTAGGTTTTCCAATTAGTGAATATAAAAAGGTAAGAAAAATATTAGATAAAAATTGTATTAGTTATATTTTTTATAACGATGTTGAAGAGATAAAGGAAAATAATAATTATGAATTGTATTTAGATTATTTTAAAAGGAAGTTTTATCAAAAGGAAATATTAAAAGTATTAGATAACTATAATGTAACTGAGGAATTAGAGAAGATATTAAAAGTAATTAATTATAGTAAATTAGTTGAATTAAAGGATAAGTATGAAAAATAATGAATTATTAGTTATTACTAATATAAAAAAAACTGTTTTATTTTTTGATAATATATTGCTTAATTTTCCTAAAAAAGATTATGTTTTAAAAAATAAGATTGAGTTAGTTTTATATGATTTATTAGAAAGTATTTATATGGCTAATTATTTAGCTAAAGATGAGCGAATAAATAAATTATATTTATGTTTAACTAAAATAAAAATGTTGGATTTTTACATTAATATTAGTTTTAATAAGAAGGTTATAAGTTATAAAAAGTTTATTAAAATATGTGAATTTTTAAATAATATTGTTAGATTAATATATGGGTTTATTAAGTATGAAAAGAATCGGTAATATTTATAATAAATTGTGTGATTTAGATAAAATAATTAATGTTTATAAAAAAATAAAAAGTAATACTAAAATTAAAACAAAACTAGAAAAATTTGAAGATTATTATTGTATTAATTTAGTTAATATATATAATACTTTAAAAAATCACAATTACGAAATAGATAAATATAATTTATTTATAATTTATGAACCTAAAGAAAGATTGATTTTAAGTTTAAATTTAAAGGATAAAATAATTAATCATATGGTAGCTTATTTATTATTTGATATATTAGAAAAGAGTTTAATTGATAGTAATGTAGCAGTTAGAGTTAATAAAGGTACTAGTTATGGAATTAAATTAATAAAAAAATATATTAATTGTTATAAAGATTATTATGTTTTAAAGTGTGATATAAAGAAGTATTTTTATAGTATTAATCATAAGAAGTTAAAAGATTTATTAAGTAAAAAAATAAAGGATAAGTTATTTTTAAATATAGTATATAAAATAATTGATAGTACTAATGAAGAATATATATTTGAATATGCTAGAAAGCATAATATCGATTATTTAAGGCAAGGTTATGGGTTAAGTATTGGTAATATGACTAACCAAATATTAGGTATATTTTATTTAAATGATTTAGATCATTATATTAAAGAAAATTTAAAAATAAAGCATTATACAAGGTATATGGATGATTTAGTATTATTTCATAGTAATAAATTATATTTAAAAGAATGTTTAAAGAAAATAATTAAATTTTTAAATAATTATGATTTAGAGTTAAATAATAAAACAGTAATACTTAAAAATAATTTATGTTTTTTAGGTTATCACTTTTATAATAAAAAAATAAAGATATTAAGTAAAAATAAAAGAAAAATATATAAGAAATTAAGAATATTAAAAAAATATGATTTTAATAAATATAATAAAGTATTAAGTAGTTATTATGGTTATTTTAAAATACAAAAATATTAAGTATATTTTATTTTAATTAGGTAAAAATAAAATAGAGGTGGAATATGAAAGGTATAGTAAGAAGAATCGATGAATTAGGAAGAATCGTTATACCTAAAGAAATTAGAAAAAGTTTAAGAATTAAAGAAGGGGATAGTTTAGAGATAATCATCAACAATGAAGATATTATTTTAAAAAAATATTCAATAATTAAAAATTTAGCTGATTTCGCAACTAGTATAACTGATGCGGTTTATTCTTTTATCGATAATACAGTAATTATAACGGATACTAATAATATTTTAGCGGTATCAGGACCATTAAAAAAACAATTATTAAATCAAGAAATAGGGATAGATTTAGAAAGTAAGATTAAAAGAAGGGAAGAGATGTTAGAAAAGCATAAGAAAAGTCTTAAGATAACCAAGGAAGAATTAGAGTGTACTTATGCGGTAAGTCCAGTTATTGTAAGTAGTGATGTGATTGGTTTAGTTATGGTAGTAGGGGATAATGTAAGTGAGTTAGATTTAAAAATAACACAAATTGTTTCTAAATTTTTAGCTAATCATTTGGAAATGTAAAGTTGCGTAAAATGTCGCTATTTGTATACAAAAAATATTGTATATAGATAAAATAATATGGTATATTGGAATTGTCGTAAAAATAACGGAAGGGAAAATTTAAAATGGAACAAAAATTGACGGAGTGTTCAGCATTAGTTTTATTATTTATGCCACTTTTTGTAGCATTTGTTAGTTTAATAATAGAATTTAATGCTTTAGATTTTGTTTATGTTGTATTGGCGGGAACGATTTTTTTGAAGTATTTTATTAAAACAAGAAAATTAAAAAAATAAATTTCTTGTTTTTTTGTTATAATTAAATTGGAGGTTTTATTATGATTGATACACACTGTCATGTTTTTAAAGAATATTACGATAATATTGAGGAAATAATCAATAAAGTTGATGTTGTTATTATAAGTGGAACTAACGATAAGGATAACCAAGAAGTAATCAATTTATGTAATAAATATCCTAATGTTTATGGGACATTGGGAATTCATCCGACTGAAGAAATTAGTATAAATAGTTTAAAATTTATCGAAGAAAATTTAAGTAACAAAAAAATCGTAGGAATTGGGGAAATTGGGTTAGATTATTATTGGAATAAAAATAAAGAAGAACAAATTGATAAGTTTATTAAACAATTAGATTTAGCTTTAAAATACAATAAACCGGTAGTTATTCATAGTAGAGAAGCTACTAATGATACTTATGAAATATTAAAGAATTATCCTAGTTTAAAAAAGGATATTCATTGTTTTAGTGGTAGTTTAGAAATGGCTAAAAATTATATTAAAATAAATAGTTATTTAGGAATAGGTGGGGTATTAACTTTTAAAAATAGTAAGTTAAAAGAGGTAATTAAAGAAATCGATTTAAAGTATTTATTATTAGAAACGGATAGTCCTTTTTTAACTCCTGAACCATATCGAGGTAAACAAAATGAACCTTATAATATTATTTATGTAGCTAATAAAATAGCGGAAGTTAAAAATATATCTTTAGATGATGTTTTAAAACAAACTAGTTTGAATGCTAAAGATTTATTTGATATTATATGGTAAATATCGATAATTTTATGATATAAGGGAATTATATTATAATTAGTAGCATAATTATATTATTGAGTAATTAAAACTAATTTGACGATATTTATAAAATGTGCTAAACTTTATTTGTAATATTGAGGTGGAAAAATGAATTTTTATTTACTAAATTTATTTGGTAAATGGGTGAGTTTGGGAATATTAGCGATTTTATCATTATTTGGTTTTAATATTGAAGAAACAAATATTACAGTGGATAATACTAATGTTGATAAAAATATCAATGTTATAAGCAATGTTATTCCTTATGAAACTATTAAAACTTACGATAGCTCGATACCTAATAATATAACTAAAGTAATAACTAAAGGAAAAAATGGAATAATTTATAATGATAATGTTATTTTAGAAGAAGTTGTCAATGAAGAAGTTATTATCGGAACAGGGAAAAATGGCGAATATCAAGGAGTTATGACGGGATATGGTCCTGACTGTTCGACTTGTTCAGGGCGTGGTTTTGTCGCTTGTAAGACAGAAGATAAAGAAAACTTTAATTTAATCGATGATGGTATTTATTATAATGACGATGAATTTGGCGAAGTAAGAGTTTTAGCAGCCGCTTTATCCGAATTTCCTTGTGGGACAATTATCGAAGTTAAAAACTCTAAATTAGGCGATTTTACGGGTATTGTCATGGATACTGGTTATACGATGAGAGAACAGTTAAAAAAGGGTGTTTACCACTTTGATGTAGCTTACAAAACTGAAAAAGATGAAAATGTTAGAAAAACTACTGATATGAGTGGTGAAGTTATATATAGTGTACAAAGATGGGGATGGTAGTTTCCATCTTTTAAAATTGTTTTTTTGTATAAAATGTACAAAAAAAACACAAAAATATGTACATTTTGTACGAAAAAGTGTATAATTGTTGTAGAGGCGATTACATGTATAGAAAAATTTTAGAAGAATTAAAAAAATGGAAAGAAGAATATAAGATGCCGCTTATGTTAATTGGAGCAAGGCAAACTGGCAAAACTTATATATTAGAAGAATTTTGTAAAAATAATTTTGATAATTATATTTATATTAATTTGGATAAAGAGGAAAATATCGCAAAGGTATTTGAAGAATCTATTGATCCAGATACGATAATAGAAAAAATTGAGATTATTAAAAATGTAATCATTAAACCCGAAAACACTATAATATTTTTGGATGAAATACAAATAAGTGAAAGAGCTATAACTTCTTTAAAATACTTTAGTGAAAGTGAGAAACCATATAAAATAGTATGTGCAGGTTCACTTTTAGGTGTAAAAATTAATAGATTTAAGTCTTCATTTCCTGTGGGAAAAGTAAATATCAAATATTTATATCCGATGGACTTTGAAGAATATTTGATAGCAATAAATGAAGATAAATTAATTGATGAAATAAAGAAACATTTTGAAACAAACGAAAAAATAATGGATCCTATTCATGAAAAAGCGTTAGATTTATATAAAAAATATTTAGTATTAGGAGGTATGCCAGCATTAATAAATAATTTTATTATTAATGATTATAATATAGCACATGTTAATTTTGATTTACAAGAACAAATAATTACATCATATTTGGCTGATATGAATAAATATACCGAAAATAGCGAAGGCATTAAAAATAGTCAAATTTATAATGCTATACCCAAAGAGCTCGCTAGAGTTAATAATACATTTAAATATAGTATTGTTGATAAAGATGCTAGGAAAATAAGATATGAAACTAGTTTAGATTGGTTGTTAGCTAGTAATATGATATTGAAATGTGATCTAGCAGAAAAAAATGAGTCTCCATTAAAAGCTTTCATTAGCTATGATAAATTTAAGATTTATTTAAGTGATGTTGGTCTTTTAAGAGCTCTTTCAAATTTGAATTATGGTGAAATATTATTAGATAAAAATGAGATGTATAAAGGTGTTTTAACTGAAAATTATGTAGCTTGCGAGTTTTATTCGAAATTTAAAGAATTATATTTTTATAATTTTGATAGATATGAAATTGATTTTTTAATAAAAATAAATGGAGATATTATTCCAGTAGAAGTTAAAAGTGGTAGAAAAACAAATAGTAAAAGTTTAAATGAATATATAAAAAAATATAACCCTAAATATAGTATTAGAATATCATCTAAAAATTTTGGTTTTGAAAACAATATAAAATCAGTACCATTGTATGCTATATTTTGTATAAATAAATAGTAAAGGAGTTTGTATGATTGAATTAGAACAAATTATTAAAGAAGAATTATTAGGAGTTAATAACCCAAAAATTAAAGTAGAAACTTTAAATGAATATTTAGGCAGTTTAAAAGTTAAAGAGTTGCATAAAATGGCAATTTTTCCCGCCTTCATCGATGATGATTTTTTATCTTTTGCGGAAGTAGAAAGATTAAAAAATAAACCTAAAAAAAATATTATAGCTTATGTGACAAAAAATTTAGATAAAATATTAGAAAGTTATATTAAAATTATAAGAACTAATGAAATAAATCAACTTAAAATAATAATTAAAAATAATAATAAAAAAATTATATTTGGTGATTTACCAATATCAATTCATTTTTTACTTTTTTTAAAAAAATTTTTTATAGCTAAAGTTGAGTATGATAATAAAGATGATAGTTTTAGAGTTTTTATACCCGAAGAATTTATAACGATATTGAATAATTGTTTTGAAAATAAAGAATTATTGAAGTTAAATAAATTAAATAATAATGTGTATAATTATGTTAAAAATGTTATAAATACATATGGTGTAATAACTATTGATAAATTATATGAATTATTTGAAAAACAAATGTTTAGAATAAATGAAGATAAATTAAGACATATTATTACGATCTGTTCTGTATATGAAGAAGAAAATTTTTATGAATATAATGGGGAAATAATATTATATTCATCAAGTTTTGAGAGCGATGAAGATGCTTTAGCTTTTTATAATAGTCAAAAAATGAACTATAAAAAATACAGTAAAGAAGATTATAAAAATATCGCTAATTTTCAATATGCGGAAAAATTAAAATCATATAAAAAATTTGTTAATTATTTATATAGAAATTATTATGATATATCAGATATTTTTGATTATATAAAAAATTTTATTATATATGATTATTTAGCTTCTGCCCAGTTATCAATTGAAGAAGCTGATAATAACTTTAGAAATAATATAATTAAAATATTAGAAGTTGATGATGAAGAAATAAATAATTTATTAAAATTAGTTAAAGATATTTTTAATGATTATCCTAAATGGATCAAACGAGGAAATGTATGATTTATTCACCTAAATTATTAAAAGAAAGTCTAGAAAATAACCGTTTTAATTTAAAGAAAAAATTTGGTCAAAATTTTATCATTGACGAAAATATCATCGATACCATTATAAATAAAGCTAAAATAGATAAGAATACATTAGTTTTAGAAATCGGTCCAGGTGCTGGAGCTTTAACTTATAAATTAGCTAGTACTGCTAAAAATGTTTTAGCTTATGAAATCGATGTTACTTTAGAAGAAATACTTAAAAATAATCTACAAGAATTTAATAATGTCGATATTATTTATGAAGACTTTTTAAAAGCTGATGTTGTTAAACAAATAAAAAAATATAATTTTGAAAAATTGTATGTGGTTGCTAATTTACCTTATTACATTACGACACCTATTTTAATTAAAATAATTGAAGATAAAATTGCTGTGGATAAAATTGTCGTAATGGTGCAAAAAGAAGTAGGCGATAGATTTAAAGCTAAACCAAATAGTAAAGATTATAGTTCTTTATCCGTCTATTTAAATTATTATTTTAATACTAAAAAACTACTAGATGTTAGTCGCAATGTTTTTATGCCTAAACCAAATGTCGATAGTATCGTTGTTGAATTTAGTAAAAAAGAAAGATTACCTTTAAAAGATGAACAAATATTTTTTAAATTAGTAAGGGATGCTTTTAAACAAAAAAGAAAAAATTTAAAAAATAATTTAAAAAATTATGATTTAAATAAAATCGAAGAAATTTTAAAAAAATATAATTTTGATTTAACTGTACGAGCTGAACAATTAGATATTGATATATTCATCGATATAGCTAATAATATTTAGCTTTTTTTCATGTCCTAAAAAAGAATTAATATACTTAAACTAGGTGATAGAATGCTTAAATTAATCGATAGTGTATTATGGGCAACAGCAACGGTATTAATGGTTTATTCAGGAATTTATTTTACTTTTAAATTAAAGTTTGTGCAATTTAACTTTAAAGAAATGATTAAAAATATTTTAAAAAAAGGTAATAATATAATAACTCCATTTGAATCATTAATGATGGTTTTAGGAGGAAGAATTGGGGTTGGCAGTATTGCTGGTATCGCTTTGGCTATTTATCTAGGAGGTATAGGAACGATATTTTGGATATGGGTAATCGGTTTTATATCTTGCGCTAACGCTTTTGCTGAAACAATTTTAGGTGTTAAATATAAAGAAAAAGATGGCGATATAACTAAAGGAGGACCAAGCTATTATTTAAAAAATGGTTTAAATAAAAAAAAATTAGGGATTATTTACGCCGTTATAATTGTTATAAGTCAAATCTTTGGCTTTTTAGGTATTCAAGCTAATACAATTACTAAAGCAATCACTAATTATATTAATATAAACCCAATTATTATTGGTTTTATTATTATGATTATTTCTTATATAATTTTTAATAAAGGAACTAAAAAGTTATTTAATATTTCTTCTAAATTAGTTCCGATAATGACTTTAATTTATATTGTGGCTAGTTTAATTATCATTATCAATAATAGTAATTTAATTCCTAATTTATTTTATAATATTATCAAAGAAGCCTTTAATTTTAAAGCGTTTGGTTGGGGTTTTTTATCTTGTTTAATAATTGGTGTACAAAGAGGAATTTTTTCTAATGAAGCGGGTTTAGGGACAGGGGCAATTGCGGCAGCAGTTATTGATGATATGCCAGCTAGTCAAGGTTATGTGCAAATGATCGGTATTTATATTACGACTTTTTTAGTTTGTACAGCTACAGCATTAGTTATATTGACTGCTAATATCGATATTCAAGAAATTAATAATGGAATTGAAATGACGCAAAATGCCTTCATTTATCACTTGGGTAGTCTAGGTAATATAATTGTTATAATATCAATTATTTTATTTGCTTTTTCAACTATTTTAGCCGGTTATTATGATACAGAATCTAATTTAAAATTTTTAATTAAAATAAATAATAAAAAAATATTGATTTTAAAGATTATAATTTGTTTAATTTTATTTATAAGTTCAGTTATATCAGCAACTTTAATTTGGAATTTTGTCAATATTTTAACTTCAATACTCGCAATTATTAATATTTATGCTATAATGAAATTAAAGAAAGATATATTAAGAGAAAATCGTAGATATAACGAGGTAGTAAAATGATAAATAAAAATTGGGATGTCATCTTAAAAGATGAATTTAAAAAAGATTATTTTAAAAAATTAGGAATTTTTGTTAAGAGTGAATATAAAAATAAAATATGTTTTCCTAAATATGAGGATTTGTTTAATGCTTTAAGATATACCGATTATAATGATGTTAAAGTCGTTATATTAGGTCAAGATCCTTATCATGGGATAAATGAGGCCCATGGTTTATCTTTTTCGGTAAAAGATAATGTTAAAAGGCCACCTTCTTTAAATAATATATTTAAAGAATTAGAAAGTGATTTGGGTATTAAAAAAACGAATAATGATTTAACTAATTGGGCAAAACAAGGTGTGTTATTATTAAATAGTATAATGAGTGTCGTTAAAGATAGTCCTTTATCACATAAAGAAAAAGGTTGGGAAATATTTACCGATAATATTATAAAAAAATTAAATGAACGAGAAAAACCGATGGTCTTTATTTTATGGGGGGGTTATGCTAGAAGTAAAAAACAATTAATTACTAATAAAAATCACTATATTATCGAATCGGTTCATCCTTCGCCATTATCTGCTTACCATGGTTTTTTTGGAAGTCGCCCTTTTTCTAAAGCTAATAATTTTTTAATTAAAAATAATATTGAACCAATCGATTGGAGTAAATAGTCTAAAACGCTTCTTAATAAATATATTTTTATAGGAGGCGTTTTTATGTTAGTAATTTTAATTGCTATTAGTCTTAGTATGGATGCTTTTTCTTTAGCTTTAGCTTATGGTACTTTAAATTTAAATAAAAAAGATGTATATAAAACAGCGATTACAGTTGGTGTATATCATTTTATAATGCCACTTTTAGGAATGAAAATAGGGGCGATATTATTTCATTTTTTGAAGTTTGAACCTTCGTTAATCGTCTTTATTATTTTATCTTTTATCGGTGTTCAAATGATTATTGAAACATTTAAAAAAGAAGAAATTAAACCATTAGTTAATATTTTAGAAATATTATTGTTTGGTTTGGCTGTTAGTATCGATAGTTTTTCTATAGGAATTAGTTTAAATGTAATTAGTGATAACTACATATTAACTTCTTTAACTTTTGCTATTTTTAGTTTTATATTTACTTATTTTGGTTTAATATTAGGTAAAAAAATCAATAATTTAGTAGGTAAAACATCTACTATCATTGGTGGAATTGTTTTAATTATAATTGGTATTTTTTATCTTTTTTAATTGTTATGTGTATTATTATAAATAATATTGATATTTTCATAAAAACATTTATAATGTTACTAAACTTGATTTTATATTTAAAAAACTATATAATTAAAGTGGTGATAGAATGTTAGAAAATATGAAAAATATGCTTAACAAAGCAGATAGTGGGAAATATGCCATACCCCATTTTAATATTAATAATTTAGAGTGGACAAGGTTTATTTTAGAAGAATGCGAAAATTTAAAAACGCCAGTTATTATTGGGGTTAGTGAAGGAGCAGCTAAATACATGGGGGGTTTTAAAACTGTAGCTGATATGGTTTTAAATTTAGTTAATTATTTAAATATAACTGTTCCTGTAGCCTTACATTTAGACCATGGAAGTAGTTATGAAAATTGTGTTAAAGCAATTGATAGTGGTTTTACTTCGGTTATGATCGATGCTTCAAAATATAGTATCGAAGAAAATATAAGAATAACCAAACAAGTAGTAGACTATGCTCATGCAAGGAATGTAACTGTTGAAGCAGAAGTTGGCGCTGTTGGTGGCGAAGAAGATGGAGTAGCAGATGAATTAGCTTATGCTAAAGTAGAAGATGCAGTTAGATTAGTTAAAGAAACTAATATTGATTTTTTAGCTCCTGCTTTAGGTAGTGTTCATGGTATTTATAAAGGTGAACCTAAATTAGACTTTGAAAGAATGGTTAAAATTCATGAACTAGTTAATTTACCTTTAGTTTTACACGGAGGTTCAGGAATACCTTACGATTTAATTAAAAAAGCTATTAGTTGTGGTATATGTAAGATAAACATTAATACCGAATTGCAAATTGCTTGGAGTCAAGGCGTAAGACAGTTTTTAAACGATGATGATAAAGTATATGATCCAAGAAAAATAATTAAAAGTGGCGAAGCAAAGATGAAAGAAATGATTAAAGAAAAAGTTATCTTATTCGGTAGTAATAACCAAGTTTAGGATAATTACATATAAATGTAGTGGAGGAGTCTATGAAAAAAATTAAAATAAATGGTGGTAAAGAATTAAAAGGGACTATAAAAATTAGTGGCGCTAAAAATAGTGCTGTTGCTTTGGTTCCTGCTTCTCTTTTATCTGATGGAATTGTAACAATCGATAATATTCCTAATATTTCCGATATCGATGCTTTAAATGAAATATTAGAATATTTAGGAGCTAAAGTAACAAGAATTGATAATCGAATGATAATCGATCAAAAAAATTTAAAAAACAAAGAAATACCTGAAGCAAAAGCTAAAAAATTAAGAGCATCTTATTATTTTATGTCAGCTTTATTAGGGAAATATAAACATGTTGAGATGTATTTTCCTGGAGGTTGTTCAATTGGCGCTAGACCAATCGACCAAACCTTAAAAGGTTTTAGGGCTTTAGGAGCGGATGTATTAGAAGAAGGGAATAAATTCATTATCGATGCTAAAGAATTAAAAGGTAACGAAGTAAGTCTTGATATGCCAAGTGTTGGGGCAACTATAAACACTATTTTAGTTGCGGTTAAAGCTAAAGGTGTAACGACGATTTTAAATGCAGCTAAAGAACCGGAAATAGTTAATGTAGCGACATTTTTAAACAATATGGGCGCTAAAATAACGGGAGCGGGAACGAGTGAAATTAAAATTGTTGGTGTCGATAAATTAGGGGATGGTTTTGCTGAAGTAATACCAGACCGAATCGAAGCAGGGACTTATGTTTTAGCGGGAGCTTTAATGGGTAATGAATTAAAAATAGAAAATATTATTCCTGATCATATCGAAGCCTTAACTTTAAAATTAAAAGAAATGAATATACCAATTAAAATATATGATGATTATTTAATTGTTTCTAAATGTGATAATATGAAACCAGTTAACATTAAAACGCAAGGTTATCCTGGTTTTCCCACTGATTTACAACAACCGATGACAACTTTATTAGTTTTAGCTGATGGCACTTCCATTTTAGAGGAAACTATTTATGAAAATAGATTTCAAAATGTACCTTTTTTAAACAATATGGGAGCGGATATTACAATTAATGGTAGAAAAATATATGTCAAAGGACCTAAAAAATTAAAAGGTAGTGAAGTAACGGCTACCGATTTAAGAGCTGGTGCTTGTCTTGTTTTAGCGGGTTTAAAAGCAGAAGGTGAAACAGTTATTAACGAAGTTGAACATATTTTAAGAGGGTATGAAAATATTATTGAAAAATTAAAAAATGTTGGAGCGGATATTAGTTTGTTTGAATAAATGTAAAAACCAATAATATAATTAAGTAGATTTAATCTACTTTTTTTTGGAGGTTTTATGAAAAAAATATTAACTTTAATAATTATTGCTTTAGCTGTTTTATTAATTTATTTAGGTTTTATGGATAAAGATATCAATTATCTATCACTAGGTGATTCTTTGGCTAATGGAATTAGTGGTATTGGCGTTAAAGATTATGGCTATACTGATTATGTTAAAGATTATTTGAATAATAAAGAATTATTAGATAATTATACTTATTTTATCGATAATGATAACCGGAGTATCGACATAATTAAAAGTATCGAAGACAATATTAAAATTGATAATAAAACTATGCAAAATGCTTTAATTAAAGCGGATATTATAACTATATCAATAGGAATGAATGATTTATTTAGTAATATTACTTTTAATCATGATTTCAGTATTAATGATTTATATAATAAATTTGATGAATTTAGTAATGATTTAAATAAATTGTTTAAATTATTAAGAGATTATTCAAAAGAAGAAATAATATTTATTGGTTTTTATAACTGCTTAAAAGATGAAGATTTAAATGAATTTTTTATGTATATAAATGAACAAACAAAAAAAATATGTAATAATTATAATATCGATTATTTAGATTTATATAATGAATTTAACGATAATAAATATTTTAACAGTATTATCGATAGTTTTCCTAATAAAATAGGTTATGAACTGATAGCTGATAAAATTATTGCAATCTTGAAAGAAAAAGTAATTAAAAACTCTTGATTTTTCAAGAGTTAATTTGTTATAATATAGAAGCATTAAATTTCTATGGCTTAATTTAGTCATGGCGGAAGGAGAAGATTATGAAAAAAGGAATTCATCCAGAATATATGGATACTAAAGTTACTTGTGCTTGTGGTAATACATTTACAGTAAAATCTAACAAACCAGAAGTACATATCGAAGTATGCGATAAATGTCATCCATTTTTTACTGGTAAACAAGGAACAGTTACTAAAACAGGTAGAGTTGAAAAATTCAACCGTAAATATGGACTTAATCAAGATAAAGCTGCATAATTGCGGTTTTTTTCTTATAATATTACCAAAAAAATACATTTGTGTACAAAATTAGTAATGGATGATAATAGTTTATCATAGTAAATTATATTATTATAGCTGCATAATTGCAGTTTTTTTTCTTTTTAATTCTATATCGTGTTATAATTGAGATGTAGTGATAGAAAGGAGAAAGATAAAAGATAAATTTAACTATATAAAGTATATAATAACGAAAAATAAGTATTGTTTGAGATAATATTGATTTATTAAAAGTAGTTAAAAGTTTTACTAATAACTTAATTTATAATGAGGTGATAGAATGAAAATAGGGATAGCAAGTGACCATCGTGGGGTATTTTTAAAAGAAAAAATAAAGAATTATTTAAGTGATAATTATAACATAATCGATTATGGAACTAATTCAATTGAAAGTGTCGATTATCCTATTTATGCTTATAAAATTGGCGAAGCGATAAAGGATAAACAAATTGATTTAGGAATACTTATATGTGGAACGGGAATCGGTATGAGTATTGCTTGTAATAAAGTTAAAGGCGTTAGATGTGCAAAAGTAAATAATAATGAAGAAGCTTTTTTTGCTAAATCACACAATAATGCTAATGTAATTGCTTTAAGTGAAAAAATAACTAATTATCGAGAAATATTGGATACTTTTTTAACGACTGATTTTTCTAGTGAAGAAAAACACCATCGAAGAGTAGAAATGATTGATAATTATGACAATTAAAACAATTTTATATTTAATTGTAGTACCTTTTTCTATTTTAGCTATCGATAGTATTAATTTTCAAAATGTATTTAAAAAAAATAGATATTATCAAGCAAGAATTTTATTTATGTTTCTAGCGATGGGATTGTCGTATTTAGTCGTTAACTTTTTATACGATTTCTTTATTTCCAGTGTATAATTTTAATTAGTAAGCAGTATTTTAATAATGGAGATGATATTATGAAGAAAATACTGCTTTTAACTTGTCTAATTATCTTAATACCATTTTTAGTGGTTAATATATTTATTAAGGATGAAGAGATAAAATTTATCTATACTAATAATATGAAGGTAAGAGTTAAACAGGAAGATAAAATCGTCAATGTTCCTTTTGAAGATTATATCGTTGGTGTTTTAGCAGGTGAGATGCCGATATCGTTTGAGTTAGAAGCTTTAAAAGCCCAAGCAGTAGCGGCAAGAAGTTATGTTTTAAAAAAAATGGAGTATAATTTAGAAAAAGAATATGATGTCGTTGATACGGTAATGAATCAAGTTTATTTAAGCGATGATTATTTAAAAGAAGCTTGGCAAGAAAATTATACGAATAATATCAATAAAATTAAACAAGCTGTTTTAGAGACATCCGGTGAATATTTAGTATATGATGATGAGGTAATCGATGCGATGTTTTTTTCAACTAGTGTCGGCTTTACCGAAAATAGTGAGGAAGTTTTTACTAGTAAATTACCTTATTTAAGAAGTGTTAGTTCGACTTGGGATAGTATTTCACCAGTATATGAAGTTAATTATGAATTTTCTTTAGATGAATTTTATCAAAAATTAGATTTAAAATATCAAGATAATATCGAAATAATAAAAGTTAAAACTACTAGTACAGGGAGAATTAAAGAAATAAAAATTAATGGTGTTTTATTTCAAGGTAGTGAAGTAGTGGATGCTTTAAAATTAAAGTCCAATCATTTTACAATTAAACAAGCTGGAAATGATGTTTATATAACTACTAAAGGTTATGGTCATGGTGTGGGAATGAGTCAATATGGTGCGCAAGCAATGGCTTTAAAAGGATATAATTATCAAGATATTTTAAAATATTATTATCAAGGAGTTGAATTAAAAAAAATTTAAAAAAATAGTATAATTTTTTCATATTTGTTCAAACTTAATGTAGAGGTGAATTTATGAAAAAATTAAGATTAAAAAAGTGGGTTATTTATAGTTTATATTCTTTATCTTTTGTTGCTGTTTTAGGAACTATCTATTTACTAGAAACGATGTCGGTTGATAAAAGTTTCGATGATAATACTTATGTTAATGATATTATTATCGAAGAAGAAGTACCAGTTGTTAATACTAGTGAAATTATCGTTAAACCATTTTTAAGTGAAGATATTAAAGTAGTGAGAAATTTTTACAATTATCAAGGAAGTGAAGATGAACAAAAAAATGCTTTAATTCATTACGATAATACTTATATTCCTAATAGTGGTGTCGATTACCAAGGAAAAGAAGCATTTGATGTAGTTACTATATTAGATGGTAAAGTAAGCAAAGTTATGGAAAATAATTTACTAGGGAAAATAATTGAAATTACCCACGATAATAATTTAATTAGTGTTTATCAAAGTTTAGGCGAAGTCAATGTTAAAGAGGGCGATAGTGTCGTTCAAGGACAAATTATTGGTAAAACAGGGGAAGCTAATATTGCTTTAGAATTAGGTAATCATTTGCATTTTGAATTAATTCATAATGGTAAAAATGTTAATCCTGAAGAATATTATGATAAACAATTAGATGAATTATAAGAGTTTTAATACTCTTTTTTAGGTATATTTATTAGTTTAATAGATATATTTAATTAAGAGGTGGATATGAATAGATTAATTATGAAAAGGGTTTTAGAAGAGGCTAATTATATTATCAAAACGAATAATACGGTTAGACAAATAGCTAAAATATTTAATGTTAGTAAAAGTACGGTTCATAAAGATTTACACGAACGTTTAAAAGAAATCAACCATGATATTTATTTAGATGTTGATAAGATTTTAAAATATCATACGGATATTAGGCATATTCGTGGTGGGGAGTCAACTAAACGTAAGTATTTAAGTGATTAATGTAAAAATATGGTAAAAAATATGGTATAATAATTTAGGAAATGAGAGTGATAAAATGTTTGCTAAAGATATTGGAATTGATTTAGGAACAGCTAATGTACTTATATATATCAAAGGTCAAGGAATTGTTTTAAATGAGCCGTCAGTTGTGGCTATGGATGCAGAAACTAAAAAACCTTTAGCTGTCGGTAGCGAAGCAAGAGAAATGTTAGGGAGAACCCCTGGTTCGGTAGTGGCAATTAGACCGATGAAAGATGGCGTTATCGCTGATTTTGAAATAACGGAAGTTATGCTAAATCATTTTATCAGAAAAATAAATGGCAAAAGTTTTTTATCACGTCCAAGAATTTTAATTTGTTGTCCTTCTAATATTACCCAAGTTGAAAAAAATGCTATTAAAGAAGCTGCAGAAAGAACTGGAGCTAAAAAGGTATTTATCGAAGAAGAACCAAAAGTGGCTGCTATCGGAGCGGGAATGGATATTTCTAAACCAAGTGGTAATATGGTTATCGATATTGGTGGAGGAACTACAGATATTGCGGTTTTATCTTTAGGAGGTATTGTTACAAGTTCTTCAATTAAAATAGCAGGTAATGTCTTTGATAGTGATATCATGAAATATATTAAAGATAAATATAAATTATTAATTGGTGATAGGACAGCTGAAGAAATTAAAATTAGTATTGGAACGGTTTTTAGTGGCAATAAAAATGATAAAATGGAGGTAAGAGGAAGAGATTTAGTTACCGGTTTACCTCATTCAATTACTATTTGTTCTGATGAAGTGGAAGAAGCTTTAAGGGAAAGTGTTTATATAATCGTTCATACAGCTAAAAGTGTTTTAGAACAAACCCCCCCTGAATTAGCTGCTGATATTATCGATAAAGGAATTGTTATTACTGGCGGTGGAGCATTAATCGATGGTTTTGATTTATTATTGGCTCATGAGTTAAAAGTTCCTGTATTTATTGCAGAAAGTCCTTTAACTTGTGTTGTTGAAGGAACAGGTATTTTATTAGATAATATTCATTTAATTGATAAATAACGCTTAAATGCGTTTTTTCTGTGAGGTTTATGAAATATATAGATTATTTGTTAGCGTTTATAACTACTTTTTTATTAATTGTATTGGTTTTACTTATTAGTTTTGAAGTGGCTATTTATGGTGATTCAGAACATCGTTTTTTTAAATATGCGTATGAAAAATATCAAGTAACTGATGAATTAGAATTAAAAATATCTGATATTATGAATATAACAGATGTAATTTTAGATTATTTACAAGGGAAAAGTAGTGATTTAAATTATCAAGTAACAATCGATAATGAAGAAGTTAATTTTTTTAATCGCCAAGATTTATTACATTTAAAAGATGTGCGTGATATTTTTAATTTTTTGTTTATTTTAAAGTATATTTTAATATTTGTAATATTGGTATGTTTAATTATTATAATTAAATTGAAAGGTAATTGGCTAAAATTAATACCTAAAAGTTATTTTATTAATTTGGTTGGTTTAGGGACAATTATATTGGGAGTTTTGATATTTAGTTTATTTAATTTTAAAGAAGTTTTTAATTTGTTTCATCGAATTTTATTTGATAATAATTTATGGTTATTTCATCCTAATACTGATTTGATGATTCATTTGTTTCCGTTAGCTGTTTTTAAAGATTTTGTTATCTATTATTTTGTTATATTAGTAATTTTTATTGTATTTTTGAGTTTATTTTTCTTTAGATGGCAAAAGATAGTTAAATAAAAACACGAGTTATTTTTTTCGTGTTTTTATTTTTTTTTCGTCTGATAACCCAACAATATAATCGATGCTGACATCGTAAAGTTTAGCTAATTTGATAATTTGTTCGATAGGAATAGTAAATTGTCCTAGTTCATATCTTGAATAATATTGTTGGGTTATACCTAAATATTTTGCTATATCTTTTTGCAGATAATCATTATCAATTCTTAAATCTTTTAATCTTTTAAAATACATACTGCCCTCCGTTATTCATTATTTAAAATAGCACAAATAAACTCTTAAAACTTATGTGACGCAATAATTTGTGTATACAATTTTTACCAATTATATTTTGGACAAATTATTAAAAATTATGCTATAATTAATTTGGAGATGTTAGATGAAAAGAGAATTTTGTGCTTCAGTTTTTGTAGTTAATCCTATCGATAAGAAAATTTTGTTATGTCATCATCAAAAATTTAATCGTTGGGTCCAACCAGGCGGACATATTGAAGATGATGAGTTACCAGAAGAGACAGCTTTAAGAGAAACTTATGAAGAAACTGGTGTGAGAGTTAGATTATTAGGGGAAAGATTTCCTAGAGAAGATGATTTTATAAGACCTTTAGGTATTCAAAGAAACCGCGGAAAAGATGGTTCGTTACATATTGATATTACTTATGTTGGTATTCCAATAAATCAAGATAATGTTATCGAAGACGATGAAATCGATCGTTGTGCGTGGTTTTCTTTAGAAGAATTAAATGATATTGAGGTATTTCCTGATATTAAAATAAGTTTTAATTATATTTTAAATAATATCATTAAGTAGAAAGGTCTTGGGGGTATGGAAAAGATTAATACCATTTACGATGTTTGTTATAATATTTTATATGTTGTTTTGAATAATATACTAAATTTAAATAACCATGAAGAAAAAATAGTTTTAGAATTATATAATTTTCTAACTACTGATGGTAGTCAATTTGAAAATATTTTTGATGATATAACTTATTTTAAGTTTGATGAAGATCATGCGTTTTACAAAAAAATAATGATGTTGATAGTTGTTAGTAATTCTTATTATCTATCTTTATATCAATATGAACACGATATTAGTCGTGATGTGAATGCAATTATTATTGATGAATTAGAAGAATTATCTAGTAGCGATATTATTAGGATGTTTTATAATTTAGAAAGTAATTCAAAAATTGCCGACTATATAACCGATTATATCGAGTTTGCATCGAAAAATTATATTTTCCGCAATGGTTGTATGGAAGCTGTTTTAAAGGAGGAAAAACTGGGGAATTTATTAAAATTAAATCCTTTTGAATTAGTTAATTATGTTAATTATATCGATTTAGATAATTTGTTAGTCACTGAAAAATATATTCAAGAATTTATCGATCTTTATGATTCATCGCTTTCTTTTACTAAAGAAAATGAAATAATTGAAGATATTAGTGAAGAGGAAAAAAATGCGCTTTTTAACGAACAATTAATTCAAAATTTTAAGGATAAAGTTGATGAATATTTTGGTGAAGACGAAAATAAAATTAATGAATTTTATAGTTATATTTTTTCAAATATATATGAAACTTTAATTGTTTTAATAAAAATTGATAAAGATGATTCTAAAAGATATAAAGAGTTATTAGAAATATTTGAAGAATGTAATTGTTGCTTTGAAGAATTATATTTGCTTTTTAATACGGATGATGATGTGGCGTTTATGTTGATTGACTTTTTTATCGATACTAACGATGATATATATGAGGATGATTTAATAGAACGGCGCGATGATTATATTCAAGTTGGTGATTGTGATACTTTAAGAGATTTAAACCCTTATTATGATGAAGAAAATATTGTTTTTGAACAAATTAAGCAAAAAAATAAAGAGTACCCTAATTAGAGTACTTTTTATGTGTTTTCGATTAATTTGGTTATTAATTCTTGGTAAGTTATATTTTCGTTCATAATCAATTTAGGATACATACTGATTGTAGTAAAACCTGGTAAAGTATTGATTTCGTTTAGATAAATTTTTTTATCATCTTTATCATAGAAAAAATCAATTCGCGCTAATCCATTTAATTCGAGTATTTTAAAAATGGTTTTGGCATACTCTTTTATTTGTATTTGGATATTTTGGGGAATGTTGGCTTTTAGATTTGTTTTAGCGTTATTATTTTGGTATTTAGTAGCATAGTCATAGAAGTTATTATCGGTTATTATTTCGCCTACTTCGGATATGATTAATTTTTTATCTTCTAAAACAGCGCATTCTAATTCTTGGGCATTTATGTATTTTTCAATTATTATTTTTTTATCGTATTTTAAAGCATTTTTTATAGCTTTTTGATACTCTTTTTTATTGTTAGCAATTTTAATTCCGATTGAGGAACCGCCATTAGCTGGTTTAATAATAACAGGAAAGGGAATTGTTAGTTTTTTACCTTTTTGATATGTTTGATATGGAACTTGCGGGATATTATAGTTATTTAATATTTGTTTAGTTCTTTGTTTATCCATACAAATATAACTTGAACCGCATTTTGAACCAACATATTTTATATTAAATAAGTCTAACATACCTTGTAGTTTACCATCTTCGCCATTTGTTCCATGGATAATAGGAAAAACCACATCATATTGCTTTATAAATTCAATAATATTTTTAATTTTTTTATTATTATTTAGCCATTCGTTGTTTTTAGTTATATAAATGCAATCTAGATTATATTTAGTAGTGTCGATATTTTCTTTTATTGCTTTAGCTGATTGACAAGACACATCGTGTTCTTTGGATACCCCACCATATATTAATAATACTTTTTTCATTTTTTAAATTTGTTTAAGTAATAATCTCTTAATTCTTTAAAACGGTTATAATGAACGACTTCTCTTTGTCTTAAGAAAGTAAGTGGGGCTATGACATCAGGATCGTTGGTTTGATTAATTAATTTTTCATACACTACTCTTGCTCTTTGTTCGGCAGCCATATCGCTTTCTAAGTCAGCGCGATAGTCACCGGTTGCTTCGATGTAAGATGTGGTGAATGGAACGCCATTAGCATCAACTGGAAAATTAGCGTGGTTATGTTGAGAATAATAGCCAGCTAGACCATTAGCTTTTAATTCATCGATAGTTGCACCTTGCATCAATTGTTGAATCATCGTTCCAATCATTTCCCAATGGGCCATCTCTTCCGTTCCAATATCGGTTAGTAGAGCAAATCCTTTTTCATCAGGCATCGTGTATCGTTGATTTAAATATCTTAAAGAAGCAGCTAACTCAGAATCAGGTCCACCATATTGCGCCATCATACTTTTGGCTAATTTTAAGTCTTTTTTCGTAATATTAATTGGGTATTCTAATTTTTTTACGTATTTCCACATATTTAATTCCTCCTTTAATTTTCCCATGGCCAAGGACGATTATCCCACATCCATGGTATATTGTTTAATGAATCACTATTTAGTAAAATTGGTCCAAATCTATCTTGATATAGTTTTAATAGTTCTTCGTTTTCTTGGCGGTATTTGTTATATAATTCGATAGCTCTTTGGTCATCGGGATTAACATCTAAGTATAAATTTAAATCGATCATCGCAAATTCTAAAGCATCTAGGTCAGTTAGCATTTTAGCTTGTTCATTTACTGGTTTGATTTCATATGGTCTTTCATTTTTATATGGTTGGTATAGATTTTTAAACATATTTCCTCTAATTAATCCTTGATAAGGATTATATAAATTATCGTCTTGATAATTTATTTTTTTAAAATTATTATCGCCAAAGTTAATATTTTGGGGATAATTATAGTAATTATACATATTTTCCTCCTTTATAATTCATTTTTATTGTATGTTTTTTTAGGCAATATGTATGGGTAAATAGACTATATTTTAATAAAATAAGTTAAAAATACTTGCAAAAGTGGTTGAAATTTGATAATATTGTATATATCAACTTGGTTAGTTGATATTTGGCGCAATTGGTGAAGGGGTTAACACGGCGGATTGTGGTTCCGTTATGCAAGGGTTCGAATCCC
>CALVSM010000007.1 GCA_944359025.1 uncultured Bacilli bacterium
CCTAATACTTCGCAGATACCGACGCGTATAGTGGACTTTCACCACCTAGCTATATGCCATGCACGGCATACACAAAATGAGACGCTAACGCGTCTCTTCAGGGGGTTTGGTTGGGTCAACTCACGCAGTAATATAGTAAGAGACCCAAGCGTGTTACCACGCAATTATAATTATAAAGAAGAAACCTCTTTTTGTCAAGTTCTTTAACATAGCATTAATCTAAACTATCAAGTTCCTTTAACACATCATAAATATATTGATAATGTGAATTATAATTATTCATAAACTCTAAACTATCTTCTTTTGCTTTAACAACTATCTTAAAATCTTTTTTCAAATCAGCCAACTTAAATTGCATATCGCCACTTTGTCTCGTACCAAACAAATCACCACTACCTCTTAACTTAAAATCAGCTTCACTTACTTCAAAACCATCATTAGTTTTAGTTAATATTTTTAACCGTTCCGCTTCTTGATTACTAATCATAATAAAATAAGATTGTAAGTCACTTCGACCAACACGCCCTCTTAATTGATGTAAAGCCGATAAACCAAAACGATAACTATCAAAGACTACCATCATTGTTGCATTAGCTACATCAACCCCAACTTCAATAACCGTCGTACTAATTAAAATTTGAATTTTATTTTCTTTAAAATCATTCATCACTTCTTCTTTTTCTTTATTAGATAATTTACCATGCATCATCCCAACTGTAAACAATTTACCAAACGCCAAATTCATTTTATCTCGCAATTTTATTACGTTTTCTAGTTGTATTTTCTCACTTTCTTCGATTAAAGGCGCAATAACATAAATTTGATGACCAAGCTTTAATTGTTCATACATCATCATCAAAACATCTTTAATTTCACTTTCTTTTTTTAAATAACTAATTATCTCTTTCCGACCAGCTGGTTTAGTTTTAATACTAGATATATCCATATCACCAAACAAAGTAATCGCATAAGTTCTAGGAATCGGTGTCGCACTCATATATAAAACATCCGGCATAATTCCTTTATTTTTTAAATTACTTCTTTGATTAACGCCAAAACGATGCTGTTCATCAGTAATAACTAAACCTAAATTAAAATACTTAACATCTTCACTGATTAAAGCATGTGTCCCAATAATAATATCTATACTACCATTTTCTAACCCTGTATAAATTTCTTTTTTTTCTTTAGCTTTTAATTTACCAGTTAATAAACCAACTTTAACATTAGGTAATAATTTAACCAAATTATTATAGTGCTGTCTAGCAAGTATTTCGGTAGGAGCCATCAATGCCCCTTGATAACCAGCTAAATAATTGATATATAAAGCAATAAAAGAAACAATTGTTTTCCCACTTCCCACATCGCCTTGTAATAGACGATTCATTCTTTTATCACTAACTAAATCATCATAAATATCTTTAACAGCTTTTTCTTGGTCAGCCGTTAATTTAAACGGTAAATTATTGATAAAGTTTAAAACCTTATCTTTAGATACATCTCTTTGCAAACCCTTTTGCATTTTTTTAGACTTTAAATAATTCATTTTCAACATAAAAATAAATAACTCTTCATATTTTAATTTATTGATAGCCAATTTAAGATTATTTAAATTACTCGGGTTATGAATTTCTTTAATACTATTATCTTTACTTAAAAAACTATATTTTTCATTTAAATAATTAGGAACATAATCAATTATATCTACATCAACACTTTTAATTATATTGTTTAACTGTAAACTATTAATTCCTGTTGTAACATGATAAATAGGCTCTATTTTAGTAGTATCACCTAACAAAGAAAACTTTATATCACTACAAACAACTAAATTTTTACGTTTATCATATTTTCCAATAACAGTCAATTTAGTTCCCACAATAATTTTATTCTTATAAAAACCACGATTAAAAATAGTAACTTTTAATATTTTACTACCAACATTTAAACTAAAATCCATTTTATCCTTATGATTTTTCATATAAGTAACCACAGCATTAGTCTCTACTACACCATCGATTATAATTTTATCATCTTGTCCTAGCAAATTTATATCACTTCTTTTAATAATATCATAACGGAATGGATAATAATTGATTAAATCTAAAGTATTATTAATTCCTAATCTTCGCAATATATTGACCGTTTTAGGTCCAATACCTTTAATATTTTCTAGTTCCATATAAACACCTTCTTCATTATATCATATTTTTCCCTCTATAAGTTATATACGCTAAAAGTTAGCAAATTCCTTTTTAATAAAGCAAAAAAAGTTTAATTTTTCAACTAAACTTTTATATTTTTAAATATTTTTTAACAGCCCGCCAAGAACCAAACATACCTACTAAAATACCAATAGCAATTAAAGCAATTGATACAAAATAAGTAAATGGAAGCGGTACAATAAGTTGAATAAATGGCGATATAACTTGACCATTAAAAGTGTTATATAAAGCTTCATAACCAAATATTGTCACTAACACAGGAATAACAGAGCCAAATAAGCCTAAAAATAAACCTTCAAAAATAAACGGTATTTTAATGTTAATATTAGAAGCGCCAACTAAACGCATAATTTCAATTTCTCTTTTACGCGAAAATATCGTTATTTTAATAGTATTAGAAATCAAAAATGCCGTAACAATTACTAAAGCGATAACCACACCATAACTAATTTTTTTTACAATATCAAATACCGATACTAATTGTTCAACCATTCCTTCGCCGTATTTTACATTATAAACACCATCGATTTCACTAATTTGATTAGCAACATTTTCTATTTGATTAATATCAGTTACTTTAATTTGAAAAGCATCTAATAAAGGGTTATCTTCCCGTTGTTCATATTTACCTAAAATACTATCAAAATCACTACTTTCTTCCATCATTTCTTCCGAAATAGTCATTTTATCCTCAAAGGTAAATGATTCAACATAATTGATAACATTTATCTCATCTTTTATTTCTTCAATTCTTTCTAAACTAATATCTCTATTTAAAAAAGCAACAATCGTCATGTCCCGTTCTACAGCTTTAGTAAAATTATTGACATTAAAAGATAAAATCATCGCAATCGATACGACTATTAAAGTTATAACGATACAAGCAATCGAAGCTAAAGAAAGAGAAAAATTCCGAAAAACACTTTTAAAAGAATCTCTTATATTTCGTCCTAAAATTCTAAATATCTTCACGAACATATTCTCCTTCCTTATAATCTTTGACAATCCGACCCGAATCTAGTAAAATTACCCTTTTCTTCATTTTGTCGACAATTTCAGTATCGTGAGTAACCATAATTATCGTCGTTCCTAGTTTGTTGATTTCTTCTAATACTTTCATAATTTCCATACTAGTTGATTCATCTAAATTACCAGTTGGCTCATCACAAATCAACAATTTAGGTCCATTAACTATCGCTCTAGCAATAGCAACCCGCTGTTGCTCACCACCCGATAATTGATGAGGATAATTTTTAGCTTTATGTTTTAAGCCGACTAACTCTAAAGATTTAATAACCTTACTATGAACTTCGGAAGTTGGTAAGCCAAAAATTTCTAAAGCAAAAGCGACATTTTCATAGACTGTTAATTTAGGCAAAAGTTTAAAATCTTGGAACACAACACCAATTTTTCTTCTTATTTTATAAACATTTCTGTTTTTTAATTTACTTACATTTATGCCGCCAATATTGATTATCCCTGAAGTAGGTTTTTCTTCGCGATATAACATTTTAATCAAAGTTGATTTCCCGCAGCCTGTTGAACCAATAATAAAAACAAATTCCCCTTTTTCAATGTTTAAACTTAAATCATATATCGCTGTAACTCCCGTTTTATATGTTTTTTCAACATTTTTAATCCTTATTAAATCCATAAATCAACATCCTTTCTATTTACTGCCTATTACTTCATAAACATCCGACACTAATATTACTGCATTAGGATCGAGGGCTAAAACACCTTCTTTAACCGTAACATATTCGCCGGTTGGTACAACACACATAATAATTTTTAAAACATTTCCCGTATATCCACCACGACCATCTAAAACAGTAACACCATGACTTAACTTACTAAGCAAAAATTTTTTAACATCTGTTTCATTGCTCGTAATAATTTGAAATGTTTTTGACTGCGAAATACCAATCATAATTTTATCGATAATGACACTCATTACACAAACAACTATAATCGAATAAATAACCGTTGATAAACCGAATGTCAAAAAGCCTAAACCAATAATAACAAAATTAGCTATAATATGACAAGTACCAATCGGTTTTCTTAAATATTTTGAAACAATTAAATTAATAATATCAGTTCCCCCAGTTGAATAATTTACTTTGTAAATT
This sequence comes from uncultured Bacilli bacterium, assembly GCA_944359025.1. Classification (GTDB taxonomy): domain Bacteria; phylum Bacillota_I; class Bacilli_A; order RF39; family UBA660; genus Faecisoma. Next base: position 4,358 of record CALVSM010000007.1, read on the forward strand.
AAACCTGAACCAAAACCACCGATTATAGCTCCACACATAACTTCGACAATTCTTTCGATATTATCTAAATTAACATAAGGGACGATATAGGAAGTCGCCTCAATTAAAAAAGGATAAATCAAAGCCCCAATAAATGACTTTTTAGTGGAATTAAAACCTAAACAAATTAAACTTAATATTCCTAAAACTATATAACTAATTAGTAAGAAAATAAACGGTCTAATTCCCCATATATCATTGACAATAACAGATAAACCAGAAAAACCAGCAACGACATTATTAGGTAACAAAAACAAATTAAAAATTAAAGCATAAATAGTTGCTCCAACTAAATAAATAGCAAAGTCTAAAATCCAACTTTTTTTCTTAACAATAGGTGGGGTGATTTTCTTTTTTTTAAAAAACATACTTATCTAATTCCTTTCAAACAACTATTGATAAATAAATCAATATCGCCATCTAAAACTTTATTTACATTACTTGTTTCAACATTAGTTCTTAAATCTTTTACTAAAGAATAAGGATGCATAACATAATTTCTTATCTGAGAACCAAAATTAATATCCACTTGGTCCCCTTTTAATTCTTTTAGTTCTTTTTCTTTTTTTTCTATTTCTAATTGATATAATTTATTTTTTAAAATTTCTAAAGCTTTCTCTTTATTTTGAATTTGACTTCTTTCATTTTGACAAGTCACTACTATTTTAGTAGGAAGATGGGTGATTCTAACCGCTGAATCAGTGGTATTAACGCCTTGACCACCAGCTCCTGTACTGCGATAAACATCAATTCTAATATCACTTGGTTTTATCTCTATATCGATATCCTCATTAACAATATAAGGAGTAACATCAACCGAAGCAAAAGAAGTATGCCTTCTTGCGTTAGAATCAAAAGGAGATATTCTCACTAAACGATGAACCCCTTTTTCATTTTTTAAATAACCATATACATTAGTTCCATAAATGATTAATGATACACTTTTAATTCCCGCTTCTTCACCTTTTTGTTCATCGACAACTTCATATTTATAACCTTTTTTTTCACACCATCTTGTATACATTCGGTATAACATATTAGCCCAATCACAACTTTCCGTTCCCCCAGCTCCTGGATGAATTTCTAATACCGCATTATATTTATCATATGGTCCATTTAACAAAGTATAATTTTCCAACTGCTCTAATTCTTCTTTTATTTCTTCCGTTTCTAAACTTATTAAATTCAATATTTCATCATCATCTAACTCTAACATTTCTAAATTAGAATTAATCTTTTCTTTCAATTTACTAACACTTTCAATTAGTTTTTTTAACTCATTAGCTTCATCGATAATCATCGTCGCTTGTTTTTGATCATCCCAAAAATTAGAAGCATTTATCAATTTATTTAATTCTTCGATTTTTTCTTGCTTTTTATCTAATTCAAAGTAACCTCCCAAGTTCAGTAATTTTATCCTTGAAATAATTATAACTATTTATTAACTCACTTTTTTCCATACCATCACCATAATATATATTTTAACATGTTTTTACTCTCTTGTAAAACATTTAAAAGTATTTTGTCTTATCAATTTTTTTTATTTTATCTTTACTTACAAAATAAACTTCACTAGCTAATTTCATCATTGGTATATCCGATAACGAATCGGTATAAAATTTATTTATTTTTTTATTTTTATACTTTTCCTTAAAAGCTTTAACTTTATTATCCCCAAAACAAATAAATTCAATTTTCTTTTTTTCATCATTAAAAACAGTACAAATTATATTTTTAGTTTTTAAATCATTTTTAATATAATCAATTAAAAAATTCGGACATCCCGTTATAATTAAATCATCCTTTTTTAACATTTTTAAAAATTCAGGTTTTAATTTTTGATAATTTTTTTCCCAAAACTGTTCGACGATATTATCATAATCAAATTTAGAATACTTTAAAAAAGAATCGATTATTTTAGCTACTGTTTTATAAATTTTATCAATTTTTAATAAATTTAATTTATATTCAATAAGTCTTATTAAAACAATTGGTAAAAACCTAATTAACCAAATATCTTTTTTTAAACAAAAAATAAAAAAGTCAAAAATACTTTCTCCATCGTAAATTGTGTTGTCAAAATCATATGCATTCATATCATCACCATTTTACTATTTTACTATATTTGAAGAAAAAAACAAAATAATTTTCATATTTTGTTTTAAAACAAATGTCAATTTTTTTTAATGATAAAATAGCGACAATCATAAGCACAATTATCTTTAATATATTTATCGATATTACTATAGTCATTAATACTGTTAAATAATTTATTATTCTTATCACAAAAGCCTTTTAACCTTAATTTATTATAAGCCCAATCACCTAATATATAATCGTAATCTTTAAAATAATCGGTATATTTATTAACTAATTCACTAAAATCAAAGCCATTTTTATATTCTTTTTCTAAAATATATTCTGTATTATCTAAAATTATTTTTTTCATTTAATATTCCTTCCCAAAAGCACTAGCAACTTCTTCATATTTAGATAAACTAGAACCACCATTCCAAGTCATAAAACCACCAGTTAACCCAGCATCATATAAACCACTTATTTCTTTTGCAACCATATCAGGGCCATAATGAGTAGCTGGATATTTACTTGTATCATATACTTGAATCCAAGTTCTAACTATTGCCGGAGTCGGAGTTTCTTTTTGTCTTTCCATAACAAATTCATCGCCCCATAAATACAATAAATCATATGGAATTGTCCAAACTGGTGTTGTAAAACCATATTCTGTAGCAGTAAAATGATCAGGATATGGCATCCCACTTATAACATCAGCAATATTACTAATGGCAGCCCAATATTGTCCATAAGCCGTAACATAAGTGTGCGCTGATTCACCAAAAACATCGATTGAAACATAAGCTCCATATTTATGAATCTCATCACAAGCATACATAACAAATCTTTGAATTGCTTGAGCTTTTTCTTCATCATAAACATTATTATAACTTATTTTACCTTCTTTTTCTAAATTACCAACCCGATCAGGAAACCTAACATAATCAAATTGAATTTCATTAAAGCCAATTTCTTTAACTGATTCGATAGCTAAACTAACATTAAATTCCCAAACATCACGGTTATACGCACTTGGCCAATAAGAACCATCATGATTATAAGACTTACCAGTAGCAGTATCGATAATCGTATCTTCAGGATGATCAGTTGAATAATAACTATCTTTAAATACAGTAATTCGACCAATTACATATAACCCTGCATCTTTTATCTTTTGAATCGCCTTTTTATAAGTATCATAACTATTTATCGCATGTTTATAATTAGTAGGCGAATATTCCTCCATCGCTTTAGCAGGATAAGCTGGACTAGTATTATCTTTAATATCAACGACAATCGCGTTTATTCCCGAACTTTTAGCTAATTCAATATATTCATCAACATTATAAATCACACCAGCATTCATATATAAAGCCCTTACTTCATCAGGCATAACATTATCTTCAAATTTAGGTTTTTCATAAGGATAATAATCTAAATTAGCGGCATCCCCGCCACCCCAAGAATCGCCTCTTTTTTTATGAATTTGATAAATACCATCTTCATCATAATTTGCTAAAGCAGCATCCTCATTATTAACTAAATACTTACCGTAAACATATCCTTCTTCATCATTATATTTAACTTTATACATATTAACCGAACCATCTTCGTTTAATTTATCGTAATCTAATATTTCAATTTTACTTCCTTTTTTAATTAAACCATTTATTTTAATATCATCTAAACTTTCATATAAAGTTAACGAAGTTCTAACATACATCTCATCTTCTAAAACAACATCTTTTTCTTCTTTGACTAAATCATCAACTTTAATATAATAATCATTTTTATTATAACTAATTTTATAATATTCTTGGTCACTATTAGTTACTTTATCTTGCGATATTATTACCTTTGTACCCCTAACTAATTCATCGACTTCATTATAATTCATGTCATATAAAGGAACAGTTAATGTATTAGAAGCGACATACATTTCATTATGAAAAATTAAATTACCAACACCTTTAAACAACTTTATAACAAGTGTAAAGCAAATGAATGCAACTAAAAAAGCAGCAATTAAAAATATAATAACTCGACCAACCTTAATTTTTCTTTTTTTATGTTTCATACTATCCACCATAAATAGTATACCACAACTATTTTTTTTATACAATTAAATTTAGCTAATAGGAAGAGAAAAAGATGGCGAATTTAAACCGTTTAAATAGTAATTAGGAACACTGCCTTGAATTAATTTTAAAGCAATTGGAATACTCGTATCAATCGTAATTTTTTCGGTTGTAAAAGGTAATATTACTTGTTCTGATAATTCTAAAACGATATTTACTTCAATTAAAGCATTATTAATGCCATAATCTTTAACGTTAGTATTAATATATCCGACAATGTCCCCTATCAAACTAAATTTAACGGGAATTTTCGGACCTAAATTAGCTAAAAAAGAATTCCCAAATATAACGCCACTAGGTATTTCATAAATTATTCCTTTTTTTAATTTATCTTGATTATAATCGATTAAAGTATTATTTGTAACATCGACTAACTCTAATTTACCTTGTTCTAAAAATCGTAAATTACTCTGTATCAACATAGTTGTCTCCGTTAAAATTTTATTAACAACAATTGGGTTAAAATCAATAGTTTTAACTTCATTATTACTATCTTTAGTAATAATAAATAAGTCGTCAATTAAAATTTCATCAGTTATTTTTTGACTTACCGCATCATTGATAATAATACTAGCTATTTTTCTAGCTTCTAACTCGCCATAATCTAATAAAATAGGGTTAACTTTCAAACTGATAAAATTAAGGCATAAAATAATCATCAATATTAAAAAAATAATAATTAAAATAGTTAAATTTTTTCTTTTAAAAAAACAAATTCTTTTTTTTAAACGAATTTTCTTTTTCATAATATATTTTATGTATAAATTTCACTAATTAAACCACAATATAAAAGGTGAAATTAATGATAGATAAAATAATGAGTAAAGATTTAATTATTTTCGATGTTGACAGTAATTTAAAGGAAATAGCTAATGCTATGAAAAGATATGATGTGGGAATAATTATTTTAAGTAAAAAAAAGAAAATTAAAGGTATCATTACCGATAGAGATATTGTTACTAAAATATTAGCCAATCAAGATAATAAAATAAAAGAATATATGACAACTAACTTAATAAGCATCGATATTAATAGTGACATTAACGAAGCTATTAATTTAATGAAAAAACATAAAATAAAAAGATTATTAGTTAAAGATAATAATAAATTAGTCGGTATATTATCTTTATCTGATTTATTTAATGTGGTGGATAATGAAACATTAATAGAAGTTTATAAAACTATCTTTAGTATTAATCGTAATACTGATAAATATTTAACCGATATTAATGAATTTGAACTATAAATGTCAAAAAATGTCAAAAAAATAATTTTATATTTTTTTTAAAATGTAATTTGTGATAAAATAAAATTGGAGGTAATATATGAAGTGTGTTGCAATTAAAGGCGTTAAGCAATTTGAAATTAAAGAAATTGAAGAACCAATTTCTGAAAACGGCGAAGTTGTAATCGATGTTAAAAAGACAGGAATTTGTGGCTCTGATATCCATTATTGGGATTTAGGTCAACCAGTTGGTTTAGTTATGGGACATGAATATTGTGGAATAGTTACTGACCCAGGAGCAAGAGAAGATTTAAAAATTGGCGATAGAGTTACCGCTTTACCTATTTCGCCATGTGGAAAATGTCCAGCTTGTCAAACTGGTAATCCCCAGTATTGTCGTCAAACTTGGACTTACGCTACCGGACTATCTTTAACTAACCCCGGTGGACTAGCTCCAAAAACGAAGATAAGACCTGATATGGTTTTAAAAGTCCCTGACAACTTAAAAGACGAAGAAATAGCTATGGTTGAACCAACTGCTGTTGGACTACATGCTATTCATTTAGCGGATATCAAAGTTGGCGATAAAGTTTTAGTTATTGGCGCTGGTATCATCGGTTTAGTATCTGCTATGTTTGCAAAAATGGAAGGAGCTAGTTATGTCGCTATTAGTGAGACTAACGAAGCTAGAGCGAAAAAAGCCATCGAACTTGGTGTTGCCGATGAATGGTTTGATGCTAAAGACGAAAAAGTTTTAGAAAAATGGTTAGAAAGAACTGATGGTGGTTTTGATTTGGCGGTTGATTGCTGTGGTAATTCTAAAGCAGTCAGTAGCGCTATTACAGCCGTTCATCCCGGTGGTAAAGTATTGTTAGTAGGCGTATCTATGACCCCTGTAACTATTCCAACCATCGCTGCTGTTATGAGCGAAATTACAATTATTGGTTCAATTGCTTACACTAAAGAAGAATTTAAAACATGCATTGACTTAATGGCTAATAAACAAATCGATGTAATGAAATTTGTCGATGATATTGTCGATTTGGAACATGTTCAAGAAGCTTATGAAAGATTAACTTCTGGTACTGATAGTGCAGTTAAAATATTAGTCGACCCAAATAAGTAATACAAATTTAAATTATAACTTTAAAAATGTATAAAACTACAGATAAACTGTAGTTTTTTTCTTGACATTATATTCTTTTTTCCCAATGTATTTTTCTACTAAAACAACTTTTTTTTCTTTTAAACTATTAGGAACATCAATTACTCTTTGATTTTCTGAACCTTTAAATTTTAAATCTAAACTTCTTTGTTCTAAAATAAACTTACCATCGACTAATACATCGATATAATTTAATAATTCCCTTATTTTAGGATTTTTCAAAGCTAATAGTTGGTCAAAAGTATACCCTGTATAACACCAAACATTCAAATTTAATTCTTTACAATATTTAGCTATTTCTAAACAAGGTTCAACTTGAAACATTGGGTCACCCCCTGATAAAGTTATTCCATCTTGACCTTCAAGTTGCCTAATTTCTTTTTTAATATCTTCGACATCAACTAAATATCCACCTTTAAAATCCCAAGTACCTTGATTATGGCAACCTTGGCAGTGGTGATGACAGCCTTGAGTCCAAATAACAGTTCTAATTCCTTCACCATCGACAATACTATCTGGTTGCAAAGGAGCAGCTAATCTAATTTGCATTATGAAGCACTTTCTAAATCTTTAGTTCCATGTTTAACGCGGTCGTGTTCTTCAGCTCTTTTAGCATCGTTAAAACGATCGACAGTACCAACTAAATATCCAGTAATTCTTCTAATTCTTTCAAATCTAATCCCTTCACCAACTTTTTTTTCTTCGTTTTTCATAAAATTTTCCTCCTATCTTCCATAATTAATTACTGATGAACTTTTTAAAGTTTCAACACTAATACCTTCGCCATCATGACGACCACAGCCAGGACAAACATCGCCAATTACACCCGTATATCCACAAACAGGATCACGGTCAACAGGATGATTAATTGCCCCATAGCCAATTCCTTCTTTATACATAATTCTAACAATTTTTTCAAATGCCTCTAAATTATTAGCGGTATCCCCGTCCAATTCGACATAAGTAATATGTCCGGCATTAGTTAAAGCATGATATGGTGCTTCAATATGAATTTTTTCTGCTGCAGTTATTTTATAATAAACTGGAACATGGAATGAATTAGTGTAATATTCACGGTCAGTTATTCCTTTAAGTTTACCATATATTGCGCGATCAATATTCGTAAATCTACCTGATAAACCTTCAGCTGGCGTCGCTAATAAAGTAAAATTCAAATTATATTTTTTCGCATACTCATCACACTTATCACGCATAAATTTAATTATTTCATAACCTAGTTTACGAGCTTTTTCATCTTCCCCATGATGTTTACCAATTAATGCCTTTAAACATTCAGCTAAACCGATAAAACCAATCGATAAAGTTCCGTGTTTATATATTTTTCTTAAACGATCATCTGGTTTTAATTTTTCAGAATCGATCCATACCCCACTACCTAACAAAAATGGGAAATTATATGGTTTTTTCGTACATTGAAAATCAAATCTTTCTAATAATTGATCTCTTACCAAATCCATTTTTTCTTCTAGTTCTATATAGAAACCTTTTAAATCTGTTTCTTCATTAGTAACTATTCCATGTTTGATACCAATTCGTGGTAAATTAATCGTTGTAAAAGATAAATTACCCCGTCCTGGAGTTACTGCTTTATCAGGATCGACGACATTACCTAAAACTCTAGTTCGACATCCCATATAAGCAACTTCCGTATTATAATCGCCTTTATAATATTGTTTATTAAACGGTGCATCCATAAATGAGAAATTAGGGAATAACCTTTTAGCCGATACTTTACAAGCTAACTTAAACAAATCATAGTTAGGATCTCCCTCTTCAAAATTAGTCCCCTTACGAACTTTAAAAATAGAAATCGGGAAAATAGGTGTTTCACCTTTACCTAAACCAGCATCCGTAGCTAATAGATAATTTTCGATAACCATTCTTCCTTCACAAGATGTATCAGTACCAAAATTGATTGAAGAAAATGGTACTTGTGCCCCTGCTCTTGAATGCATCGTATTTAAATTATGAATAAAAGCTTCCATAGCTTGATAAGTAACACGGTCAGTTTTAGCTAAAGCTTTTTCATAAGCTAAATCGATTAATCTTTCAACCTCTTTAGATTCTTTAGCAAAATGATAAAATTCTTTAACATCTAAATCGATACTTTCTAATTTATCGATTTCTTTAGCAATACTATTCATATTGATAAATTTAGCAAAATCACTATAATCTAACAAATCAGCCATCGTTTGTTTAAATTGCTTTTTAAATGTTTTTAATACCCCTGGTGCCATATAATAATCAAATGCTGGAATACTTTGACCACCGTGTTGATCATTTTGGTTAGATTGAATGGCGATAGCTGCTAAAGCACTATATGACATAATGTCATTTGGTGCTCTTAAATGTCCATGACCAGTTGAAAAACCATTTTTAAATAATTTATTTAAATCGATTTGAGTACAAGTAGTTGTTCCCATTGGATAAAAATCCATATCGTGAACATGAATATCGCCACTATCGTGAGCTTCACTAAACTTATATTTCATCAAATAAGCTTTACAAAACTCTTTAGAAACAGTACTACCATATTGAAGCATTGTTCCCATCGCCGTATCGCCATCGACATTCGCATTTTCTCTTTTAGTATTTTCTTCATGAGCTGATTTTAAACCTAAACCTTCGATAGCTTTCAAAAACTTATGTAATCTTTTTTCATCAGAAAACATTTGTCTTGATAAATTTCTTCTTTCACGATATTCGGAAAAACTTTCATAAACATCTTGATAGCCTTTTTTTTGTAGTTCATCCTCAATCATATCTTGAATAGTTTCAATTTTAATTTTTTCTTCATTAGCGAATTCTTTTTCGATGCGTTTTAAAACACCTTCATATACTTTATTAATATCTTTAGTCGTATATTTAGGTTCATTATTATCGTCATCTAAACTGATAATACTATCAAAACCTTTTTTAATAGCTAAAGCAATTTTAGACCCATTAAAATCTACTTTCTTACCATTCCTTTTAACAACTTGTAAAGTTGCAATTTTTTCTTCGACATCTGTCATATTCATCCCTCAACCTTCTACTTTTAATTATAGTCGTAAACTTGTAAAAAGTCAAACAAATTTTCATATTTTTTAAAAAAATTTAAAAATTATTTTTTTATGTTTTTTTGTTTTTTTAAAATTCCTTTATTTTTCAATAGTTTAAAATATTTTTTAATTTTTAATTAATCAACAAATAGTAAATCATTGATTAAACCCTTTATTTTAAACGCAAAACAACCATTATTAACTTTAATGTAACTTTTTTAAAAATTTATTTTTTTTAATTTTAACTAAAAATTTATTTTTTCATTTTTCACTTTTTCAAAAAAAATATAAAAAATTACCGTATAAAACAAAGGTTCGTTCATCATCAAATAAACAAACAAATATAATTTAATATGAACAATCGGCAAATATCACTTTTAAACGCCCAATTATTTATATCTTTCATTTTAGCTATTACACTATTGATATCCACTCTTTTAACATACGATGAAAAACAAAAACTATCAAATAAAAGACGTCTATTTGACAATCAAAATAGTCATTATATTAATCTACTAAATCGAATTATTTTTTTGCTGATTTTAATTTATAATTTATATATCAATTATCAACAATATAATTTAGAAAAAGAAAAAAGAACCAATTTAGTTCCTTTTATCGAACAAATAACCGCGACAGTTTTAAATATTTTATCAGCTATTATTATTTTAAATGTTATTTATGAAACATGGAATACAAAAGATAACATTGCTCCAATTGAAAATACTATTTAGTTTTATGACTATTGATAACAATTCGATTAATTACTACATAAGTAATCATAATAAATACGCCACTAAAACTAACTAAAACACCAACTTTAAATATAATAGTTAAAATAATTGTAATAAATGGCGAAATCAATGGTTTCAAACCGTCTAAATTAGATATAACATAACTATTAATAAAATTATTCATCGACCCTAAAATCGCGAATAAAACTCCACTTATAATCATGGGAATAGCTAAATATTTTAATGGTCGATATATCGATAATAAACAAACTACTATAACGATAATCAAAACTAATATTGCTAAATACAAATAAAGAGGATTAAAATTTAAAAAATCTTGAATATAGGTTATCGGTAAACGCCCAATTACTTCTTGTCTTTCTGGAACAATATCGGTTAATTTATTACAAAAATTTTGAATATATGAATCTAATACTTCACTATCTAATATTAAATTTAAATGATTATCTAAAGAATTATTAGCCACTTCGATCATTTTATTAATACTATCGATAGATAATTGTGGTTTCTCATCGCCATTAACTAGATAATTAATCGTATTACTAAAAAAATCTCCTAAAATAATATTTATCTCATCACTACTAATAATATCATCTAAAATTTGTTCAGGAATTTCACTTTCTATTCCTAACTGATATATTTTTTCATTTAAAGTAATACCGCTTTCTTCTAAATTAAAAATCATATTAACATCCATATTTAGAACATCAGCGTCTTCGATATAATTAGATAAGTTTTCTTGATTTATAACACTTTTACCTGAATATAAAAAAACTAAAGCAACAATTAAAAAAAATATTAAAATTGAACAATTTATAGCGATAGCCTTTCTAATTATCTTTAATATCTTCACAACAAAACCTCCTAATTGTATTACAAATATATCATAAATTTAAAAAAAAATCAAAACATTTATTTTGATTTAAACACCTATTTTATGAAAATCTAATCTTAATTTATCAGCAATTGTAACGATAAATTCCGAATTAGTTGGTTTAGCTTTATCGATATCGACACTATGGCCAAATATATTTTCCATTAATTTTAAATCGCCACGATTCCAACTAACTTCAACAGCATGTCTAATCGACCTTTCCACGCGTGATACAGTCGTATTGTACTTATTAGCTAGTTCAGGATATAACTCTTTAGTGATTCCGCCTACCATATTAGGATCTTCAAATAACATCTTAACAGCATCTCTTAAAAATTGATAACCCTTAATATGCGAAGGGATACCTAAATCATGTAATAACTTGCTGATAGAAACTTGTAAATTACTGTTATAAAAATCGATACTTTTGTCTTCTTTCTTTTTAAATACATCGTATATTTTCTTTTCTAAATCATCTAATTCAAAAGGTTTCAATATAAAATAACTAACTTCATATTCCGCTACTTCTCTAATTACTTCACTAGCGTTGTAACTAGTTTCGACAATAACCTTTTTATCAATATTATTTTTCTTCATTTCTTCTAAAACATAAATTCCATCTTTTTTAGGCATAATTAAATCTAACAAAATCAAATCAAATTCATCTTGCTTCTCTTTGATTAAATTAACTCCCTCAAGCCCATCATAAGCCTCTAATACAATATTAATTTCTTTATTGTCTTTAAAATATTCTTTTACAGCATCAATCAATTTGACATTATCGTCAATCATTAATATTCTTATATTTTTCATATTTTCTCCTTCTATTATACTGCTGTAGTTATATTATATAATATTAACTAATATTTTTCTAGAGCAAATATTAGCTAATTTTGTCGAAAAAAGAAATCGCTAATCCCTAAGACTAGCGACAATATCTTTTAGTTGCCTATAATCTGTTGAAGCTTTTCCTATCAAGAAACCTGATAAATTATTAACTTTTTTTAAAACATTGATATTATCTTTATCGACGCTTCCCCCATATAATACTTTAACATGTTTTTTAAAATTTTCTTGAATTTTTGTTTCAATAAAACTTATAGTTGTTTCAATTTGTTCATTCGTTGGGGTAATTCCCGTTCCAATGCACCAAATCGGCTCATAGGCAATAATTAAATTATCAAAATTAGTTACATTTTTTAAATCATTTAATAACTGTTTTGTAATAACTTCTTCCTTATCTTCCCCTTTATTTTCTCCTATACATAAAATTACATTTAAACCTTCTTCTAACCCTTTAATTACTTTTTTATTTATCTCTTCATCTGTTTCTTTATTATATTTTCTTCGTTCACTATGACCAACTATCGCATAATTAACGCCCATTTCTTTAGCTTGTTTAGCGCTTATTTCACCTGTATGTGAACCTAAATCATACATCGATATATCTTGCACACCAACTTTATATTTATGGTTTAAAAAATAAGGAATAAATAAAGCTGAAGGACATAAAACAACATCTTCATCAAAATTATCAATTAACTCTTTTACTGCGTTATAATTCATATACATTTTTAAATTACCGACTATTAACATTTTTTTCTCCTTTAAATTTTTTAATTATTCTTTTAAAAACATTATCTTTTTTCTTTTTATTTTTAATAGCTAATTTATAAACTTTTAAAGCATTATTAGCAAAAGTAGTAGATGAAAAATTATTACTACTTTCATAAGCATTTAAAGTCATTTTATTTAATTTATCCGAATTATCTAATAGATTATGAATATAATTTACATAATCTTTATCATCGGTAAATAAATAACCATTATAGTTATCTTTAATCGGGTCAATAAAACTTTCATCTTTAATAGCTACAACTGGTAATGATGCTGCTAGAGCTTCTAAAACGGTTAAACCTTGTGTTTCAGTCTTGGAAGCAGTTACAAAAATACTACCCAAGTGATAATACATGCCGATATCGCTTAAAGGAACTTTACCAGTAAAAAAGACATTGTTTTCTAATTTATTTTTCTTTACTAATTTTTCTAAATTTTCTCTTTCTGGACCATCACCGATAATGATTAAATTACAATTAGGATGTTTTTTAACGATATTTTTATGATTATTAATTAAAAAATCGACACTTTTTTCTAAACCTAACCTTCCAACAAAAATTAAATTAATATCTTCTTTTTTTATCCCTATTTTTTCTTTTAATTCCTCAATAACCTCATCACTATACTTTTTACTATATTTTTCAACTTCAATTCCCGTTGGAACAATATGAACATTTCTTTTTACTTTATATTTTTCCTTAAACAAATCATAGGTTTTTTTAGTTGGTACGATTAATTCCGTAGCTGTCGTATCACAATAAAATAAAGTTAAATGTTCAACTATTTTTTTACCTGTTTTTTGAAAATATCCTTTAGTTATATAATGAATATAATCTTCGTACATCGTATGATAAGTATGGACTAAAGGAATATTATATTGTTTAGCTATAATTCTAGCAAATGTTCCAATACCAAATTCAGTTTGGGAATGGATAACATCTAAATTCCAACTTTTAATTGTCTTAATAGCTCTAGCAGGATAAATACTAGTTAATCGATAATCAAATATCCCAATCGGAACTCCTGGTATTCTTAAGACTCGATCTTCTTTAATATATTTTAAATTATCGGGATTAACCGTTACAATATAAACTTTATGTCCTTTTTTTTCTAAACCTTTTCGTAACATTTCAATACTAGTTGAAACACCATTAATTTGAGGGATATAAGTATCCGAAAAAATTCCTATTCGCATTTTAAATCTCCTTCTGTTTAATATTAAAAGTAATCGCACCTATTATCATTGGTAAATAATATGTAATAAATCGCCACAATAACATCAAAGAACTTAATAACGGTTTATCGACATAAAAACCGAATAATAAAATAAACAAATATTCTTGACCACCCATACCACCTGGTAGTGGGACATAGCTACTAATAATCGCTACAAAAGATACCAAAACAATTGCCGTTATACCATTAAAACTACTATAATCACCTAAACTAAATAATACAGTTAAAGGAACTATATATAGACAAAATAAAGCTAGACAATTTATACTGATTAATTTAATAAATCTTTTTTTATCATTTAATAAAATCTTTGAATTATTAGTAAAATCTTCGATAGTTTTATTTAATTTATTTAAAATCTTTTGTTTACTTTTAATTAATTTTAAAAAAGTTAATAAATTAATAAATAATCTAATTAAAAATTTATTAATTTTATTACTGTAAGAAACTAAAAATAACAATAATAAAACTAATACATTAACTAAAAAACCAATAATTAAAAAAACTAAAAAAATTCCTTCAATTTTACATATTTCTAAAATAAAATTTAAAGATAAGGTTATAATTCCCACAACAATTATAGCAATTTGATGAATTATTGACTCTTGAATTATAATATTAGTTCCATCAGAAAGAGGAACACTGTTCTTTTTTAAAACATATACTTGAAAAGGTTGACCTCCTGTCGAAAAAGGAGTAACCGCATTAAAGAAAAAAGTCATGATTTGTAAACTAAAAGTTTTTATAAATTTAAAAGGTCTAACTTTATTAATAATATTATTAGTTATAATGGCTTTAAAAAAAGTATAACTTAAAACCAATAGACAACCGATGAATAACCATCGAATATCAGCATCTAATAATAAAGAAATAATTTCATTATAATTATCTTTTAAAGAAAAATATAAAACGAAAATCGTTAAAATAAAAATTATAGCGATATTGATTAATTTATTTTTCATTTAATAATAGCGATACCTGGTAGTACCTTGCCTTCTAAAAGTTCTAAACTAGCTCCACCACCTGTGGAAATATGCGTGAATACTTTTTCATAGCCAAAGTTTTTAACTGCACTAGCTGTATCCCCACCACCTGCTATTTTAACTGCATCGATATTTTTTAATATTTCACAAATACCTTTGGTACCATTACTATATTTTTCTTCTTCAAACATACCAACTGGACCATTCCAAATAATAGTTTTACTATTTTCTAAATACTGTTTAAATAATTTAACTGTTTTAGAACCGATATCCAAACCCTTTTCTTCTTTAGTAATATCCGTTATAAAACATTCTTTTAAATCAGTAACTACATCGATTGGTAATATTAATTTATCTTTATGCTCTTTTAACATTTTTTTACAAAATTCAATATTTTCTTTATCTAATAATGAACTACCTATTTCGACACCACTAGCTTTTAAGAATGTAAAAGCCATACCACCACCGATTAAAATATAATCAGCTTTATTAACTAAATTTTCGATAACCCCTATTTTATCACTTACTTTAGCTCCACCTAAAATAACAGTAAATGGTTTTTTAGGTTCATTAATAGCTGGTAATAAATTATTTAATTCTTTTTCGATTAAAAAACCGATGCCACTTTCTAAATTACTAGCAATACCGACATTTGAAGCATGTGCTCGATGAGCAGTTCCAAAAGCATCATTAATATAAATATCGCCTAAAGAAGCCCAATATTTACCTAATTCTTCGTTATTTTTACTTTCTTTTTTATCAGGTAGATCTTCAAATCTTGTATTTTCCATTAATAATACATCGCCATTATTTAAATTATTAATCGCATTTTCTAATTCACTACCTCTAGTTGTAGGTACAAAAACAACTTCTTTATTTAATAATTCTCTTAATCTAACACTAACTGGTTTCAAAGTGTTTTTTATTTTATCACTTTCTTCTTTGATTCTTCCTAAATGACTCATTAAAATTACTTTAGCATTATTATCAATTGCATAATTAATTGTCTTTAAGCTTTCTTTAATTCTCGTATCATCTAAAATAACACCATCTTTAATTGGAACATTAAAATCTACTCTAATTATTACTTTTTTATTATTTAAATCAAAATCTCTTATTGTTTTCATATTTCCTCCTCTATAACTGTTAATTCATAGTTAAAAGTGCCATCGTTTTGTTTGGTTACTTTAACTACATCTTTACTATCAAACCCTTCATCATCGTTAGGATTAACCTCATCGATATCGATATATTGTTCATTTATTAAATCCATCACATAAATATAAACACTATTACCAATAGTATCTAATGAACTATATTCATCATAATTAGCTAGCAAATAATTTTCTGCTGCCATATATATATTATCTAACGCATCTTGTTTTTTATTCTCTTCACCTTGTTTAATAACACTATTAATCGTTGGAACTGCAATTAATAGTATTAACCCCATAATAATAATAACGCCAATTAATTCAATCAAAGTAAAACCTTTTTTCATATCCTCACCATATTAATTATAAAACATTTTTTTATTTTAAGCAACTTTCTTACAAAATTGTAACATTTAAAAAAAGCCAAAATTACTTTTGACTTAATTCATATAAATATTTAGCTGTTCTAACCATTTGATGAGAATAACCCATCTCATTATCGTACCAAGCAACTACTTTAACTAGTTGTTTAGAATCAACTTCTAAAACATCAGTTAACAAACCATCCACTAAAGCACCACAAGATGAACCGATGATATCACTTGAAACAACTGGATCAAAGGTAAATTTTAATGTTTCATTACAGCTATTCATTAAAGCAGTATTAATTTCTTCAACTGTAACATTACGATTTAATTCTAAAGTTAAATCAACTACTGAACCAGTTGGCGTTGGTACTCTTAAGGCACTACCATCTAATCTTCCTTTTAAAGCAGGAATTACTAAACCTAAAGCACTAGCCGCCCCAGTACTAGATGGAATAATATTCATCGCTCCTGCTCTACCGCGACGCGCTTTAATACCTTTTTTATGAGCGACATCCAAAATAACTTGATCGTTAGTATAAGCATGAACAGTGGTCATATATCCTTTTACAATACCAAATTTATCATTAATTACTTTAGCTACTGGCGCTAAACAGTTAGTTGTACAAGAAGCTGCAGAAATAATTTGTTCAGTTCCATCTAAAGTTTCATGGTTAACATTATAAACGATAGTTTTCATATCCCCTTTACCAGGAGCAGAAATAATAACCCTTTTAGCTCCCGCTTCGATATGTTTATGAGCATCCTCATATTTAACAAATTTACCAGTACATTCAAATACTTGGTCGATTCCTAATTCACCCCAAGGTAAATTAACAGGATCCATTTCTTTAAAGATTTTAATTTTACGATTACCGACAATAATATTGTTTTCATCAAAACTAATTTCATCGACTTTATAATTACGATGATTACTATCATATTTTAACAAATAAGCGATTTGTTCTGCATCTGTTAAATCGTTGATAGCAACAACTTCGATATTAGGATCTTCCTCCATAATTCTAAAAACTAATCTTCCAATTCTTCCAAAACCATTAATTGCTACTTTCATAAAATCATTCCTTTCTTTTTAATGGAAGCTACTTCCGCCAATAAATTCTCTTAAGACTGATGATTTAGGTACATCATCTGAAGGTATTGGTAAGAAGTTTCTTAAAAAATTAATTAATCTAATTGCTTCAGGGTAAACTTCATCATCTTCATTAACCGAAAACAACAAAGGTTCCGCATATATTTTTAAAACACCTAATTCATATATCAAGGCAGAATTAATTATAACATCAGCTTCATTTTGATAAGGAAAAACATATTTTTCTTCGCCTTCTAAAATATTTTTCCACAATTTTAAAGTATCCGCTGCACTTCTTCCTCGATACATATTATCGCGAATAATTCTTCTTAACCTTCTAGTATCCGATGTATGAATACGGTTATGATTATCGATATTTAATTGTGTTAACGGGCTAATATAAATTTTAAACTTATTCTTATCATCGATAGCCATCGTTAATTCTGGGTTTAAAGCATGTAACCCTTCAATAATAACAATATCATTTTCTCCTAGTTGTAAAGTTTTTCCTTTATATTCTCTTTCTCCAATTACGAAATTAAATTCTGGTAAAGAAACTTTTTCGCCATCTAACAATTTAAGTAAATGTTTATTAAATAAAGTTGTATCGACAGCTTCAATCGTTTCAAAATCATATTCCCCATTTGGTTTTTTCGGAGTATCAACACGATTGACAAAATAATCATCGGTCGAAATACTATGAGTTTTAAAGCCTCTTGCTTTTAGGTAAACCGCTAATTTGCGAGCAGTTGTTGTTTTTCCACTCGAAGAAGGGCCTGCTAATAAAACTATTTTAACTTTTCCCTTTTTGTTATAAATCATATCAGCCACTTTAGCTAATTGACTATTATAATTAGCTTCTGCTAGTTGAATAACATCGTTATATTCGCCAATAGAAACTATTTTATTCAAATCAGCCACATTAGATATACCGACGGTTTTACCCATATTAGTATAATCTAAAAAAGCATCAAATACTAATTTATGGTGAGAATAATCTTCCGTATTTTTTGGGTGATAAATCGAAGGATAACTTAAAACAAAACCATTATCACTAATATAAGTTAACTTAAATTCATCCAAAACTTTAGTACTATAAGGCATCTCACTAAAAAAATAATCATAATACTCATCTAATCGATATAAATTAACATAAGTATTGCTTATATATTTAAACACTTCAACTTTATCATATTGTTTTTTCTTCTTAAAAAACTGCATTGCATCTCTTCTAGATACACTTAATTTAACAAAATTATAATCTTGTTTAACTATTTCATCCATCTTATTTTCGATTTTTTTAAGGATATCTTTATCTATTTTACAATTAACCATTTCACAATAAACACCCTTATCGATAGAGTGTTGGATAATGACTTCGACATCGTTTCCCAAAACTTTTTTAATTGCGACAATAAGTAAAAAATGAAGACCATGAGAATAAATAGTATGACCTAAAACCGAACTTCGATCATAAAAATCTATCTCACATTTTTTAGTTAATTTATAAGCTAATTCTTCGATAACATTATCTACTTTAGCTACTAATATCGGAAAATTATATTCATTTTGAAAACTATGAGCTATTTCCAAAAGCGTCGTTCCCTCTGGATATTCTCTTATAACTTTATTTTTATATTGAACTTTTATCATTTTTTCCACATTTATCATCCCTTTATTCTTTAATAATTATATCAAAAAAAAAATATTTTGTCATTTCTTTTATTGAATAATTTATTTAATTATTACCTATTATATTAAATAGGAGATGATTTTATGCTTATACCAACTATAATTGAAAAAACCAACAATAGTGAAAGAGCTTATGATATTTATTCAAGATTATTAAAAGATCGTATTATTATTTTAACTGGCGAGATTAATGATAATAATGCGAATATAGTAGTTGCTCAATTGTTATATTTAGATAGTCTTAATCATGACGATATCAGTTTATACATAAATAGCCCAGGGGGTTCTATTACCTCTGGGATGGCTATTTATGATACGATGAATTTTATTAAAAGTGAAGTTTCCACTATTTGTATCGGTATGGCAGCATCGATGGGAGCATTTTTATTGTCGAGTGGAAAAAAAGGAAAAAGATACTGCTTACCAAATAGTGAAGTAATGATTCATCAACCTTTAGGAGGTGCTAGTGGGCAAGCAACTGAAATTAAAATAGCAGCAGAACATATTTTAAAAATCAAAGATAAATTAAATACTATATTAGCTTCTAATACTAACAAAGATATTAAAACAATTGAAAACGATACCGAAAGAGATAATTATCTATCAGCTGAAGAAGCCTTAAAATATGGAATAATTGACAAAATTTTATAGAGAAGATAACCTTCTCTATTTTGTTGAATTTTGATAATATTTTTCGCCTAATTCGACTAATCTTTTAGTCATATAACCACCAACGGTACCATTTAAACGTGATGTTTGGTCAGCTCCTAAATTAATTCCTAATTCATAAGCTATTTCATATTTTAAATTTTCTAAAGCTTGTTTAGAACCTGGTACTATTAATTTATTTTTCATTTAATCACCACCTTACATTATTATTATGGATGAAATTTAATAATAAATAAGTGGTAAAAAAAGTAGATAGCAAACTTGCTATCTATTTTAATTATTTAGCTTGGTAACCACCTAAGTTTTGTTGTCCCATTTGAACTAATCTCTTAGTGATTTCTCCACCTACTGAACCATTAGCACGGCTTGTAGCATCTGGTCCTAAATTAACACCAAATTCACTAGCTATTTCATATTTCATTTTATCGATAGCTTGTTTAGCGCCTGGTACTACTAATTTATTTGTAGATTTATTCATACATTCTCACCTCCTGTACACTTATAGCTTGTGCACAAAAGATTAAAATATAAGTGGTAAAAAATGGGTTATAATAAATCAGTATAATGATTATTGAAATTGGTAATTATTTCGATATTATCGATACATTCATCAATTAATTCTTGATAATTAAATTGTTCATACTCTAAACATTTTTCTAATTTTGGGTTGATTACAGGATGTTTAGGTACAAAAATCGTACAACAATCTTCAAAAGGTAAAATACTTATTTCATAGGTTCCTATTTTTTTAGCGATATCAATAATTTCCAACTTATCTAAACAAGCTACAGGTCTAATAATAGGAAAATTGGTTACACTATTAATAACTTTAATACTAGTTAAAGTTTGACTAGCAACTTGACCAATGCTCTCGCCATTGATAACTACTTGATATTTATTATTAATACTAGTAGCAATACGATACATCATTCTTCTTAATATCGTAATATTATATTCACTAGGAACTTTCTTATATATTTCTTCTTGTAGTTTAGTAAATGGTACAACTAATAATCTGACATTACCGGAATACTCATTTAAAATACTAGCTAATTTAATAACTTTATTTTTAGCTTCCAAACTAGTATGCGGTGGGGAATCAAAATATAAACAGTCGATATCAATGCCTCTTTTTAAAGCTAAATAACCAGCCACTGGTGAATCAATACCACCCGATAACATTAATATACCTTTTCCTTGAATACCAACAGGATATCCCCCAGCACCTTTTATTTCATTCAAATAAATATAAGTTTCTTCTCTTATTTCGATATGAACCGTTATATCAGGGTTATGTACATCAACTTTAGAATTAAAATTTTTTAAAACTAATGAACCAATCACATTATTAAATTCCATTGATTTAATTTCAAAATTTTTATTAGCTCTTTTTGTTTCCACTTTAAACGTTTTAAAATTGATATCTTTTAAAATTTCTAAAATTCCCTTTTCGATATCTTCTTTATTAGTATTTACTTGATAAGCAATTACTATTCCTTGTAAGCCAAATATTTTTTGTAATTTTTTAGTAACTAAATCGATATCGTCCGTTATAATATACATACGATCTCTTTTTTTAATTATTTTTGCATCAATTACTTTTTTAATGTTTTCATTTAATTTATTAATAAATAAATTACGGTTACCTTTTTTAGTAGTTAATTCACCATACTTAATTAAGATTAATTTTTGCATAAAATCACCAATTAGATTATATAGTATTATATAATTTAAAGCAAGAAAAAAAAGATAAAAAATTATCTTTCTGAAAATCTTGTAATTACAGGAGTAGGCTTTTCTAAAACTGGTTTAGTATTATAAATTAAAACATAAACTTTATCACTATATAAAATAGTATCTTCAGTCTCTTCACATTTATTATTAGTCATGTTTTGTAAAACATTCCTTAAATATTTATAATATTCTAAAGTTTTTTTAGTATATAGTGAATCTTTATCGCCATAATAACCGACAGTAAATGAACCATTAGAACAACTTCTAGCTAAATAAATTAACTGATTAGCGTATACTCCATTAATAACTAAATGCCCTTTTAAATTAAGAGGATTAGGTTGAGTACAATAACAATCGCCAACCGGTTCGATTATTTTTTCTTTTTTTCCTTTTAAAAATAAGCCTGAAGTTGTACATATATTTTCATCTTCGGTCACTTCGATAATTCTATTTTGGTGAGCTAAATAACCACATTCTTTTAAATATGAACCAAATAACATTTTTCTTGATTTTAAATTTTTTAACCAAAGGGAAAATTTTAACTCACTGATTTCAATTTTTCCTTGTTTAAATAAATTAAACATTTTATCTTGATACATATTATCGCCAATAATAGCGATTTCTTTTTCTTTACCTTCTTCGTAAGCTTTCTCTAGTAAATACCTTTTAATTAAGTTTTCTGTCACTATTTTCCTCCATTCTGTAGACAAAAAAAACGTCTAAATACGACAGTTAAATAATTCTATCACATATTTAATTATATGTCAAATTAAAAAAAACATGAAAAAAACCGATTTTTAAAACGGTTTATTCATAAAATTTAAGTAATTTATTATATATTCCCGGTTCGATTTTATTTAAACAATTAATAGTAGTTTCTAATGATTTTTGATATTCGCCTTTATAAAATAAAATTTCCGCATAAGTTAAATTTTTATTAGTATCATCGATTACCCGATAACGATTACCATAGACGATAGCATTTTCCGCAAACATCGCTGTTTTAAGTAATTCTTTAGTAGCGCCATATAGTTTTAAAACTAAATCGCGGGCAGTATCAACTCGAGTGTTTAAAACACTAATTGTAATTGGTTTTTTTTCTAACTCTTCGACAATATCTTTGATGGCACTAGAAGCTTCACTTAACTGGGTATAATAATATTCGGGAATAACTGGAAAATTATATTCCCGCATTTTATTTTTTGAATCTTTTAAAATACCTCTTATTTCTTCTAATTGTTGTCTTGCTCTTAATTCATCTTCCTTCATGCTACCTAAAGCATCTAAAGAACTATCTAACCTTTCTTCGATATTGTTTAATCTTAAAGATAAACCTTCGATTTCTTTAATCAATTTTGAATAAGCAAAAGTATTATTACTTGTGTGACCATTTAAAATATTATAGTCTTCATTTAAATTATCTAATTCTTTTCTAACATCATTTAATAAATTAATATCATTATCCGATAAATTATAAACATTTTTAATATCATCCATTTGACTAAATATATCGCTAACTAAATCAGCTATTTTATTCTTTTTATTAATAAATGCTTCCACTAATTCATCATATACTTTACGATCAGCTTTTTCTTTTTCAAAATCATTAAATAGTGAATCAAAATAATCTAATAATACTTTTAATTCAAATAAATTATCTTCTAAATTAAGCACTTTAGTACGATCCATAATATCATTTAGTTTTTTATTTGCTTCGTCGACATTATAATCGACATTTAAATAGTCTAAAGGATATCCTTCACTAACCATTTCTTTATAAATATTAGTTATTTGTTCGATTTTTTTAGGAATTATATTAGTAGCCATCAAAACAATCGGAGGAACTTCTTCAATTACTATTTGCATATGTTTAAGCATCTCATCGATTGATTTTATAATTTTAGTGACCTCGGTATATTCGTTATTTTCCATCGTTATCTCGAAAGCTTCAAACCGTTTAGAAATATTTTCAAACTGAAGCATAATCGAATTAGCCACTTCGCCATATTCAATTTTATTTTTTTCAAATTTATCATACAACTCGCGATATAAGGCTTTAAATTTAATAATTATGGCTCTATTTCTTTCTTCACTAGAAGTTATCTCTTTAATTTCATCTAATAAAATTTCGGTATTCGTTCTAACTTTATATATTTCCATTTCTAGTTTAGCAATTTTAAATACTGTTGATTTATAATCTTGTTGTTTTAAAGAATAATCAGCTTCTAAAATCATATCGGTTATTTTAGGAATTTGATTGGTTCTGATATCTTTAAATCTTCCTTCCCAATTACTTAAACTAGCATCTAACTTATCGTTTTTTAAAAATGTTTTTATTTTAGATATTTCCAAACTAATTGGCGTACTATCGATAATATTTTTTTCTACTTCCAATTTATCTAAAATATTTTTATATTTTTTATTTCTTTTATTTTGTAATAAATTTAAAGCAACAACGACAATAATTACTAAAACAATATATAACCCGACAATTATCATCATAATATCCATCTATAATCACCCCGTTTTATGACATAATTAAAATTATTAAAAAAGTCAAATAAATTCCCCATACTAAACCAACGATAAAACTTAATAATAATGAATCGATAAAAGCTGCTTTATCAGTCTTTTTTAAAACTAAAGTTTTAGGTTTTTCTAACTGTTTAGTTTCTGTAATATTTTTTTCATAACCTTGTTTAATAGTTCTTTGTTTTGTTAATTTATTAATTTGTTCAGAAGTAAGATTAAAATTATTCATCAATAAATCGATTTGTTTAATCGTTAATTCGTTTAAATATTGATTAATTAAACTATCCACATCTAAATTTTCTTGACCTTTAAATAGTAATAAAGTAACTGTTACTTCATCATATGGTGGATAATTTTGACTAGGTTTTTCTTGGCTTGTGACTTCTTCTGAAACTTCTTTAATTTCTAAATTTTTATCGACAGTTAAAACTTTATTATCCGTTTGATTATATATAATATTTTCTTGATTGTTAAATAAAACGTTATCTTTACCTAAATCAGATTGATTAATCAAAGTACTTGTTAAACTGTTATTCAAAACCGCACTTTCCAAAGGAACTTCTTTCTTTTCATATTTTAAAGTATCTTTAGCTATTTCTAAAGCGTTTTGTTTACCATCATTAGTTTGAAATCTTTTTGATTCATCTTGTTTATTAGCAAATTGCTCTTTAAAATTAACATTATCATGGCTATCATCTAATATTTTTATTTTACCATTTTCATCTTTAAATCTAATATAATCTTTATCGCCAATTTCAAAACTAGTTATATTACTTAAATCTAAAGGAGAAGGTTCCATTACTTCATCAAAATAACTTAATAATTGCTGTAAATTTTTAACAACTAAATCATCTTTAAAATCTAATTCTTTCATATTAGAAAGCAATTCTGGATGAGTATTAATATATTTATTAATTGCTGTAATATCATTCATCAACATTCTTTTTTCTTTATATTTACCATTTTTTATATCACTTTTTAAAGCTTGAATTATATATTCGATTAAAACTGTTTCAACTTTTGTTGCCTCTTTAACTTCAAATTTTAAATTTAAAGATAAACCTTGCGCTTTACTTAAATCAACACTAATAATTTCATCATTGTTTTTAAGTATTAAAAATGACCCATTGTTTAATTTAATAAAACCTACCGTATCATACATCTTATCTTTATATATCACTCTACTAGGTAACATATTATCACCAATATCATTATAACACATTTTTCGACAAATTTCCATAGTTGCTTTTAATAAAATAACATGTTATGATTGATATGAGGTGAAATA
>CALVSM010000008.1 GCA_944359025.1 uncultured Bacilli bacterium
CAAAAAGCAAATGGGGAATATCGTGATATAGCTCATCCAATTAACCAAGAAACTCGTAAGATGTTCCAAGATAAAATTTTAGAAGCTTACAAAAATGCTGAATAAGCATTTTTTCTTTTCTCTTTACAAAAAGATATTAATTTTATATAATAAAGCCGTGAAAAGGGGATGATACCGTGAAAACATTAATAATTCCTAGTTCCTTAAAACAAATGTCACTAGCTTGTGATGGGGTAATTATTGGTATTAAAGATTTAAGTGTAAATATGCCGGCTTATTTTAATTTAGAAGACTTAAAAACTATCGATAAAGAAGTTTTTGTTTGTTTAAATAAAAATATGCATAATAGTGACATTGATTATTTAAAAAAGACGTTGATTAAGTTAAATAATTATAATATTAAAGGTGTGATATTTTATGATTTGGCTATTCCTAATTTAGCTAAAAAATTAAATTTAAACTACAATTTAGTTTGGAGTCAAGAACATATGACTAACAATTATTATACGATCAATTTTTGGTATAATCAAAATGTTAAATATACTTGGGTATCAAACGATATAACATTAAGAGAAATGCAGGAAATTAAAAAGAATACTAAAGCTAAATTGATGGTTACTTTGTTTGGCTACCTACCTATTTTTACTTCTAAGCGTAATTTAGTTAAAAATTATTTAAAAACTTTTGATTTGCAAGATGAATCGCAGATAAATTATATGGAAAAAGAAGGGAAGATATATCCTTTAGTTGATCAAAATGGAACAGTCGTTTATACAGATTTTATTTTAGATGGTTTAAAGGAAAAATTGTTGTTAGATTACGATTATATCGTTTTGAATAGTTTTTTAATCGATGATGATAAGTTTAGTAAAGTAGTTGATATATTTAATAATGTCAATGAAAAAAATAAAGATATTTTAAATGAACAATTAAATGATTTATTTGATAATTTAAAGAAAGGCTTTTTCTATCAAGAAACTGTATACAAGGTGAAGTAATGAAACCAGAATTATTAGCGCCAGCTGGCGATTTAGAAAGATTAAAAATAGCTTGTTTATATGGAGCTGATGCGGTATATATTGGCGGGTCTTTATTTGGTTTAAGAGCAAATGCGGTTAATTTTACAATCGAAGAAATTAAAGAAGGTGTCTTATTTGCGCATAATTTAAATAAAAAAGTTTATGTTACAGTTAATATCGTATTACACAATAAAGAAGTTAAATTTTTAATCGACTATTTAAAACAATTAGATGAAATAAAAGTAGATGCAATTATAGTAAGTGACTTAACTGTTTTAGCTTTAGCAAAAAAACATACTAATTTAGAAGTTCATATTTCAACGCAACAATCGACTTTAAACTATGAAGCGGTTGAGTGTTTAAAAAATCTAGGGGCAACTAGAGTAGTATTAGGTCGAGAAACAACTAAAGAAGAAATAAAAGAAATCCAAAAAGTTGGTTTAGAAGTGGAAATATTTATTCATGGGGCGATGTGCGCTAGTTATAGTGGAAGATGTGTTTTGTCAAATTATTTAACTAATCGTGATGCGAATCGTGGTGGTTGTAGTCAAATATGTCGTTGGGATTTTGATTTGCTAGATGAAAATAAAAATATTATTAAAGGTGATAAAAACTTTACTTTTTGTTCTAAAGATTTATCTTTATTAAAACATATTAAAGAAATATGCGAAATGAATATTACTTCTTTAAAAATCGAAGGTAGAATGCGTTCTATTTATTATATTGCAACGGTCGTAAGTATTTATCGCAAAGCTATTGATGATGTTTATAATAAAAATTATACATATAATAGTAGTTATGAGAATATATTATCTAGAGTAGCAAATAGAGATAGCATTGTTCAGTTTTTCGATGGAAATTATCAAGAAAACTGTAATTATTATAACAATCGGGTCGAGGTATCTAATCAAGACTTTTTAGGTTTAGTTTTAGATTATGATAAAGATAAAAAAATAGTTAAGCTAGAACAGCGAAATTATTTTAAAAAAGGCGATATTGTCGAGTTTTTTGGTCCTAATAATTTAGGTATAACTTATCAAATAAATGATATTTATGATATTGATAATAATTTAATCGATGTTGTTAGACACCCTAAACAGATTGTTTATTTAAAGGTTGATTTCCCACTAGAAAAAAATGATATGATGCGAATTAAAATTTGAGCTTGACAAACATTTAAATTTGTAGTATTATTTTCTAGATTTAAATTAATTGAGGTGAACAAAATGTCAAATAAAGAAGTTTATGTTACTAGTCAAGGCTTAGAAGAAATGAAAGCTGAACTAGATAATTTAATTAATGTTAAAAGACCAGAAGTTATCAATGCTTTAAAAGAAGCTAGAGCTTTAGGCGATTTATCGGAAAATGCCGAATATGATGCCGCACGAAATGATCAAGCTGTCGTCGAAAATAGAATTAAGGAATTAGAAGTTTTAATTGAAAATG
Organism: uncultured Bacilli bacterium; assembly: GCA_944359025.1. Classification (GTDB taxonomy): domain Bacteria; phylum Bacillota_I; class Bacilli_A; order RF39; family UBA660; genus Faecisoma. Next base: position 2,466 of record CALVSM010000008.1, read on the forward strand.
CAAAGGTAATCGATGATGTGTCAACTGATAAAGTAACAATAGGTACTAATATAAAAATAGAATATGTCGAAGATGGTGAAGTTGAAACATATTCTATCGTTGGAAGTACCGAAGCTGATCCTTTTGCCAATAAAATTTCTAATGAATCACCAATCGCTCAAGCTATTTTAGGACTAAAAGTAGGCGATATAGCATCAGTTGATAGTCCTAATGGTAAATATGAAGTTAAAATAGTAGAAATTTTTTAAAACATCTTAAATTAGATGTTTTTTTAAAAATTTTACTTGAAAATAAAACTTAAATATTATATACTAGTTAATGAACTTTGAAGGAGGAAAATAAATGAAAGAAGTTGTAATTAAAATCGAAGGTGAAGAGTGGAAAAAAGCTTTAGATAAAGCCTTTAAAAAACTAAATAAAGAAGCTAAAATTGATGGTTTTAGACCTGGTAAAGCACCAAAAGAAGTTTATATTAAAAAATATGGCATGACTAGTCTTTATATGGAAGCTGCCGAATCTTGTTTAAATGAAGCTTACGAGATGATGTTAAAAGAAAACGGCGATGATGTAATTGTTGCTCAACCAGAAATAAATTTAAGTGCTGTAACTGATGATTATGTCGAGTTTAAATTCAATTTAACTTTAAAACCAGAAGTAAAATTAGGTAAATATAAAGGTTTAGATGTAAAAAAAGAAGAAGTCAAAGTAACTAAAAAAGAAGTTAGTGAAGCTATTGAACAAATGCGTCAAAGATATATGGAAAATATCGATAAAGAAGGCAAAGTTGCCAATGGAGATGTTGCCGTAATTGATTTTGAAGGCTTTAAAGATGGTGTTGCTTTCGATGGTGGTAAGGGTGAAGATTATTCGTTAAAAATTGGTAGTAATACATTTATTCCAGGATTTGAAGAACAAATTATCGGCATGGAAAAAGGCGAAGAAAAAGATATTAACTTAACTTTCCCAGACGATTATCACGCTGAAGATTTAAAAGGTCAAGAAGTAGTTTTTAAAGTAAAAGTAAAAGAAATTAAAGAACAAAAATTACCAGAATTAGATGAAGATTTCTTCCAAGATTTAGGAATGGAGGGAATTAATTCAAAAGAAGATTTAGAAAAACAAGTTGAAGAAAATATCAAAGTTAGAAAAGAAGCAGATGCGGATAATAAATATATCGATGACTTATTAGCTTGTGCTGCTAAAAATACGAAAATTGATATTCCTGATGTCATGATCGAAGAAGAAATAGACCGTATTTTAAAACAATATGAAGAAAATTTAAAAATGCAAGGAATAACTTTAGAAATGTTTTATAAATTTACTAATTCTGATGAACAAGCTTTAAGAGACCAAATGCAAGAAGAAGCTAAAAATAGAGTTACTTATCGATTAATGTTAGAAGAAATTGCTAACGAAGAAAAAATCGAAGTAACCGATGAAGAAGCAGAAACAGAAGCCACTAATTTAGCTACTAGATATCAAATGGACAAAGATGAATTCTTAAAATTATTTGGTGGTTTAGATATGGTTAAATATGATTTAAAAATGCGTCAAGCTTTAGAAGTTCTAAAAAAATAGAACTTTTTTTGTTATAATATTGTTAGGTGATGTTATGCGGGTAATAAGTGGTAAATATAAAGGAAAAAATCTAGAAGGCTTCAACATAAACGGGACTAGACCGACGATGGATAGGATAAAAGAATCGATGTTTGCCATAATTCAAAATCATTTAAAAGACGCTATTTGTTTAGATTTATTTGCAGGAAGTGGTAGTTTAGGTATCGAAGCTTTAAGTAATGGCGCTAAAATGTGTTATTTCGTCGATAATAATAAAATTGCTATTGCGACAATTAAAAAAAATACTTTAGGAATAATAAATAAAGAAATAATTCATGCTGATTGTTTTAAAGCTTTAGATAAATTAAAAAACACTAAATTTGATTTAATTTTATTAGATCCACCTTATCATGATAACTTATTAAACAAAGTATTAAAAAAAATAAAAGAAAATGATTTATTAAAAAAGGATGGTTTAATCGTTTGTGAATTAGAAGAAGAACAAATTGATTGTGACTTTGTTTTACTTAAAGAAAAAAAATATGGTCAAAAAACAATAAAAATATTTACTAATAAGTAATTTTATCAGTGTAAATAAAATGTAAAAATTGAAAATTGCGGTAACATGTAATTAAAAAATGGAAGAAATTTCATTTTTTTTTAATTTTTTTCAAAAATAAAAAGGAAATCGCCAACTTTTCGCTAATATAACTAGTAGGAGGGAAAAAAATGTTGAAGCGAAATTTAGTTAAGCAAGATGGTTTTAAAGATTGTGGTCCAACTTGCCTTGCGATGATTATCAAACATTATAAAGGTTATGTTGATATTAATGAATTAAAAGAAATGTGTCAAACTGATAAAAGTGGTACGACGGCTTATCATTTGATTGAAGCCGCTAAAAAATGTGGCTTTGAAAGTTATGGTTGTAAAGTTAGTTTAGAAGAGTTAAATAAAGATGTTATCTTACCTTGTATTGCGCATGTGATTATCGATAACTCCTACAAACATTATGTTGTAATTAAAAAAATAGATTTCAAAAGAAAAAAATTAATTGTTTACGACCCCATTGGTTTTATAAAAACTTATACTTATGATGAATTTAATTTATTATTTGATAATATCCTCATCATCCTATACCCAATAAAAGTAATTAAAAATATCCCTAACAATTCGATAAAAAAATTTGTTCACAAAATAATAATGTCCTCAACTAATCAATTAATTCAAATAATTTTAATTTCTATTTTTATTACAATTTTTTCCATTGTTACATCATTTTATATGCAATATATGGTCGATAATATCGATAATATCAACAAAATATATTTAATATTAATTATTTTTTTAACCGTTTATATTATGAAAATCATCTCTAATTTTTTAAGAAACAAAATAATTATATTAGTCAATCAAAAAATCGATCTTAACCTTAATTATAATACGTTTAAACAAATTTTAAACCTTCCTTATTGTTACTATAAAAATAATACAACAGGAGAGATTATATCGAAAATAAATGATTTAGATGCAGTAAGACAAGTAATCAGTAAAGTAGCAGTTAGTATTTTTATCGATTTACCTTTAACTATTTTAGCCTTGATTATTATTTACTTTTTAAACACTAATTTATTTATTATTAGTTTAGTAATTTTGCTTTTATATTGTTTAGTATTAGTTATTTTTAAAGATAATTTAAGTGAAAACATCGAAAATGCAACTTTGACGAAAGCTGAACTAACTTCTTTTATGGTGGAACGAATAAACGGTTATGAAACAATCAAAGGAAGTTGTAATGAAAGGAAGACACTACAAAAATATGAAGAAAAATATACTAAATACACTGATGATATTTGTAAATTAGATAGTTGTTATAATTATGAATTATTACTAAAAGAAATAATTAATGATATTGGTTTTGTTTTAATTATATTAGTGGGTATTATTTTAGTAAGAGATAATGTTATAACCATTGGTCAATTATTATCTTTTAATTCGTTATTAGTTTATTTTCTAACGCCGATTCGCAATATTATCGATTTAAACGACAGTATTAGACAAGCTAAAACGGCTATAAATAAAATTCTTAATTTATATTATGATAAAAAAGAAACAGGAATTTTAGATAAACCGATAATTGGCGATATCGTCTTTAAAAATTTAAGCTATAGTTTCAAAGAAGAAGTTAATGTTTTAGAAAATATTAATTTGACGATAAAGAAGGGACGTAAAGTAATGGTAATAGGTGAAAGTGGTAGTGGGAAAAGTACTTTGTTTAAGATATTAAAAAAATATTACGAAATCCCTCGTGATAAAGTTTATATCAATGATATTGATATAAATGATTATCAAAAAAGTGATATTATTTATGTCTCACAAAATGAAATTTTATTTTCCGATACAATTTTTAATAACATTGATAGTAACAATATAAGTGATATATCTAAAATATGTTTAGTTGATGAAATAGTTAAAAATAATACATTAGGTTATAATACATTGATTGAAGAAAATGGTTTTAATTTATCTGGTGGGGAACGGCAAAGAATTATTTTAGCGCGTTCTTTAGCTAAACCATTTAATATTATTGTTATCGACGAAGGACTTAATCAAGTTGATACTGATATGGAAAGAGTAATTCTCAAAAATCTATTTAAAAATTATCCTGATAAAACAATTATTTTCGTCTCCCATCGTTTAGATAATATGGATCTATTTGAGCAAGTTATCAAATTAAAGAAAGGAAAATTAGTCGATGATTTATCCAAAAATGTATAATAATTTTCCATATCTTTTAAACAAAAAAACTTCTAAAGCAATAATTATTTGGTTAATTATTTTAACGATAGCTTTGATAAGTAGTATAATCATTATCTTTAATTATAAATATAACAATTATAAAAAATATTTCGGATATATCAAAAACATCGATAATTCTTTATTATTAACTTTCTATGTTCAAGAAGAGGAAATTAATAATATTAAAGATTATCAACTTTTAATAGATAATCAGCCGTTCGATTTTAAAATGTTATCTATTAATAATTACCTAAATGGTAATAATTTATTATATGAAGTTGTGATAGAAACTAAATTACCAGATAAATATTTAATCGAAAATAATATTATCGAATTAGTTTTTAAAACTAAACCAACAACTTTATATGCAGAAATAAGAAAGGAGTTTGAAATATGAAAAAATTAAGTAAAGAAGAATTAGTTAAAGTAAATGGTGGGGGAATAAGTTTAGGTGTCGGCTTACTTATTGGTGCGGGAGTAATTTTTATAATCGGCGTTATCGATGGATTTATGCGTCCATTAAAATGTAATTAGGAGGTGAATATATGTTAGAAAAACAAGAACTATTACAAATAGTTGGTGGTATAAACATTACTGGTAGCTTAATTAGTGCGATTCATCGGGGAATTTCTGTTATCATGGATGTTGGTAGAAGTTTAGGTAGTGCTATAAGAAGAGCTATCGGAGGTACTATGTGTCCAATTTAATAAAAAATTATAAAACAATTTTAAAAATTATTGTTATTTTATGTTTACTCCCCCTTTTCCCTATATTAGTCGAAATAATCTTTAAATTTGGTACGATTATTGGTAGTACTATTAGAGTACTAACGACATGTTAATTTTAAGAGAGTGGCAAACCAAATGGTAAACCATTCTCTTAAATAATTTTGGAGGTGACAAATGGTAGAAGAATTTTATAAATTTAGGTTATTTCCTAATAAAAAACAAATATATCTTATCGATCAAATTATAGATAGTAATTTATATAGTGATAAATATAATAGTTTTAAAATTTTAGCGCATCACCAAATAGTTTCAGATGATATCGATAATGAATATAATTATTGGTTAGATTTTACCGATGATATTTTAGTAATTAAAACAATTGAAGGTAAAGAAAAAATTATAGTAGCAATAATTGAAGGAATAAACTTAATGCAAAATTTAAAAATAAATTTGGAAGATAATTCGATATTTTTATCTAAGATTGGAAGCATTAAATTAAAAGGAAAACCTAAAAAAAACTATATTCCTAATGCTATATTAATAAGAAAGAATAATAAATATTATTTATGTGGTTATATGGGTATTTAAAGATTTTTAATAGTTATAAAAGTAGGAGAGAATCATCCGAAATTGATTTATAGAAAAAATTTTTTAAATGAAGTAGAATTTTTAAGCTATATAACTTGAAAATAGCCTAAAATCGTGTTATAATGTCAAGTAGTTGTACGGAAGGAGGGATCATATGTCTAAAGTCATTGTAAAAAATGGAAACGTTGATGGTGCACTTAAAATGTTTAAACAAAAAAATGTTAAAGATGGCCTCCTAAAAGAAGTAAGAAAAAGAGAACATTATAGCAAGCCAGGAGAAAGACGAAGAGAAGCTAAAAAAGAAGCTATTAAAAATAGTCGTCGTCGCGAAAGAAACTACAATTAAGCCAATTTGGCTTTTTTCTTAAATTAGAAAGGAAATGAATATGAGAGAAAGAATAATGATCGATTTAAAAAATGCAATGAAAAACCAAAATAAGGAAATTCTTAATGTTGTAAGAATGGTTAAAGGAGCTATTCAATTAGAAGAAATTAATAAAAAAAGAGAATTAACAGATGAAGAAATGGTGGCAGTAATTTCTAAACAAATTAAAACGCGTAAAGAAACGATAGCTGATTTAGAAAAAAGTAATCGTGCTGATTTAATCAAACAAACAGAAAGAGAAATCAGTATTTTAGAAAGATACATGCCAGCTATGATGAGCGAAGAAGAAATCAATAAAACAATCGAAGAAGTATTTAAAGAAATAAACCCAACTAGTCAAGCTGATACTGGTAAAATAATGGGAAAATTATCTGGTTTATTGAAAGGTAAAGCTGATATGGCTTTGGTTAATAAATTAGTTAAAGAAAAGTTAAATAATCTATAAAATTGTATGAAAAGTACAATTTTTTTAATATTTTAAACTATTCAAGTGATATAATATTTATAGGTGATAAAAATGTATGACAATAAAAAAATGTTTATTTTAGGAATGGCGCGTTCTGGTTATGAAGTTGCTAAAACTTTAGCAAAACATAACTGTACAATTTTAATTACTGATATGAAAGAACAAGATGAAGAAAAAGTTAAAGAATTAAAAGAATTAGGAATTAATTTAATTGTAACCGATGAACCAGAAGAATTATTAGATAACACTTATGATTATGTGGTTAAAAACCCAGGGATAAAAGTCGAACATCCCGTTTGTTTAAAAGCAGAAAGCTTAAATATTCCAGTTATTAACGAATTAGAAGTAGCTTATCATTATTTACCAAAAAATGTTAAAATAATAGCTATTACTGGTAGTAATGGTAAAACTACAACAACTACTTTAACTTATGAAATTTTAAAAAAAGCTAATTTACCAGTTCATTTAGGTGGCAATATCGGTTTTCCAATGTGTTCTTTATTAAATGATATCAAAGAAAACGATATTATCGTAATCGAATTATCAGCTCAACAATTACATGATTTTTATGACTTTAAAACCGATATTGGTATTTTAACTAATTTAACGCCAGTTCACCTAGATCATTTTAAAACTTATGAAAATTATCAAAGATGTAAGAAAAAAATATTTAATCATCATACGCAAAATGATTTAGCTATTTTAAACGGTAATAATCAAGATGTATTAAATTTAACTAGTGATATTAAATCAACTAAAGTTTATTTCTCGGCTAATAAAAAATGTGATATTTATATAGAAAATCAAGCTATTTATTATAACAACGAAGAAATAATAAAATTAGAAGATATTAAAATAAAAGGTAATCATAACTATGAAAATATTATGTGTGCGATTGTTGTAGCTAAAAAATTTAATGTTACTAACGAAATAATTAAAGAAGTTTTAACTAATTTTTCGGGAGTTGAACATCGATTAGAATTTGTTAAAAGACTCAATAAGCGGGAATTTTATAACGATTCTAAAGCCACTAATGTTACTTCGACGATTATCGCTTTAGATTCATTTAATAAACCAACTATTTTATTACTTGGTGGTTTGGATAGAGGACATTCATTTGATGAACTACTACCACATATGCAAAATGTAAAGTTAGTTGTTTGTTATGGTCAAACTAAAGAGCGTATTTTAGAATTTTGTAATAAAAATAAAATCGAATGTTATAAAAAAGATACTTTAGAAGAAGCTACTAAATTAGCCTATAATTTATCAGAAGAAAATGAGGTTATTTTACTTAGTCCAGCTTGTGCTTCGTGGGATCAATATGCGAAATTTGAAGACCGTGGCGATGACTTTAAAAGAATTGTTGAATTATTAAGGTGAAATATGGAAGTATTTTCAGTATTATGGCAATCTTTAGAAAAAAAATATTATACGGTTGGTTTATTAGTCTACAATCAACAATGGTATTTTAAATACAATTTTAGGACAATTGAAGAAGCGATAAAAAAAGGGTTTCGTCCATTTCCTGATTTAAATGATATAAAAAAAGAATATGTTAGTGATGAATTATTTCCGACATTTAAAAATCGTTATTTTGAATATGATATAGATATAATGAAAGAGCAATTAGGACAATTAGTTACTGACAAAGTCTTAATTAAATATATAAAATGAAAGAGATTGATAATATGCAACGAATTGAGGTATCGGAATTAGACTTTATTAGAATGGAAACAAGAGGTAAGGGTGTAGCTGAAAAATTTTGGGTAAATCACGAAAATTTAAAAAAACTAGTTAAAATAAATGGGGAAAATAGTGACCAAGATTTGATGGAAAAGATATCTTCCTTAATTTTAAGAAAATTAGGTGTCAATGTCGTCGATGTCGATTTAGGATACGATAAATATGCTAAAGCTAATTGTTGTTTAGTGACTAGTTATTTAACTGATGCGGATACTTCTTACGATACTTATACTTGTGATGTAATAAGAAGAGAAGATCAAGTAGAAGAATTAAGATTATGTTTTGAACAAATATTTAATAAATATGCTGGTTTAACTTTGATTAGTGCTAGTAATTTAAAACAAATTAGAAAAGATTTTATAAGAATATTATTTAGTAAATGTTTAATTGATAATTTAGATTCTAAATTAGAAAATATCGGCTTGATTTTTAATGAGGTAACGGGAATATATCGTATACCGCCTTCTTATGACAATGGTTTAGCTTTTCATAATTATCAATCTGTATCATCATCGTATTGTTGTGTTGGAAATCAGTATTTTGAAGTAAGTTTAATAATCAATTATTTAATTGAACATTATTTTGAAGATATTCAAGATATTGTCGATAATTTAGATAAGTTAGTGACTAATGATTTAGATAAGATGTTAATACCTTATTTAAACAACGATAAAAAAGAATATATCATCGAATATATGAATAATTTAAACCAACAAATAAAAGAGAAAAGAGGTAATTATGAAAATAGTAAGTCAAGGAATTAAAGATGGTGTTATCGACGATAAGTATGGTAAAAGAGGTAACATAGATTTATCTTTACCATTAGCGTTTAGTGATTATCCTAAAAACACTATATCTTTTGCTGTAATTATTGAAGATTTTGATGCAATTGAAGTATGTGGTCACGATTTTGTTCATTGGTTGGTAGCTAATTTAGATAAACCATATTTAGAAGAAAATGCCAGTTTAAATAGTCACAATTTCATCGAAGGAAAAAATGATTTTAATCGTAACAACTATGGTGGTATGGCGCCACCTGATCGCCCACATTATTATGATATAACAGTTTATGCTCTAGATTGTTTTTTAGATATAAATGAGGGCTTTACTTATCAAGAACTAAAAGATAAAATAAAAAATCATATTCTTGATGAGGCTAATATCAAAGGATTATATAAAAATTAGAAAGGATTGATTAATAATGAAAATAAAAGATATTAAAGCAAGAGAAGTATTAGATTCAAGAGGTAATCCAACTGTTGAAGTGGATGTTATTTTAGAAAATGGTATATTAGGTAGAGCTATTGTTCCAAGTGGTGCTTCAACCGGTAGTAGAGAAGCTTTAGAATTAAGAGATAATGATTCTAAACGTTATATGGGTAAAGGAGTATTGAAAGCAGTTAATAATGTTAATACTGTTATTCGTGAAAAACTAATTAGTATGGATGCTAGTAATCAAGCATTAATCGATAAAACATTGATTGAATTAGATGGAACTGAAAATAAATCTAATTTAGGCGCTAATGCTACATTAGGTGTTTCGATGGCGGTTTTAAAAGCTTCTAGTATTGCTAGTGGTAAACCATTATATCGTTATATTGGCGAAGGAACAACCTTACCAAGACCAATGATGAATATTTTAAACGGTGGAGCTCATGCGGATAATAATTTAGATTTCCAAGAATTTATGATTATTCCTAATGCTTACACCTTTAAAGAAAGATTAAGAATTGGTTCAGAAGTATTTCATAATTTAAAAAGTGTTTTAAAAGAAAAAGGTTATAATACTAATGTTGGTGATGAAGGTGGTTTCGCACCTAATTTATCAAGTAATAAAGAAGCTTTAGATGTCATTGTCGAAGCTATTAAAAGGGCTAATTATACCCCTGGTGTGGATGTTAATATTGGACTAGATGTAGCGGCTAGTGAATTTTATGAAGATGGTATATATAATTTAAAAGGGGAAAATAGAAAATTAACTGTCGATGAATTAATTAATTTTTATAAAGAGTTATGTGATAATTATCCAATTATTTCCATCGAAGATCCAGTTGATGAAAATGATTGGGAAGGCTTTACTAAAATAACTAAAGAATTAGGCGATAGAATTCAACTAGTAGGTGACGATTTATTTGTAACTAATAAAAAATACTTACAATATGCTATTGACCACCACGCTGGTAATGCAATTCTTTTAAAAGTTAATCAAATTGGTACAATTACGGAAACTTTAGAAACTATCGAATTAGCAAAGAAAAATAATTATAAAACAATTATTTCCCATCGTAGTGGGGAAACAGAAGATACAATTATTGCTGATTTAGCTGTTGGCCTTGATTTAGGACAAATCAAAACAGGTTCATTATCGAGAACCGATCGTATTTGTAAATATAATCAATTATTAAGAATCGAAGAGGAATTAGAACAATAATTCCTCTTAATTTGACAAAATTCAAATAAAATGATAGGATACTTGTTGCCAAAAAGGGGGAATTATTATGAACTACGGTGCTGCTTTAAGAATATTAGGACTAGATAATAGTTATACTGAAGAAAATTTAAAAAAAAGTTATCGTAATTTGATGAAAAAATATCATCCAGATTTACACGCTAAAGATACTGAACACGAAAAATTACAATTAGAACAAAAAACTAAACAAATTAATGAAGCTTATGAAATACTTGCTAAAAGTATAAAACATCGTTCAAATGATACAAAATCTAATACAAACTATGAAACATCTTTAGAAAAAACTAAAAAAGATGCTATTAATAGATTAAATATTCAATTAAAAAATCTTAAAAATTTTTTTAATAGCGATGCTTTTCTTTATAAAGATGGCGAAATACAATTTATCGAAGAAGCTATAGAAAGTATTGGTTTTTGTTTAGATGAATTAGCTATTTTTAATATTATGCGTGATTTACGAGCAAAAATTACAGCAAATAATCTAGAGATGTTTGAATATTTTATCAATAATTGGCAAATAGATAAAACTACACAAAGAATATTAAAAAGTTTATATACTAAATATCAAAATGATGTAAGATATACTAAAAGTGTTATTGGTGTAGCTAATTTAATCGAAAAATTAAAAAAAGAATGTATAATTCAAGTTAAAGAATATGAAAAACAATTACATTATCAAGTAAGTCACAAATTAGATAGTTATATTATTAAATATTCTAATCATGAATTTTATGGTTTTATAAATAATAAGATTAATGAAAATAAAATTAATTTAGAAAATAAAATTGTTAATATTTATCTAGATGATTCATATGAAGAAGCAAAAGATTATTTTGATAATCTTATAAATAAAATATATAAACAATTTGAAACGGATGTTTTAAATACATTAATTAAGATTGAAGCTAATAGTAAAAAAATATCTAAATTATATAAATATGATTTAAGTGATTTAACTTATCAAAAGTTATTTGACGCTAAAATTGATTGCTTATATAGTAATATTACTAATGATAGTTTTGAACTTATATATGCTAGTATCAAAAAAGAAATCATAGATTTATTTAAAAAAACGCAGTTAGAAAAAATGAATATTAATAGTATTAAGAATCGGTTATTACAAAATTATGTTATTAGTATTAGTCAATTAGATACTATTAAAGATGGAGAAACAATTAAAGAAACAACTGATTTATTTCAGCAAATTATTAGTTTTTTGACTAATATAGATAATGATAATATCGATTTTACTTTAGTTCCACAATTAAATAACATCAATTTTTCTGATTTAAAATTGGCGCAAAATGATTTTGAAAATATTATATTTAATGCTGTTGATGATTGTGATATTTATATTAAAAGAAAAAAATCGAGCATCAATGGTAATGTTATAAAGGTAAGAAATATTTCTGATCAAGTTGACTATGATTATAATATTGAAAAATTAAACTGTAGTTTTTCTAGTTCGATGACATTAAGAGAATTTAAAGAAAACTATATTTCACTACAACAATTTTTAATTAAAGCTAAATACATTGGACGATTAGCTAAAACTAATCAATTAATTAGTAATGTTAAAGGAATTGTTTTATATGCAACAAATGATAATGCCTTATTTTTAGATGCTAATCAAAATAAATTCAAATTTGTAATTATTAAAGATAAAATTAATTATTATAATGAAGTTGAAATGCTTGATAATTTAGAAGATAAGGTAACAGTTTATAAAATGTTATTAGAACAGTTTGATAATATTTTTGAGGAAGAATATGAACAACCTAAAGTTAAAAGGCTTTAAAATTTAATTTAAGAGTATAATACTAAAAGTAAATACTCTTTTTTATATCCATTTTTTTTATAATATGATATAATTTTATTGTAGAAGGTGATAAGATGACTAAGAAAAAAGTAAGAAAAGAAGTGAAAAAAGATAATAAAGCTAGTATTGAAATATGTGGTATCTTACTTATTTTAGTCGCAATTATTGGTTGTTGTCGCTTTGGACTATTAGCAGATATCATCGATGGTTTTTCAGGATTTTTAGTCGGAGTTTTATGGGCTATTTTATTAGTAATTGTTGGTATAATTGGCGGTTATATGATTGTCAAAAGACAAAAACCCGATTTATTAACAACTAAATTAATCGGTTTATATATAATTATAATCGGTGTTTTGTGCTTTTTTCATCTAGGATATATTAAAAATTTAACTCCTGATGAAGCAACAGTTGAATATGGTGTGATAATCGAAGAGACGTTTAATAATCTAAATAATTTTATCGATGGAACCAGTGATATTCAAGGTGGGGGTATGATTGGAGCAATATTTAGTGTTACTTTAGTTAAATTAGTATCATTACAAGGTGCTAGTGTTGTAAGTATTGTTTTAATTATATGTGGTTTTATTATGTTTAGTGGGATTACGATTTATGATATTATTAAATCATTAAAAAATGGTGTTAAAAAGACTGTTCAAGAAACCGTTAATTTAACGCATAAGGTTAAAGATAAAGAACATATTAAACAAATTGAAGAAGAATACGAAAAAGATGATAAAATTGTTATTTCTAGTATGGATGAATTAGTTGCTAACGATGAGAAAAAAGAAGTTAAAGATGAAATTGAAACTATCGAATTGGATGATATTAAAGGGACTAATCTTAACTATAAATTTCCTCCTATAACATTATTGAAAAAACAAAATAAAACGAATAATAAAGATAATCAAGAAGCTATTAAAGATACAGTAAATGTTTTACAGGAAGTTTTTCATGATTTTGGGGTTGAAGCAAAAGTTGTAGCTATTAATATTGGACCGGCAGTAACCCAATATGAATTAGAAATAAAAGCGGGAACTAAATTAAGTCGAATAGTTAGTTTGGATAAAGAATTAGCTTTATCCCTAGCTGCTAAAAGCGTTCATATTCAAGCACCGATACCAGGTAAAAAAACTGTTGGTGTTGAAATACCTAACAAATCGATTACGATGGTAAGTGTAAGAGAAATATTAGAAGCAATTCCTAAAAATATGGATGATTCTAAATTGTTAGTTACTTTAGGTAAAGATATAATGGGAAAACCGATATTTTGTGAAATTAATAAAACCCCACATTTATTGGTGGCTGGTTCAACTGGATCTGGTAAATCAGTATGTATCAATAGTATGTTGATATCTATTTTAATGCGGACTAAACCTGAAGAAGTAAAATTGGTATTAGTCGATCCCAAAAAAGTTGAATTGTCGATGTATAACGGAGTTCCACATCTTTTGACTCCCGTTGTAACCGATCCAAAAAAAGCCAATATAGTTCTTAAAAAAATAGTATCAGAAATGGAACATCGTTATGATTTATTTGAGGAAAGTGGAACTAAAAATATTGCAGGATATAATGCTTATATCGATAAGAAAAATAAAACCAAAGATGAATTTGGTCAAATAAAAAAACTACCTTATATCGTAGTTATAATTGATGAATTAGCTGACCTTATGTTAGTAGCTGCTAAAGAAGTAGAAGAATCAATTATGCGAATTACGCAAATGGCTAGAGCAGCAGGAATTCATTTAATCGTTGCTACTCAAAGACCTTCAACTGATGTCATTACCGGTGTAGTTAAAGCTAATATCCCATCACGTATATCATTTGCTGTATCTTCAAGTATCGATTCAAGGACTATTTTAGATATGACAGGTGCGGAAAAATTATTAGGTAAAGGTGATATGTTATTTTTACCGCAAGGAGAAAATACGCCGATTAGAGTTCAAGGAACGTTTGTATCCGATGAGGAAATTAAAGCTGTTGTCGATTATACAATATCTCAACAAAAAGCGCGTTATGATGAAAGTTTAACTATCGAAGCTGAAGATTTAAAAGGTTCAACTACTATGACGGAAAAAGATGCGACTGAAGAGCCATTATATAATGAAATAGTTGAATTTGTTATTACGCAAGGAAAAGCTAGCGCTTCACTTTTACAAAGAAGATTTAGATTAGGATATAACCGTGCTGCTAGAGCTATCGATTTATTAGAAGAAAGAGGTATTATCGGTCCTTCTAATGGTTCCAAGCCACGCGAAGTATTGGTAAAGTTAGAAAAAAAAGATGAATAAAACTTCTCAAAATTTGAGAAGTTTTTATATTTTACGATATAAACCAATAGCTTTACCTAATATTGTTACATTGTTCATAATAAATGGTTCCATGTTATCATTTTCTGGTTGTAATCTAATATAACCATCTTCCTTATAAAAAGTTTTTAAAGTAACTTCATTATCATTAGTCATAGCAACAACTATTTCGCCATTGTTAGCAGTATTTTTTCTTTCGACAACAACGATATCACCATCTAAAATACCTGCATTAATCATACTTTCGCCATCGACTAACAAAGTAAATACTTCTTTATTTTTTGGAATTAAATAAGATGGTAAACTAAAATATTCATTTGGTCTTTCAATCGCTTCAATAGGGTTACCAGCAGTTATTTTACCTAATAATGGTACTTCAGTAATCAATTCGTTTTTTACTTCATATTCATTAGCGACTAAAATTTCAATAGTTCTATTTTTGCTATCTTCTTTTCTAATATAGCCTTTTTTTTCTAAATTGTTTAAATGAACTTGAACAGTTGCCGTACTTGATAAATTCATCTCTTTACATAATTCTCTTACTGTTGGTGCATAACCATGTTTAACGATATATTGTTTAATTTTATCTAATAATTTTTCTTGTTGACTTGTTAAAGTTTCCATTTTAAACCTCCTTTTAACATCCCATTTACATTTTAGCACACAAATATACATTTGTCAAACAAATTTTCGATTTTTAATCAAAAAGCTATTGACACGAATTTTTGTTCGTGGTATGATTGTATCATGAAAGGGATGGTGCTATGGAATATTATACGATAAGTGACATTAAAATTTTGACGGGATATACAGAAAAACAGATTCGACTGATTATTAAAAAATTAAACGATGAAGTTTTAGAAAAGTATAAAAATAATAAATTAAAACCGTTATTATTTGGCGACAAAATAGAAAAAGAATATTTTTTAAGAAGAATGGAGATTGAATTATGATAGAAATGTTAAAAAGTAAAACTGTTATTGCCTTTATTGTTATTGTTTTAGGAATTGTTTTAATAAGTACTCCTAGTACCAAGTTAGAGAATAATCAAGAATTTAACGATGAATATATTTCATTTAATTTAAAATAACTTTAGGAATTTCTAAAGTTATTTTGTTTAGGAAAAGGAATAATTTTTTTAACTTTGGTTTCATCGTTATAAACATATTGATATAAAGAATTAATAATACTTAATATTTGTTTTGGTTTTAAATTAGTTAAATAATGCAAAGCCTCTAATTTACTTACTTGTTTATTTAACAAATAAAAATAAGGAAATGTAAATTCAAAATCAGTAATTATTTCTTTAACTTTATTTTTCTTTTTTAACTTTTTACCTTGAAAAAGAAAATGCGTCGGTAAATTATTTTTATCTAATTCTTTTAATATCAATTCGTTTATTTGATAATTTTTTTGATATTTTTGATAGATAAAAGGATGGATATTTTTTAAAAAGATTTGCATCACTTTATCTTGGTCTTCATATCTTAATTCTGTAATGGGAATTAAATAATATTTCATTTTAAACTCCTTATTTTTTTCTTAATTTCTTTTTTAGCTTTATTTTTAAATTTGTTAAATATTTTATCTCTTATTTTTTTATTAAATATGCAAATTATAATAATAATTATTATAATTATAATTCCAATAATATAATAGATATGATAATTTGTATCTTGCCATATACCAATTTGGCTGTTTTTAGCTATCATTTCACTAGCTTCTAGTTGGGATAAATATTTATAATCACCATAAATATATTCAATTTGTCCTAACCCTTTTTTTATAATTAAATCTTGCAATAATTCACCATCGACAAATACCCAAACTAAATGACGATCATATTTATCTAGTTTATCGCTTTTATCGTCGTATTCAATTTCAATTTTAGTAGCGTTTTTTAATATGTTACAAGTAAAATCGCTAGCTTCTTGACCAAAGGCTTCAATTTTATTGGTTGACTCAGGCGTATCGATAGCTAAAAATCGTGTTTTAATTTCTTCATCTTTTAAAATAAACCAAGCCGTATCGCCATCGACACATTTACTTAAACTAACTTCTATTTTCTCACTTGCTTCGACATTTGTTATAAATAATAGACTAATTAAAATTCCTAATACTACTTTCACATTAACCACCAATAATATTATATCATTAAATCTTTACAAAACCATTTAAAAATGCTATAATTCTTTAGTTGATTGGGAGTGAAAGTTATGGAGAAAATAAGAAATATTGCAATTATTGCCCATGTTGACCACGGTAAGACGACGTTGGTTGATAAATTATTGCAAGCATCAGGAACATTCAGAGAAAATGAAAATGTTTTAGAATTATCCATGGATTCAAATGATTTGGAAAAAGAAAGAGGAATTACGATTTTAGCTAAAACGACAGCAATTAATTATGATGGATATCGCATTAATATATTAGATACCCCAGGTCATGCTGATTTTGGTGGCGAAGTTGAAAGAATTATGAATATGGTTGAAGGCGTGTTGCTAGTTGTCGATGCTTATGAAGGAACGATGCCTCAAACAAGATTTGTTTTAAAAAAAGCTTTAGAAGCAGGGGTAACGCCAATAGTTGTTGTCAATAAAATCGATAAACCTTCGGCAAGACCAAAAGAAGTTGTCGATGAAGTTTTAGATTTATTTATCGAATTAGGAGCTGATATCGATCAGTTAGATTTTCCTGTTGTTTATGCATCAGCTTTAGCCGGTACTTCTAGTATTTATCCGGAAGTTGAAAAACAAGAAAAAACAATGGCACCAATTTTAGAAGCTATTGTTAATTATATTCCTGCGCCTAATGCTTCATTAGATGGTGGTTTTCAATTTCAACCCGCATTGTTAGACTATAACGATTTTGTAGGAAGAATTGGAATTGGTCGCGTTAAAAGAGGTAAAGTTAAGGTTGGCGAAATGGTTAGCTGTGTTAGAAGAGATGGAACTGTTAAACAATTTAGAATTCAAAAAATGTATGGTTTTTTAGGTTTAAAACGAATCGAAGTTAGCGAAGCTAATGCTGGGGAAATAGTAGCAATTGCTGGTTTACCGGATATTGAAGTAGGGGAAACGGTTTGTACAGTTGGCAAAGAAGAAGCACTACCTTTACTTAAAATTGACGAACCAACTTTACAAATGACGTTTGGCGTTAATACTAGTCCATTTTGTGGTAAAGAAGGAAAATTATTAACTGCGCGTAAGATTGAGGAAAGATTATATAAAGAGACAGAACGCGATGTTTCTTTAAAAGTGGAACCAAACGATAACGAATCTTTTATTGTTTCTGGTCGTGGGGAATTACATTTATCGATATTAATCGAAAATATGCGTCGTGAAGGGTTTGAATTACAAGTTTCTAAACCTCAAGTTATAACGAAAGAAATCGATGGTGTTATGTGTGAACCATTTGAAGATGTTTCTATTGAAGTTCCTGAAGAATATGTTGGTTCAGTTATCGAAGCTATTGGTAATCGTGAAGGGGAAATGGTTAATATGACTAATCACGATAATCAAGTAAGATTAAATTATATTGTTCCTTCTAGAGGGTTAATCGGTTTTATGACGGAATTTATGACGATGACGAAAGGTTATGGCATTATTAACCATGCTTTTAAGGAGTATCGTAAATTAGCTGGCTCTAAAGTTGGCCAAAGAAAACAAGGTGTTTTAGTTTCGATGGAAAACGGTAAGGCTACAGCTTATGCTTTAGGTCAGTTAGAAGATCGCGGCGTTATGTTTATCGAACCAGGTGCGGAAGTTTATGAGGGAATGATTGTCGGCGAAAACAATCATGATAATGATTTAGCAGTCAATGTTGTTAAAGGTAAAAAATTAACTAATACAAGAGCTAGTGGTAGTGATCATACTGTTGTTTTAAAAAGACCACGTCAATTGAGTTTGGAAGTATGTCTAGATTATATTAACAATGATGAATTGGTCGAAGTAACGCCATTAAGTTATCGTTTACGAAAAAAAATTCTTAATACCGAATTAAGAAAAAAAGCTGATAGTAAAAAAACCGCTTAATTGTGGTTTTTTTATACAATCAGAAAGTTATAGGACAAGATAAAAAAATACTATAATTAATGAATATTTATGGTTAAAACAGTATCTGGATGAACTGCAATTTAAAAAAGTTTTGAATTTTATTCTTGGAAAAAAACTGGTCCATTTTGTATTTTTTTATCAATGACAGGTTGAATATTTTGCTTTATTTGATTAGTTTGTGGTAAATCGACTTTTTTAAATTCTTTCATAACTTTAAACATTGTTTTAGCGTTATTGATAACGGGACTAGCTTGTTTAATAATAGGTATTGCTTGGTTGACAATGTTTAGTGTCTTTTGCGTGCCACTTAAAATCGAACCCCATTTAATATTGCCTAATAAAGATTTTAACCCACCTTTAGCTACTGGCGGAAAAGTAGTATAGGGAATATAATAAGGATAATAATTCATAATTTATCCCCCTTTCAAAAATATTATATGTTTTTATTAAAAAAAAGTTTTACAATTTTAAAAAATATGGTATAATCAATATAGTATAAAGAATAGCAAGAGGGAATGTGTGGTGATATACTTTGAACAAACCTAAATATTTATTACCATTTATTTATGTTTATAAAATGGTACGTTTTTTGTTGCTGGCGATGGTTAAATTATTCAAATATATCAATATTGGCTTTTTTATTACTTTATTTACTTTAATTGATATTATTATTACAGCTATTTATTATTTTGTTAAATTTGTTTTGATGGGGTTATTATGGTTGTCGTTTGTCGATTATAAGATAGTTCGATACATTTTATTAGGTTTCTTGGTTATATCAAGAATGTTATATCGATTCATTAGATATGTTGCGCTTGGTATTGCTTTCCCATTTGTTTTATTAGCTAGAGCATTTGTTAAATTAAATGAAATAAACGAAAAGATAATTGCTAAACAACAATTAGAACAAGAGAAAAAAGCAGCTGCTCGTGAACGAAATAGACAAATAAAAGAGGAAAATCGTAAGCGATTAGAAGAGCTAAAGATAAAAGAAAAAGAACGTGAAGAACAAAGAAAACAAGAGCGAAAAGAAGCAAGAGAACGGGAAAAAGAAAAGGCTAAAGCCGATATTTATATTAATGAGAATGTTACTTTAGAGAAAAAAGGCTTTAAAGAACATTTAAACGATGCTTTTTTAGCTATTGGACGAATTCCTACAAAGATTAAAGCTTTATTTACGGATAATCGTTTTGTTAAAAATGCGAAAAATAAAAAAGATCTTAATCGTCAAGCTTTATTACTTGATTTTGACGGCGCTGATGCAGAAAAAAGCGAAGAAAAAATTATGTATAAATATGTCGCTAAAAATCCCGATGGAAAAATTATTAAAGGATACTTTCCAGCTTATTCTAAAGTTGAGGTTCATTCATTTTTATTAAGTGAAGGTAACGAAGTATATAGTATTGAGACTAACAAATGGATTCAAAGGTTATATGGTAACCCTAACCGTATGAATAAATCAAAAATTAAAACAAGAGATTTAATTTTCTTCTGTACACAATTATCTACTTATGTTAAAGCAGGTATTACATTAGTTGAATCTTTAAAGATATTATCTCATCAATTTAAAAATAAAACTTATTCGCGTATTTTTAGAACGATGATTTATGATTTGACGATGGGTGATAATTTCTCGACGGCGATGGATAAACAAGGAGAAGCTTTCCCACGATTATTAATCAATATGGTTAAAACTTCTGAAATGACAGGTGAGTTACCAGAAGTATTAGATAATATGGCTGATTATTATACGGAAACAGATAAAACAAGAAGACAAATGATAACAGCTATGACTTATCCTACTATCATTTTTGTCTTTGCAATATTTGCTGTTATCTTTATTATGGTTTATGTCGTACCACAATTTGTCGCTATTTATGAAGGTATCGATGGTGCGGAAATACCAGGTATAACTATATTTGTTATGAATTTAAGTAATTTCTTACAAAATAATTATTTATATTTAATTATTGGTATTCTATTATTTATTTTAGTTTTTGTTTATTTATATAAAAATATTAAAGCATTTAAAACTTTTGTTCAATGGGTTTTGATGCATATGCCAGTTATTGGTAATGTCATTATTTATAATGAGGTTACGATGTTTACTAAAACATTTGCTTCCCTTTTAGCGCATAATGTTTTCATTACCGATAGTATGGAAATATTAAATAAAATGACTAATAATGAAATATATAAGATGCTTATTTTAGATACAATTACTAATTTAGCTAAAGGGGAAAGAATTTCTTTAGCATTTAAAGACCATTGGGCTTTCCCAGTTCCTGCTTATGAGATGATTACAACTGGTGAGCGAACTGGTCAATTAGCGGAAATGATGGAGAAAGTATCAGCTTATTATCAAGAACTTCATCGTAATGCTGTAACACGAATTAAAACATTTGTTGAACCAATTATGATTTTATTTTTAACATTTGTCGTTGGTGGTATTGTATTATCAATCGTTATTCCAATGTTTAATTTCTATGGTTCAATTGCAATGTAGGGGGGATAACAGTGGAATTTAGTATTATATTAGGACTATTTATGATGGGAACCATTCTTGGTTCCTTCTATAATGTTGTTGCTTATCGTTTACCTAAGGGTGAATCGATTATATATCCAGCTAGCCATTGTCCAAATTGTAATCATAAATTAAGACCGTGGGAGTTAATTCCCATTTTTTCTTATTTATTACAAGGTGGGAAATGTGTAAGTTGTAAACAAAAAATTTCTATTTTTTATCCGATATCAGAAATATTGTGTGGTTTATTGTTTGTTTTTTGTTATTTATCATTTGGTTTATCTTTAGATTTAATTATCGCTTTAACATTTGTTTCTTTATTAATTATCGTTATATTAAGTGATTATTATTATATGATTATTGAAGATAGTGTCTTAATTGTTTTCGGAATATTATTAATAATTGAAATATTTTTTATTCATGGCTTTGATTATTTATTATCTTCTTTATTATCTAGTTTAATTGCCTTTTTAATCATGTTGATATTAAAAATAGCTGGAGATTTAGCGTTTAAAAGGGAATCTTTAGGTGGCGGGGATATAAAATTAATGGCGATATTTGGTTTGATGATTGATTGGGATATGTCGATTATAACTATTTTTCTTTCCGCTTTTATTGCTTTACCAGTATCGATATTTATTTTAAAAACTAATAAAAATCATGAAATACCATATGGTCCTTTTTTGAGTATCGCGGCTTTAATTATTTATTTTACGCATCTAAATATAGATATGATATTTAATTTTTTAGAAAGTCTTTGTTTATAAAATCTAGGTAACTAGATTTTTATTTTAAAATATAGTATAATTATAAACGGTGAACTTTATGTATAAAAAATTATTTATTTATACGATTATATTTGTTTTTATTGATCAAATATCTAAAGGGTTGATAAATATAGGTATGAATTTGAACCAAAGTATCGAAATTATACCTAATTTTTTAAACATTACATATGTTCATAATATTGGTGCTGCTTTTAGTCTTTTTGAAGGCGCTAGGTGGTTTTTTATTATAACTGCAATAATTATTTTAAATGTTATATATTTATTTTTTATTAAAGATAAAACTTTAAAAAATGGGGAAATAATTCTTTATTCTTTATTGATTAGTGGGATAATTGGTAATTTAATCGATCGAATTTTATTTGGTTATGTTATTGATTTTATCGATGTGAATATTTTTAATTTTGCCATCTTTAATTTAGCGGATAGTTTTATTGTTATTGCGGTTATTTTATTGTTAATAATGGGTGGTAAGGATGCAAGAGATAATAGTAGAAATAAATGATGAGAGAATCGATACTTTTTTAGCCAAAACTTTGGATATTAGTCGTAGTAAAGCTAGTAAATTATTATTAGATAATGTTTTAGTAAATGGTAAGAAAGTAAAAAATAGTTATTTAGTTAAAGAAAATGATAAAATAAGTATTACTGAATATGAGGAAGAGGAAATAAAAGCTACTCCTGAAAAAATGGAGTTGGATATTGTTTATGAAGATGATGATGTGATGGTTATCAATAAAGAAAATGGAATAGTAGTTCATCCCGCTATCGGTAATACTAGTCATACTTTAGTTAATGGTTTATTGTATCATTCTAAAAATTTAAGTACTAAAAATGGTGAATTTAGGCCGGGTATCGTCCATCGAATCGATGCTTATACAACGGGACTATTGATGGTGGCTAAAAATGATAAAGCTCATGAATTTTTAGCGGAACAATTGAATAAAAAAACTGTTCATCGTAAATATATCGCTTTAGTTTGGGGCGTTATAAATAATGAGACTGGTACTATCGATGCGCCAATCGGTCGCGATAATTTAGACCGAAAAAAAATGGCGGTTATCAGTGGTGGGAAAGAAGCTATTACACATTTTAAAGTTTTAAAAAGATATAAAAATGCTACATTAATCGAACTAAAACTAGAAACAGGAAGAACCCATCAAATTAGAGTACACTTAGCACAAATAGGATACCCATGTATAGGAGATGAGGTATACTCAAGTGGAAAAAATAGATGGGGAATAAAAGGACAAGCATTACATGCAAAAAGCTTAGAATTTAAACATCCAATAACAGGTAAAAAAATGAAATTAGAAGCAGACTTGCCAGAATACATGAAAAAACTAGTAGCAGGGATTTAGGGACGGAGCTTAAAAT
>CALVSM010000009.1 GCA_944359025.1 uncultured Bacilli bacterium
ATAAAAGTGAAATCTATATATTTATCTATCTTACGAAATAAACTGTTTTCTGGTACAATTTCTTCCATAGTAGTTATCAAGATTTCACTTTGAATATTTTTGTTTATACTTATCATTTTATCACTCACTTTCCTTATTCTAACCACTTATATTATACCATTTTTACATAAAAAAGCGAGATAGTAAGTGACTTAATTCGGTTAGAATAAACTTTTATCTCGCATATTTATTATACAACATTTTTTAAAAAAAGAAAAGACCATTGACTTTGTCAACAGTCTGATATTATCTTCTTTTGTCATATTATATTTGGTCATTATCAATCCTATTAAACAATAATTCAATATTATTTATCTTCATATCACTATCTAATTTATATTCTTCCCATTTAAATGGTTTTAAAGATAACATATTTTTAATTTTATCAGCACTACTAGGCATAAATGGATTTAATAAATTAGATAAGTTAGCAATCATATAAACACAAGTATAAGTTGTTTCATTGAAAGCATTTATATCTTCTTTAACTTGTATCCAAGGTTGTCTTTCATCATAATATTTATTACCTAATGTAGCATAATCAATAATAGTATTAATAGCTTGTTTTAATTCGCCATCTTCAATTAATTTACCAACTTCATCATAAATAGCTTTAGTACGAGCCATAATATCGACATCAATTTCAGCTTTTTTAATAACACCATCAAATTTTTTATTGACAAAAGATAAGTTACGATTAATAAAGTTACCAATTACGCCAACTAAAAATTTATTATGACTTAAAATTAAATCAGAAGATGAGAAATTAACATCTTTTTTTTCTGGTCCGTTAGCTATCATATAATATCTAACTGTATCTTTGTTATAAGTATTAGCAAGTTCATCCATCGTAATTAAATTGCCTTTACTTTTACTCATTTTCTCATCGTTCATATTAACATATTCAGAAGAAATTATTTTTTTAGGTAATTGCCATTTAGAATTAATCGCGTTTAATAAAGCCGGATATATAACCGTATGGAAGGTAATATTATCTTTACCATGGACAAAATAAGTAATTAAATTTTCTTTATCAGTTAAAAACTCATCAAAATCAATATTACAGTCTTTACATACTTTCATACTAGCTGTTAAATATCCTAAAACAGCTTCGATCCAAACATAGATTTTTTTATCTTCATAACCATCAACTGGAACATCAACACCCCAAGTTAATTGCCGAGTAGTTGCCCTATCAATCAAACCTAAATTAAGATATTTTTTAGTTTCATTAATCGCATTTTTACGCCAATCATCTTCTCTATTAGCAACTAGTTTTTCCAACAAAGATTGAAAACTAGATAGTTTAAAATATAAGTGTTTATTTTTCTTAATAATAGTTGGTGTCCCACAAATTTTACAGTGTTTATCTTTTAATTCTTTTGGATTAATGGGACTTAGGCAGTCATCACATTGCTCACCCATCGCATGACCGCCACAATGGGGACAAGTTCCTATTATTTCACGATCAGATAAATATTCATTACATTTAGGACAAAAATCTTGTTCATCTTCTTGTTCATAAATATAACCATTATCTAAAATAATTTTATAAAATTCTTGAACTTGTTTTTTATGTTCCAAAGTCATTGTAGCAGTATAAAAATCATAAGAAAAGTCTAAATTTTTAAAACTATTAACAAATTCTTCATGATATTTTAAAGCAATGCTTTCAGGAGTTACACCTTCTTTTTTAGCTCTTACTGTAATTGGTGTCCCATGACAATCAGTTCCTGATACATAAATTACTCTATTACCACAACCGCGGTGGTATCTAGCGATTACATCAGCTGGTAATAGAGCCGCTAAATGACCAATATGTAATGAGTTATTAGCGTAAGGCCAAGCTCCTCCTATTAATATATCTTTCATTTTTATTCTCCTTTACGTTATTTTATGACAATATTAACTAATTTTTTAGGAACTGTTACAACTTTAACAATTTCTTTATTTTCAATATATCTTTTAACATTTTCTAATTCTTTAGCTAATATTTCCATCTCTTCTTTAGTAGTATCCATACTAACACTAATTTTACCTCTTACTTTACCATTAACTTGAACGACCATTTCAAACATTTCTTCTTTAGTTTTTTCTTCATCATATGTTGGCCAAGCCTCATAAGCAATAGTAGCATTATGACCTAAAATACTCCATAATTCTTCCGTAATAAATGGAATAACTGGATTTAATAATTTAAGTAAGTTATTAGCATATTCTAACGGGAATACTTCTTCTTTATAAACAGCATTAACAAATATCATAATTTGACTAATAGCTGTATTAAAGTTTAATGTTTCATAATCATTAGTTACTTTTTTAACCGTTTGATGATATATTTTTTCTAAGTTTTTATTTGCTTCATCTTTAATGTTACCTTCCGTATATAAACGGTATACTCTTTCGATAAAACGATGTGCGCCAGCTACCCCTTGTTCACTCCAAGGTTTACTCATTTCTAAAGGTCCCATAAACATTTCATATAATCTTAATGTATCCGCACCATATTCGTTAATTATATCATCAGGATTGATAACATTGCCTCTTGATTTACTCATCTTTTCATTATTAGAACCTAAAATCATTCCTTGATGAAATAATTTTTGAAATGGTTCTTCGACCTTAACAATTCCTTTTTCGTATAAATAGTGGTTCCACATTCGAGAATATAATAAATGACCAACAGCATGTTCTGGCCCACCAATATATAAATCAACTGGCATCCAGTGTTCAATTAATTTTTGATTTGCTATTTCCTCATCATTATGTGGATCGATATATCTTAAAAAATACCAACTAGAACCAGCTGAAACTGGCATCGTCGAAGTTTCTCTTTTACCTTTTATACCATTTACTTCTACATTAACACAGTCGGTTGCTTTTTCCAAAGGTGATGCCCCATCTTTTGATGGACTATAATCTTCTAATTCTGGTAAAACTAAAGGTAAATTAGTTTCTAAAATATCTTTTCCATTTTCTAGATGAATAATTGGAATTGGTTCTCCCCAATATCTTTGACGTGCGAAGATCCATTCTCTTAAGCGATAATTAATATGTTTAGTACCTAAATTATTTTCTTCTAACCATTCGATCATTTTATTAATAGCATCTTCTTTATTTAGCCCATTTAAAAATTCGGAATTGATATGAACACCATCACCAATATAGGCTTCTTTAGATATGTCGCCACCTTCGATAACGGGAATAATTTCCAAATTAAATTTTTTAGCAAATTCATAATCTCTTTCATCGTGAGCCGGAACAGCCATAATAGCGCCCGTTCCATAAGTAGCTAAAACATAATCGGATATCCAAATTGGTACTTTTTTACCATTAACAGGGTTAAGCGCATAAGCCCCAGTAAAGACACCGGTCTTTTCTTTATTCAATTCGGTTCTTTCTAATTCTGATTTAGAAGCACATATTTTTTTATATTCTAAAATTTGTTTTTTATATTCTTCGGTTGTTATTTTATCGACTAGTTCGTGTTCGGGAGCTAAAACACAATAAGTTGCGCCAAATAAAGTATCGCACCTTGTTGTAAAAACAGTAAATTCATAATTATCTACTTTAAATTTAACATGAGCCCCAACTGATTTTCCAATCCAATTTCTTTGCATTTCTTTAGTTGATTCTGGCCAATCAATCTTATCTAACCCCGCTAATAATTTTTCAGCATATTTAGGAATATCGATTACCCATTGTTTCATATTTTTACGAATAACGGGGAAACCTCCTCTTTCACTTTTACCATCAATTACTTCATCGTTAGCTAAAACGGTTCCTAGTTCTGGACACCAATTAACGGGCATATCGATTTGTTTAGCTAAACCGTCTTTATATAATTCACTAAAAATCCATTGGGTCCATTTATAATAACTAGGATCACAAGTCGATACACAACGGTCCCAATCAAAAGAAAAACCTAACATTTTTAATTGTTCTGTAAAAGTAGCAATATTTTTTAAAGTAAAGCCTTCAGGATGGTTACCGGTATTAATTGCATATTGTTCGGCAGGCAAACCAAATGCATCAAAACCCATTGGATGTAAAACGTTATATCCTTGCATGCGCTTCATTCTTGAGATGATATCAGTTGCTGTATATCCTTCGGGATGTCCGACATGTAAACCTTGTCCTGATGGATAAGGAAACATATCCAGCGCATAAAATTTAGGCTTACTAAAATCCCAAACATCGGTTTTAAAAGTTTGATTATCTTCCCAATACTTACGCCATTTATTTTCTATCTGTTTTGTATTCATTTTTGACACTCCTTTTTAAATGTTTTCCAATTAAACTATAACTGATCAATATTAATGGTATTAAAACTAATAAACCAAGTAATAATTGTAACAAAAAGTTTTCAACTAAAAATGTCGCTAAAAAAGCAAGGGCAATAATTAAAGAATTAGTAAAACTAATAATATAAATAAATTCTTTAATATTTATTTTATCAACATCTAATTGATATTTTTTGACAAAATACATAACTTGATTACTACTTTTAAATTTATCATATCTTTTCTTTTGCAAAATAACTGTAAAAAAATAAAATAAATAAACAATTAAAAAAGCTATAATAAAACTTATTAAATATTGCATAATTTTTCCTCCCAAAAAGAACATAATTATAAAACTATGTTCTTATTATATTATAAATTAACGATAAATTCAATAATTATCAACAAAATCATCATACTGTTCCTACATATTCTAATAATCTTAAGAACAATTTAATAAATTTTCGTTCCAAGCCTTTTCTTCGTAATTTTCTAATTGCAATTCTTTTTTTCTTAATTGGTATATCAGCAAAAATAATTGCATCGATTTTTTCTTTCATCAAAGTATCAATTTGTAAATCATCTAAGATACCAGCGATATCATCATTAATCAATCTAGTTGGATCAAATTCGATATCTTTGCCTTTACAATTAACAGTTAACTGACCAATTGAACGAACATTTTCAATTTCAACAATAAAATCAGGTCCAGATACATACGATTTACATTTAATTTCCTCTTTGTTTTCATAAACAATAACATCAGTAGCTTTTTTAGCATTTCTAAATATCAATTTATAATTACGATAATCAGGTACTATACCACTTTTACCTTCTAAAGCACGAATAATTACTGTATAATTACTAGGCATATAATTATATTCAATTTTAGTTAACAAGTAAAAGCCTTTTTTATATAAACTTGACAAGCCATCATCTTCATATAATAAATATTCATTACTAATGCCTGGGAAAAAATGAATTTCCATATTTTTAGGCGGCGTTGTATCATTGATATTATCATTATAACCTAATGGTATAATACTTCCTGCTTTAGCAAACACAGGATAATTTTGATCTTTATAAAAAGATACATAATTATAATTTCCAGGATATTTTTGTCCAGTAAAGAAATTATACCAAATTCCTTCAGGCATATAAAAACGATGGACTACACGATTCATAACATAATCTTTTTTCTTGGTAATCGGGCAAATAAATAATTGACTACCAAAATAATATTCATCACTATATAATAAATCGTCATACATTTCTGGGGCGACATAATAAATTGGTTTTATTAAAGGTGTTCCATCTTTCGTATATTTATAGGCTTCGCTATATAAATACGGAATTAATTTATGTCTTAACTCCAAATAATCTTTAACAATGCCAAATGTTTTAACACTCCAACGCCAAGGTTCTCTTTTATAATATTTGCCATTATCCGCGCCAAATTTTAAAATAGGTGAAAAAGTACCTAATTGAACATATCTAGTATATAGTTCATTATCTTCAACACCTTGAAAATAACCACCAATATCATGACTCCACCAAGTTACACCAATATTAGTAGCACTAGCATTATATTTAGGTATTTGTTTTAGAGAATTCCAGCTGACAACAGTTTTACCAGCATATAAAACAGGATAGCGATGTTGCGCTAAACCGGCATTATATCCTAAAACCATCGGTCTTCTTTTATAATTTCTTTCCATATCGTAAAATTGATAATGTTTAAGTAGATAATCTTGATCGATATTTTTAGAATCATAACAATCTAACCAATAAAAATCAACACCCAAAGCATCTAAAGGATGGATATAGATTTTTAAATAAACATCAATCCATTTAGGATCTAAAACATTATAAGGAATAACACCTTTTTCATCGGGCGTTAAATACTTTTTAGCTTGTTCATAATATTCATCGATATCATAAAAGCCTTCAGTCGGATTGATGTTTAAACCAACTCTAATGCCTTGTGAATGAAGATAACTAATCATCTCATAAGGAGCTTTAAATAGTTCTTTATTAAAAGTAAAACCAGTTTTTAAATGTTCTTTATCTTTATAGGTGCGAATATGCCAATCTTTATCTAATAAAACAATTGAAATAGGTATTTTATAAGTATTAAAATTATCGACTAATTCTTTTAAACTAGCATCGTTATATTCGTTATTTCTACTCCACCAGTTACCTAAAGCAAAACGTGGAATCAAAGCAGGATGACCAGTTAAATCAAAATAATCTTTTAAACATAAATCAAAATCATTAATATAGACAAATAAATATACATCGATTCCTTCATAATTATTTTCTTTAACAATTCCTTCTGGTGTAACAATCTTCCCTTTAGAATCATCAATAGATACAAACCCATCTAAAGAATATAAACTTTTAGTATCTTTAATTTTACCATCTTCAATCAAAACAGGGGCACTATAGTTTTTAGCCTCAACATGGTTATAATGCCAAGTTCGATCGGTATTAGCAACTTGAACATAAAAATTTTTACTACTGTTTATTTTTAACTCTTTAGTATAAAAAAGTTTAAAATAAGAAGTCGTTAATTCTAAATAGTTTTTATCTTGTTTAACTTCAAATTTAGGTTTAGGAAAGTTTCTATTTTTAACTAATTGAGTTGCTTCATCGTTAAAAACACCATTTTCGCGATATTCAATTCGAATTAAACGTTCAGTCAAAACAGTAAAACGATATTTCTCCCCTTGTAAAATACTCTCTTGATTAGGCATTATTGTTTCATAATCTAGTTTAAATTGATCTCCTAAATTATACATAAATTCACCCCTTATATTTCTTCTATTTTCATAAAATTAGTTCGTTTTATTTTTTTAAACGGATACCCACCAGTAATAATAATATTATCTTTTTCTTTTAGATTTAAAACATCTTGCGCTATTTTTTTACTTTTTTCAATAATCGTATCTAGGCTTTTTAAATCTTCGATTAAAATAGGATAAACGCCAAAATTTAAAGCTAAAGATTTAGTAGTATTAAGATTTGGACTTGGCGCAATAATAGGACAAAGTGGTCGAAAACGACTGATTTTTTTAGCAGTATACCCACTCATCGTCGGCGTAAAAATAGCTTTACAGCCTAATCTTAATGCACATCCAGCGACACTATAAGCTAAAGAACCAGCTAAATCTCTTTTTTCAGTTTTGATTGATTGTTCTAACATATATTCATAATCGATATCCGCTTCAACAGTATGAACGATTCTTTCTAATAATTTTAAAGTATCAACTGGACTATTACCAATTGTCGTCTCATCTGATAACATAATCGCATCGACACAATCAAGAACTGAAGAAGCTATATCCGACACTTCAGCTCTAGTAGGATAATTATTGTCATGAACAGGTGAAAGCAAATCAGTTGCAATAATACTAATAGTACCTTTGTTATGACATTTAGTAATTATCTTTTTTTGAATGCCTGGAATTTTTTCGATTGGTACTTCAACGCTTAAATCTTTACGATCGACAATAATTCCATCACTAGTTTTAATAATATTATCGATATCATCTAAAGCGTAATTGTTTTCAATTTTAGAAATCAACTGTAAATGATCGTTACCTAAATTAATCAACAAATCATTTACTTCTAAAACATCATCAGCACTAGATACGTAAGATAAAGCTAAAAAGTCGACATTTTTACGATCAGCTAATCTAATTACCTCTTTATCTTGTTCGTTTAAATACTTTCTCGCTAATTTAATATTAGGTAAATTAACAATTTTATTATCTTTAATTACCCCTTCTTTTAATACTTGACATAGTAAGTAATTTTCGCCTTTATCTAACACTTGCAATTCGATACCACCGTTATCTATTTCAATGATAGAATCAACTGCAACATCGTTAACTAAATCAGGATAATCAACACTAAACTTAGTATAATCACCTAAAATAGGATCCATAAAAATTCTAATTTTATCATTTTTTCTTAAAAAGGCTTCACCACTTGCAATCTTTCCTACTTTAATAGTAGGTCCTTTAATATCTAAAATAACCGCAACATAAGTTTTTAAATTATCATTTAATTCATTAATTATATCGATGCATTTTTCACAAAATTCCAAGCTTGAATAAGTCATATTTATTCTAAAAGCATCGACACCATTAATAATTAATGATTTTAAAATTTCTTGATTAGCAGTATTAGGACCAATCGTCGCAATTATTTTAGTTTTATTCATATTTTCTCATCCCTTTATTCTTATATTAATTATAAAATATATTGTATTTTTAGTCAAGAAAAAAGAACAAACTATATTCTTTCAATTTTCATAAAATTTGTTCCTTTAAACTCTGGTTCATTGTAAAAACCACCAGTAATTAAAATAATATCATTTTTTTCTAAATTAGCAAAATCAATAGCTTTTATTTTAGCATCCTCGACTATTTTATCAATTGAATCAAAGACACTAGTAACCACTGGATAAACAGCAAAATTTAAAGCTAATGATCTAGCTACTTTTTCATTTGGACAAGTAGCTAAAACTAAACATTTTGGTCTTAAGTTACTAACTCTAGCAGCTGTTTTTCCACTCATTGTAGTAGCGACAATTAATTTAGCATCTAATAATGAAGCTGTTTCTACAACATTAGAAGCAATAGCGCCATCGATTGATTTTTTAATATATTCATTGTTTATTTTATAGTTTAAATACTTTTCAATGTTTTCACAAATATTTGCCATACATTTGACAGTTTCGATTGGATATTTACCAACCGTCGTTTCGCCAGACAACATAACAGCATCAGTTCCATTAATGACAGCATTAGCTACATCTGATACTTCGGCTCTAGTTGGACGGTTGTTTTTTTTCATTGATTCTAACATTTCTGTTGCCACGATACAAAACTTACCATGTTTACGACAACATTCGATAATTTTAGTTTGTAAAATTGGTAAATCTTCCATCGCTACTTCAACCCCTAAATCACCTCTTGCTACCATAATACCGTCAACAACACTAGCAATTTCGTCCAAATTTTTAATTCCCGTCGCACTTTCTATTTTGGCAATTATCTTCATATCACTACGATTATTTTCTTTTAGTATTTCTTTCACTTCTAAAACATCTTCTTTAGTAGAAACAAAAGATAAAGCAAGGTAATCACCTTCATGTTCGCAAGCATAAATAATATCTGATTTATCTTCTTCGCTAACAAAAGGCATATTTAAATGAACGCCTGGAACACTTAAACTTTTCTTATTACCTAATATTCCACCAGTAATAATTTTACAAGTTAGACCATCTTGTTCTTTAGAAATAACTTCAATGCACATCAAACCATTTTCTAATAATATTTGATTACCAATATTAATAGAATCTAAAGCATCCGGATGATTTACAGAAAATCTTTCTTCGTTACCGATTACTTTGTCTTTAACGATTCTAATTGTCTTGCCTTCTACTAAATTTATCTGGTCATATTCTAATACACCATTTCTAAATTCTGGTCCTTTAGTATCATATAAAATTGCAATATTTTCCCCCGTCATTTCTCTTACCATTTTAACAGATGCAATTACATCTCTTCTTTCATCCAATGTCGCATGCGAAAAGTTTATTCTAGCTACGTTCATTCCATTTTTAACCATTTCACACATTATATCAGGATTAGTACTAGCAGGTCCGATACTACAAATTATTTTTGTTTTTTTCATTTTTTTTCACTTCCTTAACCGTTAAAATTATAACATATTTTTAATAATTATTAAAGAAAAAGCTTATTTTTTTTATAAGCTTTAGTTAAATATTTGTTTTAAATATCTTAAATATAATTCAAATATATTAGCTTTTTTAACATCTTCTTGAACTGTTAAATCAACCGTTTTTATAGTATTTCCATTTTCTTTTAAAGTGAGTTTACCAACCACATCCCCCTTGGATATCGGTGCTTTTATTTTATTTATATCAATATCATAAGTAAAGTCAGTTTCCCCATCATTTTTATTATATAAATCAGTAATATCTTCTTTAGCTACAATTTTAGCATATTCATTTTTGCCTTTTTCAACTTTTACTTCTTTTAAAACAGTTTCAGTATCGACTATTTTTTGTAAACCATATTGGGCATAAACATAATCAAAAATACTAGATACATCTTTATTTCTTGTGTCACTATCTGGTTCCCCCATAACAACGGCAATAATTCGCATATCATTAATGTTAGCTGTAGCAGTTATACAAAAACCAGCTTCAGCAGTATAACCTGTTTTTAAACCATCTACGCCTTTATAAAACCTAACTAGTTTATTAGTATTAACCAACCAAAATGAACGATCGGTTCCTTTTCTTAAATAATCTTCGTAAATCGAAGTAAATTCAAATACTTTTTCATGTTTAACTAATTCTTTAGCCATCATTGCCATATCATAAGCCGTTGAATAATGATTAGCTTCATCTAGGCCATGACTATTTTTAAAATTAGTATCTTTTAACCCTAATTCTTTAGCTTTATCGTTCATCATCTTAACAAACATTTCTTCTGTTCCCGCTATTTTTTCAGCTAAAGCTACAGCTGCGTCATTACCACTTGCAACAGAAAGGCCTTTAAACATATCATATACACTCATCTGTTCACCAGTTTCAAGTAGTATTTGACTACCACCCATACTTGAAGCATTACTTGATACAGTAATCATATCTTCCCATTTGATAATTCCCTTTTCGATTGCTTCCATTACTAATAACATCGTCATTACTTTTGTCATACTAGCAGGATGTCTTCGCTCGTGTGAATTTCGTTCATAAATAATTTCGCCGGTTGTCGGTTCTAAAACAATAACACTTGAAGCGTTTGGCGCTAATTCGGAAGCAAATGCTATAGTAGGAAATAAAACTAACAAGATTAATAAAATACCAAATACTTTTTTCAAACTTATCACCTAATTAAAAATATGTTATGAATTTAAAAAAATGTCATAAAAAGACATTTATTGTTTCTTCGGTAGATATATTCAAATATTTTGATAAAATTCTTAGTGCGTTTCCTTTAGAAAAATTTGAATTAGTTACACTAAACCATTTTTCTTCGAACTTCATTTTTACTCTTCACATTGATGTAGATATTCTGATATAGCCATTATCATATCTGGAGCTATAACCTTATTTTTTTCGTTCTTTGGAATATTAACCTCAATAATTTTTATTGATTCATTTAATGGAATAGATTCTATTTTAAAATTACCTTGCTTTTCATGTTCAGTATAATTAACTTTACTCATATCGGGATTTTTAATAGTTTCAATCAAATAATAATATATTTCAGCTTTTCTATTCTTTCCGATTTCTGGCCAATCTTTGTTCAAATATGTAACTTTCATAAATGGTCTTTTTATTTCGTTATTGTCAATCTCTATACCAGTTTCTTCCAACACTTCTCTTTTTAAACATTCTTCAAAAGTCTCACTATCTTCCAAATGTCCTCCCGGAAATTGATATATATTATTCTCGTTTCCTAAAATTATATTTTTATTATTAATTATTAAAGCTTTCATTCTTATAACGGTTTCAGTTATATCTTCATCTTTTAAATAGTCATAATTATATATTATTTCTTTCATCGTAATATCACCTCAAAGTAATTAGTTGTATATAGTATATCATAAAAAAATAATGTTGAATAAAAAACATCAACATTAAATGTGAATGGATGAAAGCAAGGCATTACAAAAGAAACTTTAAATAATTTTAATGCTGAACAAATTCACAAAATCTATTATAAAATATCTCACATCAAAGAATACGCAAACTAATAAATAGTATTGACCTATGATTATACTAAAACTAAAACGCCATTATGTCTTTTATTTGTTGACTAAAATGGTGTTTTTTCATTACAGTAACTGTAAAACTCGGGTTATAACACAAAAAACAGTTTTTCGATTTTTCTACTAAACTGTTTTTAATTTATTTAGTTTTTTATATCTCTTTTAATATATACTATATTAGCTATTACATAGCAAATTATAATAGTAATTATTGATACAATTAGTCCAAGATAATTGTTAATATCAACATACTTCAAAGCATTTAAAAATAAAGATGAATTATTTAAAACTATTCCATAATTAAAATAAGGTAAAGGTGTATAAATTAAAAATTCCATTTTAAATTTAATTAATAACCATAAAAGCGGCGAAGCAATAGCTAAAATAATACTTATACCGATTGTTAAAGTAGTATTTAATGAAATAACAGAAACAAGTAAAAGAATAGCTAAAAAACTAATTAACGGTATACTACAAATAAATATTTCTTTAATGATATAAAGTAGATAATTTACTTCTAATACACCACTAGAACTATAAACTAATTTAGGAGTAAACAAATCACCAAAACCATAATTTATGCCACTTAATAAAAGCAATAATATTAAAGCTACAAACCAAATCATATAACTATGAATAATTAAATAAATAAATTTACTTAAAAGAATTTTCCACCTTTTAACGGGATAAGTAAATAATATTTTTTCGGTTTTTTTAGAATGTTCTCCCGTAATGATGTTACCACTTGTTAAAATAACTAAAATAATAACAATTATTGATAAATAACCAATTTGATTAACAATTATTTTAGAATTTAATTCTTTTTCTTCTATTTCAAAAAAATCTAAATTAGTAAAACTGATATCATGTTTGATATTGTTTTTTATACTATAATCAATTATAGCGATTTTTTCTTTTACAATACTTAAATATTTTTCATTAAATTTAACATAATTATCATAATTAGAAAATTGATTTTTTAGATATGAATCTTGATTAAATTCATCATTTGTTACTGTTTGGTTATAAATAGCATATGATTCTAATTGTTGCATTTGTTCAAAACTAACTACTCTAAAATCTCTTTCATCAGATATTTTTTGGGAAACTATCATTTCATAAAATTCTTGATATTTAGAAGAAAAATTTTCCGTTTTTAATAAATATTCAATATATTTATAATATTTATTTTCTTTAAAAATTTTTTCATATTCAACTTTTTCTTTTTCTTTCGTCTCTTTTGCTTTCAGCATTTCATTGATATCGTTAGAATAATTATTTCTTATAATAGTTTGATATTCATCATAAACATCACCATCAATACCAATATCATATTCATCTATTTCTTCAAAATACGAATTATTAAAATTATCAATCATTTGCTTTAAAACAAATATCTCATTTTCCAAATAATTAATTTTCGATAAAATAATATCTTGAAAACATTCTTGAAAATAATTATCGATTGTCTTCTTTTTTTCTAACATTTCGATTCTCTTCTGATAATAATTTAAATAAAATTCTTTCTCAAACGAATCATCTAAAGTTTCATAACTTTCACGCTTATTTTTCGAATATATTATTTCATTATTAAACCTTGTTGCAAAATCATCTATTTCTTCATAAAATAAAAACCATAAACTATTAATTGCAACAGTAGATATTAATAAAGTAATTACGATTATTAATAAATTTTTTAAATTATAATTTTTAATAATTTCACATTTAATCAAATTTATTATTTTCACAATTCACCACCTATTTGATTTTTTGAACCACTAGTTTTTTCTAAAAATTCTTTTTCTAAAGAAATATTTTGATATTTAATATCACTAATATCTAATTGTTCGATAATATATCCGTTATCAATAATAATAATTTCATCACAGAGATTTTCGATTTCTTGTAAAATATGACTACTAATTAAAATTGTTGTATTAAAACTTTCATTAACAAATTTAATTATATCTCTTAATTCTTTAATTCCTAAAGGATCTAAACCATTAGTTGGTTCATCTAAAATTAAGAATTTAGGTTTTTTAATAATGGCATTAGCTAATGCTAAACGTTGTTTCATACCAAGGGAATATTTTTTTACTTTATCATTGATTCGACTATTTAATTTTAATAATTTGACTATTTTTTTCATATATTCATCATCTTTTATGTTATTCATAATCATCGTCATTTTTAAATTTTGTAAGCCTGATAAATTTTGATATAAATCTGGTGTTTCAATCAATGAACTAATTTTAGACATAACTAATTCAAAATCTTTTTTTATATTAATTCCACATATTTTAATTTCGCCACTATTAGGATAATAAAGATTTAAAATTGTTTTAATTAAAGTTGTTTTTCCGGCCCCATTTGGACCAATTAAACCAACAATATTACCTTCATAAATAGTTAGATTAATATCGTTTAATATTTTGTTTTTACCAAAACTTTTATTTAAATTATCTATTTCTAAAATTTTATAACGATTATTTTTCTTCTTTTTTTTATAGTTTCTTTCGCCATTTAATAATTCATTGATACTAACTCCTAATATTTTCGATAAAGGAGCAAGATAATAAATATCAGGAGTATTTATCCCTCTTTCCCATTTGGAAACTGAATTATCCGTTATGTTTAATTTTTCGCCGATTTCTCTTTGGGTAAGTTTTTTCTCTTGCCGTAATTCTTTTATAAATTTTCCTAGTTTAATTTGATCCATAAGTTCCTCCTAATTAAATCATAACATAAAATAATTAAAAATGTTCTGACTTAT
The DNA here is from genome assembly GCA_944359025.1 of uncultured Bacilli bacterium. Classification (GTDB taxonomy): domain Bacteria; phylum Bacillota_I; class Bacilli_A; order RF39; family UBA660; genus Faecisoma. The sequence continues at coordinate 14,911 of CALVSM010000009.1, forward strand.
TAAGTCAGTTAAAAAAAATTAAGCCATTAAGACTTAATTTAAATATTTACTAATTATATTAACTACTTCTTTTACTTCATTAAATAATAAATTAAAATTATTATTAAGATAAGTTAAATCATTTTCTTTACTTTTTAATTCGTGTTGTAATGCAATATCAGCTAATTTAGTAAACCCTAAATATCTACTATCACTTTTTAGAGAGTGAACTAATATCGCATAGTTAGCTAAATCATTATTATTTTTATATCTATATAAATTATTAACTTTATCTTTGATTGTCGCCATAAATTCTTTTAATAAATCATTATAAGTATTAATATCTCCTAATAATTCTAAAGATTTATCGATATCGATATTATTTTGTTTTAAATAATCTATATTATCACTTTTATTAGATTGAGTTAATGAATTGTTTTCCTCTAATAAATTATTAATAATATCATTTAATAATGTTTTATCAATTGGTTTAGATAAATAAGCATCAAAGCCACTACTTAAATATTTTTCTTTAGCGCCTTCAACAGCGTCAGCAGTCAAGGCTACACATTTAGTTTTAAAATTAGGTATTTGTTTTAATTTGTGTAATAACTCTACCCCATCCATATTAGGCATCATAATATCAATAAACATTAAATCATAAATTTTTCCTTGATTAATTAAATTGAGACATTCTATACCACTTAAACAAGATTCAATGTCAAAATCATAAGGTTTTAAAAAATTAGTAGCTACTGTAATATTTAATTTATTATCATCGACAAGTAAAACTTTTTTATTATGTTTATTTTGATTATCTATTGTAATTTCTTGCATATCATTGCCAAGATATTTTCTTAAAACCCGATATAATTCTGGTTTCTCAATTGGTTTAGCCAAATAATCATTAAAACCATCTTTTATATATTGCTCTTTCATCCCGTTAATTGCATTAGCTGTTAAAACGACAACAGGAATATTAAAATTAGGTAGTTGTTTTAGTCTAATTAAAGTTTCACTTCCCCGCATTTTCGGCATCATATCATCTAATAAAATTAAATCATAAGTATTACCACTATTGATTAAGTTAAGACATTCAAAACCACTTTCAGCAGTTATGACAGTAGGATTATATTTAACTAATAATTTTTGAGCAACTTTTAAATTCAATTTATTATCATCGACTACTAATATTTTTTTACCAGTTAAATCTAAGTTAAAATCATCTTCTTCTTTTTCTTCTTCAATTTTAGCTAAAGATAATCTTTGATCGATTGCTACTTTAAATTCTGAACCTTCACCATAAGTACTATTAACAATTATCTTACCATTCATCATTTCAACTAGTTGTTTGGTAATGGCTAAACCTAACCCAGTTCCTTCAATGGTTGTATTTCTATCTTCATCAACTCGTTGAAATTTATTAAATAATTTATCGATATTCTCTTGTTTTATACCACGACCTGTATCTTTAACTGAAATAATTAAACGACATACATCATTATTTTTTACACATTTGACATCTAAACTAATAAAACCTTGTTCAGTATATTTGACAGCATTCGTAAGTAGATTAATTAATATTTTTTTAACATTCATCTGATCGCCGTATAAAACTAAAGGTAAATCTTCAGCAATACTTACTTTAAATTCTAACGATTTATCACCTATTCTTGCTTGAATTAATTTAACCACATCATTAAATACTTTTTTCGTACTATAATCAGTTTCGACTAATTCTAACTTCCCAGCTTCTATTTTAGAAATATCTAATATTCCATTAACTATTTCTAGTAATGTTTTAGAAGCACTGACAACATCGCTAGCATTTTCTTTTGCTTCTTCTAAATTATCGGCATTAAGAATACATTCAGAAAAACCAACAATAGCATTTAAAGGTGTTCTAATTTCATGAGACATACTAGATAAAAAGTCCGATTTAGCGCGATTAGCTTTTTCAGCTGTATCTTTAGCTAAATTTAAATAGTTAATCATTTTCACATCGGGATTTTCAATAGTGAAATACATCATCAACATAATATATGATTCTAAAGCGGTAACCATTAATAATTCGGGATTAGTAAACTGTATCATTGATACAATAGCTCCTAAAACGATAAAGGAAAAAAGAGGTAAATACTTTTTATTTTTTAATTTTTTGTAATGTGTTACCATAACCAATAGCATTACAGTTAAAATCACTCCCGTAAATACATAAGTCATATCTACAGCTAAGCCAGACGCATATATAGCATTACCATCTTTAATATGTTCAATCGGTAAAATACCAATTACTATACAAGCGACTAAAAACAAAGATGTAGTAATTTTAATTAAAGTAACACGGAAATTTTTATAAGTATCGCAACTAATTATTAAAACATAATACATAAATAAAATAGCCCAACCAACTAAAAAAACCATGTATGTTTTAACTAATACATCTCTTAAGACAGTAGGAGACTTATCAATAAAATAAACAATTGTACAACTAAGTTCGAGTAATAACCCTAACAAATTGACAATAATTAAATAACCATACAATGTAGTTTCAAAATTTTTAACTCTTTTTTTCGTAAAATATATCAAATTTATTAAAATGCTGACGCAAAGTCCACTTATAATAAAACCAATCCCCATATCATTACCTCCATATTATAGATTCATTATATCACAATTTAAAAAAAAAGAAAAAGTTATTATTTTAAAACTTTAACTTTTTCTTCTTGTTTATATGGAATTAATTTAATTTCTCCATTATTATATGTTGGCATAACACATTGTTCAGTTAAACCTTCTTTTAATAATATTTGATGATCACGTTTTTCTGATTTATTACCGATAAAACTCTCTTCAAATTTTCTTACTCGGTAGTAAATTTTGCTAGCTAATTCTTCACCAAATCTATTAATTATTCTCTTTTTAACGCTCATAAGAATTTTTTCTTTGTTTTGACTAGCTGTCGGCATAAATTCTAAATGAATTACTATATTATCACCTAAATTAACTACTTCATATGACAAAATGTGTTTAGTATCTTTTTCTACTTCTAAACCAATTTGATACATAGGTATTTTAGTTCCATCGCTTAAAGTAAACTCATCACCAACGCGTCCTAAAATATTTACTGTACCATATTTTTCAATATAAGCATAAGCATTACAATTATTCCAAATCTCACCATTACTATCGATAAATTTACTTTTTTTAGTAGCTTCTAGATTGTTTTTATATTCTTTCATTTGAGTTGGTGTTTTAACACCTAAAATTCCAACTTGGCCACGTGGTAATCGATGACCATTATTATCAAATACTTCCATTTGAACCATAGCATATTTTTTCAATTGGCATTCAGTACCAGTTAATTTATATTTTGGATGTAAACTTTGTAAAGAACGATAAGGAGTGAAAAACATCCCACCACGTTCTGTATCCCCACCACCAATTGATAATGGTACTGGCGCTAAAGGTCGTGGTAATTTACCTACTCCACATTTAGCTTTTCTTAACATTTTATTAATAAATTTTTCCTCGCCTTTAGAAGTCGGCTCACCTACTGAAGTAAGCATCATCATATAAGGCATTGTAAAATTTTTAAACTTTGGATCTTTATATATTTTTTTAGCTGCATCAACAATCATATTTCGTGGTACGGAAATATAGTTAGGTTTGTTGATAGCTAAACTATATAATAAAAATTCTCTTTTATAAATTGGCTCTAATGCAACAGTACAACCTTTATATAATACATCTGACATACTAGAAATTAAAGATGTATTAGAAAATGTAGGAATAATCATTTCGCCTATCAAATCAGTCATTTGTGGTAATCCAGATAAATCAGGATCTTGAAAACGACCAATTGTTACTAAACTACGATTGCGATGAATAATTGCTTTAGGTCTATTACTAGTTGAACCACCACTATAAGTTATTAAAAAATCTGTATCAATATTACCTTTTGGGTATTCATCAATTGTTTTTACTTTGTCAATACCTTTTAAAAATTCAAATTTATCTTTAATTCTTAAATCGGTTGATTTATATAAAACTGTTTTATTTTCAAAATCATAAAAATCTCTATCTAATTCAATATATGGATCTTTACCATTTTTTAATGAATCAGTTAAAGAAAACATTATGATTTCATCTACTTTTGAAGCGTCAATTGCCTCTTTAATTTTACTATATTGATCATCGCCACAAATAATAAAATTAGTATCACAACCATTAATTATTTCTGTAACATAATCTTTCTCAAAAGCACCAAAAGAATTCATTTTAGCTTCTAATAAATTAATTGCCATCATTGTATAAATAAATTCAGGACTTGGTGACATACAAACAGGAACTTCTACGCCTTTAGAAACACCTTTTTGGCTAAGCGCTGTCGCATATTTAGATGCATTTTCAAACATTTCACGATAAGTTATTTTTGTTCCACGATAAAAAAGTGCTACCGCATCTAAATTATTTTTGTTTTTTTCATACAAATCTTTTACCCAAGCTCGATTATGATTTACTTCAACATCGATAAGTCCTTTTTTACCACGTTCAGATAATTCATCTAAATTAATATCAAACATTTCTTTTAAAATTTGTTTAGTATAGTCATAATCTGTTAAATCATTAAACATAATTTTCCCCCTTTAATAATTTACCGTTGTTATTCTAACACATCAAGAAAATATTGTCAATTTATGTTGTTTCAATGGACAATATTTTTTCAATATAGTATAATTATCTTAAGAAAGATAGGTGTGATTATGGATAAAAATATGATTAAAAGATTAATATTTGTAATTTTATTTGTTGTCATTGTTGTAACAATTATTTTAATTATTCAAAATACTAACAAAACAGAAAAAGCTTTAAAAGAATTAGGATATTCTAAAGAAGATATAACCGTTATTGTTGAAAAATTAAACGAAAAGGAAATAGATAAAATACTAAATATGGAATATAATCAAAAATTAGTTAGTATTTTAAATGCGACATATTATATTCCTAATAATTTAGATAGATATCTAGCTTATTCACCAAAAACTGATAACATCGATGAAATAATCAGTATTGTTAATGTTGGAGCCGATAGTGAATGGTATACTAATACTAAAGAGACTAATATCGATGATGGTAATAAAATGTTAGTTAATAAATTTCATTATTTGAAAGATGATTATGCGCCTGATGATATCGTAGATATTAGCAATTGGTACGCTTATGAAGGACATTCAACGAAAAAAGAAGTATACGATAAATATGTTGATATGTGGAATGCTGCTAATGAAGAAGGTTTAGTCTTATTAGTTAATTCTTCCTTTAGAACAATGACAGAACAACAAGAAGAATATGATCGTTTTGGTGATGATTATGCTTCAAGACCAGGTTTTTCTGAACATCAAACTGGTTTGGCTTTAGATATCGTCACTTATGATATTCAAGGTAATGATTTTGAAAATACCGATGAATTTAAATGGTTACAAGAAAATGCCCATAATTATGGTTTTATTTTAAGATATCCGAAAGATAAAGAAAATATTACTGGTTATAGTTATGAATCTTGGCACTATCGTTATTTAGGTAAAGATTTGGCTACTAAAGTTAAAGAAAGCGGTTTAACTTACGATGAATATTATGCTTACTTTTGTGAATATAAAAAAGCTTGTTAAAATATTTACCCCTCATTTTAAACTAATGAGGGGTTTTAATTATTTATTTTCAATCAAATTATCTTCTGAATATCAGTTAAAGTAATTTCTATATCAGCTATATTATCTCTTAATGATTCTTTCCTAAGTCCTTTAAAAGATTTGTATTGCTTTGCTGTCATACCAGACCACTCTTTATAAATTTCATTTGTTAGAATAGCATATTCTTTTGCTTCAGTTATTCCACCATCTTTCCATACATCGGTAAGTTGTTTTCTATCTTGAATACCTTTAATTCTTTTGGCAATCCATTTTTCATCATATCCTTTGGATATATATAAGTCTATCGCTCTTTGAGCAGCTAGCGATGGGTCAAACACTTCATCGATTCTTTCACTACCTAATTTTGCTAACCATTGCTTAATTGGTTCGGCATTTTTACTAGGAACTGATTCAATAATTCTGAACATCCCTTCAATATCAACAACATCAGTCATCCGATATTTACCATCCTGTGCTTTTAATTTCAACTGTCTAGTAATACTAGACGTTTCAAAATTTTCTTCTTTTTTTAATTTATTTTTTAACCAATTCCAATATTTTCTAGGCTCACTACTATCAGCAAGTACTCCAACAATGTCGACAACACTAATATAATATTTTTCGGCTACTTTATCCCAAACAGTCCTAATTGTTTCATTATTAAATATCTTATTTACTAAATGCATTTTATCTTGATTCATAGATTACCTCCTTGCTAAATCTTTATAATCGCACTTCTTTAAAAATGATTAATTCATTTCCAACATTTTCATTATTTATTTGATTATCAATATCATCTTTATTGTTAAGATACCTAGATATCCCATATTATCCATAATTTGTATCTTATCTTTTTAAATTTATTAACTCCTACAAACCAATCTTATCATAGTAAAAACTTGGTGTCAATAAAACTTGTTAATTTTAAGTAAATTTTTTTATTAAAAAAACAATGCTCGATTGCATTGCTATTTCGATATTCTCTTCCTTATCCATTTGTTTATATATAAAAATACAAATAATTATTAAAATTATAATAATAATATTTTTAATTATTTTTTTATTCATTCCAACCATATACTTTAATTAAACTAAGATAAGGATAAGAATAAGCTGAGATAGGATAATTTTCTAAATCAACAGTATTAGAATTAACTAAAATATCCACTGTTTTACCATCTATTTTATAATCACCTATTACCACTAAAGCATGTCTTGTTGGGCGAAGCGTTCCAACATGGATAATATCACCTGCTTCAGCATAATAAAGATTAACATCAACATCGGCACATAAACCATAACCGGTATTATCTTTGGCATAAGTATAAAAGTAAGGGACATATGTCCAAGTGTAAACATAACCATCAGCCACTTCATTTTCATTATAACTATCACTATATAATTTCCACTGTAAATACCTACTAGCGCTACCTATATAGTCCATCGGTATTCCACCTTCATATAATACTTGCGAAGCAAAGTTTTGACAATTTGAATCAAATTTAGTCCAATTAGGATCACGATCATCTACCCATTTTAAAGCATGTTCTAAAGCTTTGTTTCTATCATATGTGTGATCACAAGTTCTAGGGGTAATACCCGTTCCATTTAAAAATTGTTCATAATCTTCTCTATCTTCTTTTAGTTTTTCTTCGATTGTTTTTAAATAATCTTTTTCAATTTCTTCTAGTCTTTCTTTTCCCCCACCGTCGTAAACATCTGTTATCATAACATAAAAATCTTGAACTTTATTATAATTAACTATTTTATAAGTATCATCTACTTTTTGTAAAGTAAATTCGTTTTTAATATTATAAACTCTTGATTCGATATCTTGCATAAACTTAAAATTAAGATAATTATCTTCTAAAACGGTTAAAGTAATTGTATCTTCGGAAATACTAATATTACTAAACTCTAAATCATATTTAGCATTAGCCAAACTTAAATCGTTAGGTTTTAATTTTCTTGTTTCGATTAAAAGGGATAAAGCTGTTTGATTAATTAAAGCATCTTCTGAATTAGGATCTAAAAATAAATAAGTCATATCGTTTTCTTTTAAATATTTAATGGCATTATAGTATACATTTAAAAATTCGACAATAACATTTTTAATTTCTTCGCTAACTTCGTCACTAGCTTCACCGCTAATATCATTTAAATAACTAGTTCCCACGGGATCTGGCTTTTCGCTAACTTCCTCACTAGGGTTATCAGGCTTTTCGACGTTTGGACTATCGGGAGCAATTTGTTCTTTTTCTTTAAAAAATAAAAACAAAAATACAATTAAAATTACTAGAAGAATAAATACTATTATTTTCCTTATCAATATCTTTTTTTTCATATCTAACACCTAATAATATTATATCAAAAAAAAACTATTTTGCGTTTATTAATAGTTTTTTATTTTTTAAAGACAAATACTTTACTAAAGATATAATTAGATAATATAACAATTATTTGCGCAATTATTTTAGTTATCAAATCATCGATTGATAATAAGTCAACAAAGACATACATTATAATCATTTCAATTATTAAGGAAACGATTCTAAAGAAAAAGAAATTAGTTATTTCTTTAAAAACAATCTTTTTATCTTTGCTTTTGCTTTCAAATACATATAATTTATTAGTTATAAAAGCAAACATAACAGCAATTATCCAAGATAAAACATTACTAATTAAATAATTGATTAAAAATATTTTAGCAAATAAAGCATAAGTTAAAATAGAAACTAATGTAGTTAACCCACCAAATATCAAATAATTTATTATTTCTTTATTTTTTTTATATAAATTACTTAACATCTTTTTCTGTCTCCTTGATAATATAAATAGGTCTATTTTTAACTTCCAAATATGTTTTAGCTAAATACTGTCCCATAATACCTAGGCAAAATAATTGAACGCCACTGACAAAGAAAATAATACAAACAGTACTTGGCCAACCAGATACTGGATCACCAAAGATTAAAGTTTTAACAATAATTACAATAATCATAATAAAAGATATAATACAAAATAAGATACCGGCTATCGAAGAAATTAATAAAGGAATCGTGGAAAAGCCAATAATACTTTCCATCGAATAAGCAAACAATTTCCAAAAGTTCCATTTAGTGGTTCCGGCTACTCTTTCTTTATTTTCAAAAGTTAACCATTTAGTCTTAAAACCAACCCAACTAAATATACCTTTAGAATAACGATTATACTCTTTTAATGATAATATAGCATCGACCATTTGTCTAGTCATTAATCTAAAATCACGCGCACCATCAACTATTTCGGTTTTAGAAATTTTATTAATTATTTTATAGTAAAATTTAGTAAATAATTTTCTTAAAAAAGAATAACCATTTCTAGAAACACTACGCGTAGCTACACAATCATAATCAGTGTTTTGTAATGTTTCATACATCTCAATTAATAATTCAGGAGGATCTTGTAAATCGACATCCATCATACATACGTAATCACCAGTTGCTGCTTCTAAACCAGCTAAAATACCGGCTTCTTTACCAAAATTTCGCGAAAAAGAAATATAGCGAACATTTTTATCATTGCTAGCTAAATTACGAATAATATCTAAAGTTTGGTCTTTGGAACCATCATCGATAAAAATTAATTCAAATTTAACTTTAGCAATTTTTATTTTATTAATTTCTTCATAAAAAATAGGAATAGCTTCTTCTTCATTATAACAAGGTACAACAATACTTATTTTCATTTTTTCCTCCATAAAAATATAATTAAACAAACAATACTAGTAATCGATATTATGTTAGCTAATTTATCATATTTAGTACCAGTAAAGTCTAATTCATACACTCCATCGCTAACATTAGCTTCTATAAAGCCTTTATCATTTTCGTAAAAATCTACTTTATTGCCTTCTTCATCAGTTAGTGTATATCCGATATAGTAAAGTCTTGGTAATTCAACAGTTATGTTACCAACTACTTCAAATTCTAAATAAGGTATATCATCAGTTATTATTTCGACATTACCCGGTCCTGTCAGCATTAAAATATCATGATTACGATTATTGTAATAATCTAAATTATTAACTGTATTAACAGGAGTATATTCTCTTTGTACCCCTACACCATACCAATATTCTAAATTATCAGCATTAATTACTTCACTAGTTGCTTGTTTTAAATTAGATTGTGATAACAAAACCATCGCAATTATCAAGATTAAAGTTAGCGCTTTTTTATCTTTAAATTTAGTCATACAAAGCGGTGCGATTACACTAACAGCCAAAACGACAAAAGTTACAAATCGCCATGGGAATTGAATCAATCTTAATGATTTAGGTAAAATGTCCCAAGGGAATAAAACACTCGATAAAACTAAACTAACTATACCAAAAATTAAAATATATTTATAAAATTTATTTTTAATGTTTTTATAATTTTTTAAAGTGACAATTAATAAAATTAAAGCAATTAAATCGATATAATATTTAACTTCGCCTGTCCCTGTATTTTTAAAAACTAATAAATATTCTAAAGGGTTTAACCCATTTCCCCAAGTTCCTTGTACCATCACTCCATCGACAAAGACATTGTAATTTCCGAATAATTTTTGTTGTAACAAAGTAACCCAAAATGGTGAAGTAATACTTAAAATAAATAAAGATGCGATAATAAATTGTTTTAAATATTTTAAAGTGGTTTTATATTTTATAATTAAAAATACAAGTATTATAACCGTTAAGTAACACATCATTATTAAATGTGATAACATCCCACCAACATAACCAATAATAAACAAAGGATAAAACTTTTTAATATTATCATTAAATAATTCATATAGTCCTAAAAATATTAAAGGTAGAAAAATAAACAATAAACTTTCACCTAAAGCATCTCTTACATAAATATTAGATAAATGATAAGGAAAAAGCATATAAATAACGGCCGATAATAAACCAATAAAACGATTTTTTGATAGTGTTTTAGCTAAATAATACATCGTTATCCCTGAAAATATTAAACCTAAAAAATGAACTATTTCTAAACTGATAACTGAATTACCAACAACAGTATTAATATAGGCAGCTGAATAATGCCCTAAAGGTGGATAAAATAATTCTGTTCCATAGCCAAAATTATTACCTATTTCCCCCACTATTTTACTAGGAAAGAAAAAATTATCTTTTATTTGTTCAGTTAAAGCATCGATATTAGCTAAATGAAATTTAGTGTCATGACTCGATTTATAAGTGCTTGTAAACATCGGTAACATTGTAATTATAGCTACTAATAATATAACTCCAATAAATTTGATATCTTTCTTCATTTGTTTCACCTAATAATTATTATATCATAACTTAAATAATTATCCTAAAAATTGCTATTTATCAGCTAAAAATTTTATTTTTTTTAAGTGACAAATAAAAGTAAAATTTTAAAATTGTGGTAACATATAAT
>CALVSM010000010.1 GCA_944359025.1 uncultured Bacilli bacterium
ATTATCAGGTTTTATTATAATGTCATATAATTCAGAATATTTACTAAAATTTAATTTTAGTTGATTGTTTTGTTTTAGCATAATACATCACCATTGTTCTTATATATATTATACCAAAACAAAAAGACTACTGATATAATTTACAGTAATCTTTGTATACTTTTTCAGCAGTCTCGTGTAATTCCGTTATTTTTTCTTCCAAAATGTTCTTATTAAATAAAATAATAAAACCATATAGTTTATACATAATGCCCATAATAAGACAGTAGTGAAAATACCTGATGAATACATCTCAATTATATGAGAAATACTATTAGGAAAATAACTATTAACAAAATTAGTAAATATAGGAATCGGAATATTATTACCAATAAAGTCTAATACTCTTAAAAATATATCAACTATTCCTATATAATAAACAACATTACTAAATTTTTTAAATATCATTACTACTAAAGCTAAAATGACAATTATTATTACTACTACATCCACTTGCTAATCCCTCAATTCTATATTGACTAAATAACCATAATAATTAGATAAATCAAAGATTATTTTAGAATTATCTTCATAAGTGATAATCTTAAGGTTATTATCATTTATGATGTCATTGTTATAAATTATTTTTTCAAAATCACTTATTTTAAGTAAATAAGTATTAGTTTTTTCAATATGATTAGTTGATTCTAATATGCTTACCTCTAATAATTTAACTAAATTAATTGGTTTATAAATATCTAAATCATAATTAGTTAGATTGTTAGGAATATTTTCTAGTGGGTATTCCTCACCATTATAAGTAATTATATTAGTAGCAACATCATAAGTAAAATTATCTTTTCCAACTATTTCTAGAAAATAGTTATCGACATCAGCTAAATTAAATTCTAAAGTTTCTTCTAAAGGAGGATCTTCTAGTTGTTCTCTTGGACCTGTTTCCCCACTACTTATTAACATAAAAACAAAGACAAAAAATATAGCATATATAATTAAAATAGCTAAAGCTCTAGTGCGTTTATTAGCCCAGAGATTTTTAATAAATTCTATTGTTTCTTTCATTGTAATACTTTTCCTATAATATCTTTATTTCTTAAGCCGTTATAAAAGTCAAAAGCATTCATCTTGTTTTTTCCTTCTAGTTGTACTGTTTTTAAAACAATTTCTCCATTACTTACCTTAACTGCTATACCATCTTTAGTAACACTCATAATTTGGCCATTAAAACCAACAGGATAATTGGAAGATATGGCAGCTTCCCAGACTTTTAAAACTTTGCCTTCAAAAATGCAATAGCTACCTGGCCATGAATTTAAACCTCTAATTTGATTATATAGTTGTCTTTTAGTTTTATCAAAATTTAATTTTTCGTCTTCTTTTCTTAAGGTAAATGCATAAGTTGCTTGAGAATTATCTTGGGGAGTACGACTATTAGTACCATCTATAATGCTCGGTAATGTTTCTAACAATAAATCTTTCCCTAAAACACTTAATTTATCATGTAGACTACTAGCTGTATCTTCATCCAAAATAGGAATCTCTTTTTGAGCTATAATATCGCCTTCATCCATTTTCGTATTCATATACATAATCGTAATCCCCGTTTTAGAATGTCCTTCAATAATTGCTTTATGAATTGGTGCTCCACCTCTTAACTTAGGTAGCAATGAAGCATGAACATTGATACAGCCTAATCTTGGAATTTCCAATAACTGTCTTGGAATAATTTGACCATAGGCACATGTAATAATTAAATCTGGATTTAAATCTATAATTTCTTGATATTCTTCTTTGATATGTTCTGGTTGTAGTACTAAAATAGCATGTTCGCTTGCTAGTTTCTTGATGGGTGAAATATTAACTTTACCATGATTTCCTGGACGATCAGGTTGCGTTACAACCGCTCTAACTTTATAATTATCTAATAGACCTTGTAAAACTAAAACAGCAAATTCCGGAGTTCCCATAAAAACAATTTGTAATTCTTTTTCAATCTTGATATTTGAATAATCCATAACTATCACCTATAATTATTTTATCAAATTATTTAAAAAAAAGCTATTTTCTATAATAAAAAAGACAACTTTTTTTACTCATCTTAAAAAAAATCGTCTTCTTCATCTTTTTTATCTTCAAATTTAATCACTTCATGATAAGGTGTATCTGTTTTTATAACTTTTCTTGTGCTTCCATCGACATTATAAGAATGTTTAGGCCGCAATTTTAAAAAGGCTGCAATAATATTACTTGGCAAATGATTTACTTTTTTATTATATTTTTTAACTACATTATTATAAGATCTTTTATTAGCAATGATTTCTTCTTCGGCTAAATTAAATTGTTTAATAACATTTAGGAAAACAGGGTTTTGCTTTAAAATAATATTAGCATCGGCAATTTCCCATAAATGATCGATTAAATCATTCAATTCCATATTAATATTAATCTTGTCTTTAACGGTTTTTTTATCATAATCTTCTTTTATTAAAGTGTTTATTCTATTTAGTGTTTCTTTTTCCAAATTATAACTATTAAATATATTAATAACATTAGGAAGTAAAGTTAGCCTTCTTTTAAAAAACATATCTAATTCTAAAAATTCTTTATTAGTTTTTTTATCTAAGTCTTTTAAAATATTATATGTCACATATATATAACATACTATTATAATTATAACTATTACAATTAATAACCACATATTCTCACCACAATATTATTATACCATATTTTTTCATATTTTATTAGGGTTAAAATCGATACCAACAGTAACTTTATTATTTTGATATTTATTGCTGATAAATTTTAAATAAGGATATATTTTTTTAGTATCTTTATATTTAATAATAATTTGATAATAATAAATATTATTTATTTTAGGAATAATAGCAGTAGTTGGACCTAAAATAAATTCTTCTTGTAAATTATCTTTTAAATAAGCAACTATTTTATCACTTTCTTCTTCACAAATAGTCGCATTCTTCCCTTGAACTTTAATTAAACATAAATTATAAAAAGGGGGATATTTTAATACTTTTCTTATTTTCATCTCTTCATTATAAAAACTTAAATAATCATGATTTTTCGCACATATCAAACTATAATGTTCGGTATTAAAAGCTTGAATAATAACTTCTCCTAATAAATTGCTTCTACCAGCTCTACCTGCTACTTGATTTAATAATTGATATGTCCTTTCACCACTTCTAAAATCAGGAATATTTAAGGATGCATCACCGTTTAAAACGCCAACTAATGTCACTTTAGGAAAATCTAGTCCTTTAGCAATCATTTGCGTTCCAATTAGAATATTATATTTTTCATTTTCAAAATCAGTGATTATTTTTTTGTGAGCTTGTTTAGTTCTAGTAGTATCGACATCCATTCTTATTACTTTAGCTTTAGAAAACTCTTTTTTTACTTCTTCTTCTAATTTTTCAGTTCCCATTCCTCGTTCGTTAATATGTTTACTACCACAACTAGGACACTTAAATAATTTATTAGTTTCATAATTACAATAATGACAAACCATTTTTTTAGATTTTAAATGATAAGTTAAAGGAATATCGCAATTAGGACATTTATGTGTAAAGCCACAATTGCTGCAAGTGGTAATAGTTGTATATCCTCTTCTATTTAACAAAATAATTACTTGTTCATTATTATTTAATTTTTCATTTATTTTATTTTTTAAAAGTTCGGAAAAAATAGTATTTTTCTTTTTTATTTCTTCTTTCATATCGATTAAAGTTACTTTAGGTAAATTATTATTAACTCTATTTTTCATTTCCAATAATTCATATATATTGGTTTTAGCTCTTGTATAACTTTCAATCGATGGAGTTGCACTTCCTAAAATAAGTGGACAGTTATAATATTTTGCCCGATATAAACCGATATCAATAGCACTATATCTAGGATTATTTTCTTGTTTATAAGTATTTGAATGTTCTTCATCGATAATAATAATTCCTATATTAGTTAAAGGAGCAAAAACAGCACTTCTTGCGCCGATTACGATATTAACCTCATCTTTTACGATTCTTCGCCATTCATCATATTTTTCCCCATTACTTAAATGACTATGTAATATAGCAATATTATTACCAAATCTTTTTTTAAATGTTTCGACTAATTGTGGCGTTAAGCTGATTTCAGGAACTAAAACTAAAGCTTGTTTATTATTGTTGATTACTTTTTTTATTAATTGCATATAAACTTCGGTCTTACCAGAACCAGTTACACCATGTAATAAATATGGTTTAAACTGGTTTAAATTGATTTTTTTTATAACTTCTTGTTGTTCTTTCGTTAGTTGTTTTTCTTCATCTTTAGGTAATGTTTCTTCTTCTAAGCGATATACTTCTTTTTCATATTTACTAATAATTTCTTTTTCAATTAATTTTTTTACTGTATATGTGGATATTTTATTAGCTTCAGTTAATGTGATATCACTATTATTTAATAAGTTCATTATTTCTTTTTCGTTAGCTGTTTTAGGAATATAATCTTTTGTTTTTTTTAAATATATAACTGTTTTTTTATTTGTTTTATTATTTATATTAGCTTTTAAAGCAGAAGGTAACATCGTTTGATAGGCACTAGTTAATGTACATAATGTTTTTTTACTTAAATAATTACCTAATTTTAATAACTCTTTATTTAAAATTGGTTTAGCATCTACTAAATTTATTATTTCTTTTAGTTTATATTCGGTTGGTATTTCATCTTTTATATTCACGACAAAACCTTCTAATCGTTTATTACCAAAAGGAACCAATACTCTTATTCCAATTTGAATATCTAAATTAGAAGGAATTAAATAAGTAAATGTTTTGTCTAATTTTTCAATTTCGATTAAAACTTCTGCAACCATCTTTTTCACCATCTTCATTTTAACATTGATATTTTTATTTGGTCAAGTAAAATATTATTTTAAAATAATAAATTAGACTATAATATTCAATTTTATTATTTTTTTACATATTCTATATATAGAAATGAGGTGATTAGAATTAACGATATTTATCAAAATGCGATGTGCAAAATTGAACAAGATCAAAAGTGCAAACCAACTTGCGTAACATGCGTTGGAGCGACTGGTCCTACTGGGCCCACTGGGCCTGCAGGACCAACGACTGTTGCAGTCGGTTTAACAACTACTAGTACACCTGGTAGCCAAGCAGTTGTGACTAATGTAGGCGATGATACGAATGCTATTTTTGATTTTGCTATACCAGCTGGGGCTACTGGTCCTACTGGGCCTACTGGGCCAACTGGACCACAAGGTCTTCAAGGAATAGCTGGTGTTACTGGGGCTACTGGAGCTAGTGGCGCTACGGGAGCGACTGGACCTACTGGGCCAAGTGGTGCTACTGGAGCAACCGGACCTACTGGACCAAGCGTTACCCCTACTCTAACTATCGGGACAGTAACTACTGGACCTGCTGCTGCTTCAATAACAGGCACATCTCCTAATTTCTTTTTAAATCTAACAATTCCTGCTGGAGCAACTGGTCCTACTGGAGCTAGTGGTGCTACTGGGGCAACTGGACCTACTGGACCAAGCGGTGCTACTGGAGCGACTGGACCTACTGGACCAAGTGGTGCTACTGGGGCAACTGGACCTACTGGAGCTAGTGGTGCTACTGGGGCAACTGGACCTACTGGACCAAGCGGTGCTACTGGAGCAACTGGACCTACTGGACCAAGCGGTGCTACTGGAGCAACTGGACCTACTGGACCAAGTGGTGCTACTGGACCAACTGGACCTACTGGACCAACTGGACCATAATAAAAAAGCTTTCAAAGCTTTTTTATTATGACTAAATCAGACTATCTCTAGTAAATACCAAAACATTATCTAATGTATATACATTTAATATACTTTTTTTATTAGTTTTAATAAAACACAAACCTTTAACAACAATATCGTTATTATTAACTTCAATAATATGTTTCTTTAAATTAGTACTGATTTTTTTATAATATCGTTTTATTTTTAAATTATTAGACATATAAAAAGTTAAATCAATATCACTGGCTTCAATTAATAAATAATTATCGACAACTATAGTTTGTTTTCCTTTAACTTGATAAGTAATTGGCTTTATTTCTTTTTTAGGAATTATTTTTTTTAATTCATTACCATTAACATAATTAACAATATCACCTTCACTTAATAACCCAGGTGTATCAATTAAAGTAATATTATTTAATTTTATTTCAATTGTATTTAATGTTGTACTAGGAAGAGGACTAGTAGTTATTTCTGTTTTGTTATCTGAATAATTATAAATTAATTTATTAATCATTGTTGATTTACCAGCATTAGTAAACCCTACTACATAAACTTTATCAGTTTTTTTATACTTATTTATTTTAGATAATAATTCATCAAAATTGTAATTTTTATTACTACTGACAATTATTTTATCAACATAATCAATTCCATAATCATAATTAAATAATTTATCAAAAGAAACACTTCTAGGTAATAAATCACGTTTAGTTAAAACTAATAAAATATCATTTTTCAAATATTTTCTAATTAAAGATAAATTACCAATATTAAATAAATCGACTACTAATAAAACTAAATCATCACTTTGAGAAATATTTTTTAATATAGGAATAAAATCTTCATTAGTTTTAGAAACAACTTTATAATCATTATAATGTTTTATACGAAAGCATCTTTCACATAAATTATTTTCGCATAAAACTCCACAACCTTGACACTTATTCATAATATTTTCCTTTAGTAAACAAATCATTGTCTCTTAATTTTTTTAAGATTTTCTTTTCAAAATGACGATTTATACGAGTTGTAAATCTTTCTTTAGTTCCGATTGGGTTAACTAATATTGTCGTAATTCCAACATTATTACCACCTTTAATATCAGTTAATAACTGATCTCCTATGCAAGCGACTGATGCAACACTATATTTATATTCATTTAATATTTTATTATATTTCTTTTTGAATGGTTTCATAGCTAAGGCACAACAATCGACATCTAATTCATCTTTAAATGGCTTAACTCTTTGTTTTGTACTATTAGAAAAAATAATTATCTTAAAACCTTTAGTTTTTAAATCGTCAAATAATTCTTTGATTTTTTTGTTAGGTTTTTTCATCGTTAAAGGAACAATTGTATTATCCAAATCTATAAGTAAGCATCTTATGCCACGATTATATAAAACATCATAATTGATTGTATAAATACTTTTTTGATAAATATCTGGTATATATTTTTCCATATCAAACATCTCCTCATTTAGTTGTAATCAACCGCTACCTCTATTTACAATTATTTTCTATTATTTTGCTTTTTATTGACTTGCTTTACAAATATCTCTTAATAATAATTATACCATGTCTAAAAAAAATAAAATAGTTAAATTTTATTTTTTTTTAAATTATCTAATTTTTATATGAGTTTCTCTTAATTGTAACTCGCTAACTTCACTAGGTGAGCCCATCATTAAATCTTGACCAGACGCACTCATCGGAAAAACAATTGTTTCTCTAATTGATTTTTCCTCTTTAAGTAACATTATCATTCTATCAATACCAGGAGCCATACCAGCATGAGGAGGGGCGCCATATTGAAAAGCAGTATATAAAGATTTAAATTTTTCTTTAACTGTTTCTTCATCATAACCAGCTAATTCAAACGCTTTTTTCATAATATTAATATCATGGTTTCTAACTGCACCACTAGCCATTTCAACGCCGTTGCAAACAAAATCATATTGATAAGCAACGATATCTTCTATTTTAGAACTATTCAAAGTTTCTAATCCCCCTTGTGGCATACTAAATGGGTTGTGAGAAAAATCATATTTATCTAATTCTTCATTCCATTCATACATAGGAAAATCTTTGACAATACAAAATTCATATCTATTTTCATCGATTAAATCTAATTTTCTTCCCAATTCATCTCTAATTAAACCAGCTAATTTACTGGCATTTTTAAAATCAGCGATAAAAAATATAACACTATTTGGCTTTAGTGAAGCTAATTTTATTAACTCTTCTCTTTCAAAATCAGTTAAGAATTTATCGATTGGCCCTGAAAAACTCATATCATCTAATATTTTAAAATAACCAATTCCTGGCATACCAATTGTTTTCGCATAATCAACTAATTCATTAAACCAAGAATTTGATTTACTAGCGATATCTAAAATTTTAATAGCTTTAACAGATACACTTCTAAATGGTTTAAAATCAGTATCTTTAAAAACTTCGGTTACATCAATTATTTCTAAAGGGTTTCTTAAATCTGGTTTATCAGTGCCATATTTATCAATTGCTTCTTGATAAGTTATTCTTTTAAAAGGTTGGTTAGATATTTTTTTACTACCAAATTTATTAAAAACTTCATAAAAGATTTCCTCGCCAATTTTTAAAACATCTTCTTCAGTAACAAAGCTCATCTCAAAATCTAACTGGTAAAACTCACCGTATACGCGGTCACTTCTTGCATCCTCATCTCTAAAACAAGGAGCGATTTGAAAGTATTTATCAAAGCCAGAACACATCAACAACTGTTTAAATATTTGAGGAGCTTGTGGTAAAGCATAAAATTTACCTTTAAAATTTCTTGAAGGAACGATAAAATCTCTCGCTCCTTCAGGAGAAGAAGCAGTTAAAATGGGTGTTTGAATTTCTAAAAAGCCTAATTTTTCCATTTTTTCTCTTAAAAATTTAATAACTTGTGATCTAAATACAATATTATTATGAACTTTTGGGTTTCTTAAATCTAAGTAGCGATATTTTAATCTTACTTCTTCGGAAACTTCTTTAGAAGTAATTATTTCAAATGGTAATATATTTTTAGATTTACTTAAAACAATTAAAGAACTAATTAATATTTCTATCGTTCCGGTAGCTATTTTTAAATTGAAATCATCTTCATCTCTTTTTCTAACAGTTCCTTCAATACTAACAGTACTTTCTTTAGTTAATCTAGAAAAAACACTATCATCATTACTTACTACTTGTACGGTTCCTTTTTCATCTCTAATATCGACAAATATAACACCGCCATGATCACGAATGTTTTCTACCCATCCAGCTATTTTTACTTTTTTACCAATATCTTTTTCACTTATTAATCCACAATAAATATCTCGATACATTATAATCACCTCTTTTTTATTTCTTTTTTAATAATTTCTAATGTTTTAGTAGGACTAGCTTGTCCTTTAGTTTTTTTCATAATTTGACCGACAAAATAATTAACTACATAATCTTTTCCTTCTTTGAATTGTAAAACTATATCTTCATGTTCATCTAAAGATTCATTCACTAATTTAATTAAAACATTTTCATCATCAATTTGTCTTAAATTTTCGTTTTCAATAATGGTTAAGGGATCAATTCTTTCATCCATTGCTCGATATAATATTTTTTTAGCGTTACCTACTGATATTTTATTGTCTAAAGTTAATTTGACAACTTCGCTTAACATTTTAGATGTTATAAATAGTCCTTTTAAGTCAGTATTTAATTTATTTAAAGAGCCCAAAATAACTGTTGTTACCCAACTACAAGCTTCCTTAGGTTTTATTCCATAGCCAATTAATTCTTCAAAATAATCTGCTATTTCTTTATCTTTAACTAAAACATTAGCATCATATTCTGATAACTCATATTCGCTTGTATATTGATGGTATCTTTCATATTGTAATTTAGGTATTTCTTTTCTTATATCACTTAAAAATTCTTTAGTTAATTTAACTGGTGGAATATTTGGTTCGATAAAATATTTATAATCAACCGCATCAACTTTTTCCCTCATTGAATAAGTTTTTAGTTCTTCTGCATCAAATCTTCTGGTTTCTTGAATAATTTTTTTACCTTTATCTAAAGCTTCATTTTGTCTTTTTATTTCGTATTCGATTGCTTCTTTAACACTAGAAAATGAGTTGATATTTTTCATTTCTACTTTTGTTCCTAATTGATCATTATCCGTTAAAGATATATTAACATCACATCTCATTTGACCTTTTTTAGAATCGGCTTCTGATACTCCACAATAAATAAAGACATCTCTTAATGTTTCCAAAAACTTAACGGCTTCATCCGCAGTAGCTATACATGGTTCGGTTACAATTTCAATTAAAGGAATACCTGCTCTATTATAATCGATTAATGAATAAGTAGAATAATGGTCTAAAGAAGCGGTATCTTCTTCTAAATGTAATTGATGAATTAAAATATCTTTTTCATAATCAGGCATAATAATTTTTAAATAACCATTTTTCCCCATCGGTTTAGTAACTTGCGTTATTTGATAACCTTTAGGTAAATCAGGATAATAATAGTTTTTACGGTCAAATAACACTTCATCTGGGTTAGTACAGTTTAAAGCCATCGCTACTTTCAAAGCTTTTTTAACCGCTTCTATATTAACAACGGGTAAAATTCCTGGAAGTCCTAAATCAACTGGTGTCACATGAATATTAGGAATATTAGTATATTCATTTTTTGAACTTGAAAAGTTTTTGGTTAATGTTTTTAATTCACAATGAACTTCTAAACCTATAACAACCTTACGCATTTTATTCACCTCTTTCAAATTTTAATATTTGCTCTATTTTATAAGCTAAGTTTAAAACCAAACCATCTTCTTTTGCTCTTCCTGTAATATTTATACTAATTGGCATTTTGTTAACTATACCACTAGGAATACTAATACTAGGAAATCCACCAAAGTTGCCAATAACTAAATGATTTTCTAAAATTAAATATTTATCTGATAATTTATCGTTTGAATCTTCAAATAATGGAGCAATACTACCACTAGATGGCATAATTAATCCATCATATTTTTCAAATAATTCATTCATCTTATCAACAATTAATCTTCTTACTCTTTGGGCATTTTTAAATAATTTTTCTTGATTTTCTTTTTGTAATATGTAACTGCCTAAAATAAATCTCCTTTTAATTAACTCTGAAAATCCTTTAGTTCTAGCATCAAACATAATCTCTTCTATCGAAGTTCCTTCACCACTTAGTCCAAATTGAATACCAGTTAAATTAGAATTGTTACTTGTTGCTTCAGCACATGATATAGTCATATAAGTGGGATATAAAGCTAATAACAATTCTTTAGAAAATTCTACTTCTTCAATTTCTATTCCTAGCTCTTTTATTTTTTTTATTGTCTCTTTAAATTTAATTAAAATCTCTAATAATTCATCATCATTTTCATAATTTTTAGGGTCACAAATATCTTTAAAATAAAATAGTTTTTTCCCTTTAACTGAATTGTTTAACATATCAAAATAACATTCATCATTATTTTCTAAAGAAGTCATATCGTGTGGGTCATATCCTTTGATAATATCAGTAACAATAGCTGCATCAGCGACATATTTTGTAAAGCAGCCAACATGGTCTAAACTAGAAGCAAAAGCAAATAAACCATATCTTGAAACTCTACCATAAGTTGGTTTAAACCCTACCACTCCACCATAAGCTGCTGGTTTTCTAATTGAATCTCCTGTATCTGTTCCGATACTAAATGGAACTATTCCCATTGCTACGCAAGCTGCACTACCTGCCGAAGAACCACCGATTAATCTATTTTTATTCCAAGGGTTTTTTACGACTCCATTATTACCAGTTATACCAGTTCCTCCCATAGCTAATTCATCCATCGAAGTTTTTCCGACTAAAACAGCACCTGCTTCTTTTAATTTTTTATAAACGGTGGCATCATAGACAGGGACATAATCTTTTAAAATATTTGAGCAAGCAGTAGTTAAAATACCTCTTGTTGATATATTATCTTTTAAAGCATAAGGAATATTGTCGATTAAAGTTTTACTATTTCGATGCATATATTTATCTAAAATAGTTACAAAAGCATTTATTTCTTTATCATTTTTAGTAATTACTTGTTTAAATAATTCTTCACCAGTTGTTTTATTTTCATCTAATTGTTTTCTTAATTTTAATATTTCTGATTGCATTATTCCACCACCTTTGGTACTTTTACTTGATCTTTAGCTACTTGTTTAGTATTTTCTAAAACTTCCGCTACCGTTAAAACATCAGCATCAGTTATCATATCTTCTCTTAAATATGTATCTTTAACAAAAGGAAATGTCATCGGTTCTACTTTATCAATATTTTCAATTTTACTGATTAAATCCATTTGTTTCAAAATAACATCAAATTCTTCTTGTAATGTAGCATACTCCTTATCATCCATGTCAAACATTAATTTATTAGCATATTTTTTTAATTTTTCTTTTTCAATCATTTTTATCACCCTTTCTAAAAAATAAAAACAGCATCCATCCCTAATTGGGACGAATGCTGTTTAATCCGCGGTACCACCCATTTTATCATATATTTAAAATCTAAATCGATTATATGATCACTTTCTCATTTCTAACAAAATGTGTAATAAGGTAACGGGTTACTTCCGAGTTACACTACTAGAAATCGTTCGCATAACTAACTCATGAGTGTTATTCATAATAACTAATTATGTTAGCTTCCACCAAACCTAACTCGCTTGATAAATCATTATTACTACTTCTCTCAGTCAAAGTCGATAGAAAAATAATAACATATTTTTTTATCATTGTCAAATTTGACAAATTTAATTTATTGTAGTAATATTATACTCACTTGAAAGAGGTCGCAGTTTTTATTAGTAAGTATCAGTTAATCAGATTAGTGCTGATACATGAAAGGAAAAACTGCCGAAATGTAGAAAAAATATCTGAGTTTTTCTATGTTGGGGTACTATAGAATATATAGTAAACTGTCACAATACAATGTGAAGCGCTTATCAAGAATTAATGGTATTAAACCATGATTTTGCGCTCGCATTATCATGGTTTTTTATTATCAAAAAGGAAGTGTTTAAGATGAATAATCTATGTTTTCAAAATCGCTATGAACTATTTATTAGAGAATGTAGGAAAATGACTAACCAATATAATAATGAAGTTATATTTTCGGTTTTACAATGTGATGAAAATTTTCAAAGACAAGAACTGGCAAATACAATTAATCAAATTAGCGAGTTTTATGATTTAGAATACACCGGTAATGCTGATTATATTCACATTCCTAATTTTAATACTGTCTTCGAAAATTATTTAAGATACCCTATTTTAGTTGCTTATCAAATTAAAAATGGACAAATAAATATTTTAGGAATTACAACTATTAAAAATTACTACAACATCGATAATATTAATCCTTATTATCCAATTAAAAATTCTTATTACTATGAAATTACTGGTTTAATAGCTAAAAAAAATAGTCCCATTAAAGGAATTGGTAAACATTTAAATGAAGTGGCTACTATTGCTATACGAGAACATCAAAAATTATTTCCAAAAACTGAATTAGTATATGTCGCTGACTGTCGAAATTATCGTAGTGTGAATGCCGCTAAATATGGTTCGAGTTATGTTCGCGAATTAGATAATTCTTCTACTCATGTTCGGTTAATTGGTTATTATACAGTAATTGATGCTAATAATAATTTATTAGAAGCGCCAACCTTTGTTTTAAAATTTGAGACAACTAAAGATATTCCCACAAAACAAGATATTACATTTAATTATCAAATAAGCGATAATATGTTTCAAGATATGGAAATAGAAATTAGAACTAAATTAACTAAGTATGGTATCAAAGAGCCAATTAGAACAATCGACGAAGGAACAGGAATTGTTAATTTTTATGAATTAGAAGATAAATCAATCAATATCGACGATATTAAAATCATTACTAATCAAACCGATTTAGGTAATGATCGTGTTTCAAATAAGATATTAACTAAAAAGGTGGTAAATATATGAGTACAATCGATTTTTTCAAAGAAATAACGGCAATTCCAAGAGAATCTGGTAACGAAGATAAAATTGCTGAATATTTATGTGACTTTGCTAAAAAAAGAAATTTAGAATATTTTAAAGATAAATATAACAATGTTCTAATTAAAAAGAAAACTAAAAATTCTAAACCAATTATTTTACAAGCGCATATGGATATGGTTTGTGAAAAAGAAAAAAATTATGATTTTGATTTTAAAAAAGATAAAATTCAATTAATAATTGAAAATGGTTATATAAAAGCTAATAAAACAACTTTAGGAGCAGACAACGGCATTGGTATAGCACAAATATTAAATATTTTAAATAGTAATATGCCAGTCAATATCGAAGCTGTTTTTACCGTCAGTGAGGAAACTTCGATGATTGGTGCAATGAATTTTGATGCATCTTTGTTAAAAGGAAAAGTACTATTATCTTTAGATGGTTTCGAGGAAAAAACAATTATTAATGAAAGTGCTTGTTTTTATGACTTAATTATTAAAAGTAATTTTACTTATCAAGAAGAAAGTAATAAATTTTATCGATTATCTTTAACAGGTTTATTAGGAGGACATTCAGGCTTTGATATTAATAAAAATAAAGGAAATTCTATTATTTTATTAGCCAGTTTAATGCATAAGATTGGAAATTTTAAATTAGTTAATTTTTTTGGTGGAACTAAATTTAATGTTATTCCTAACGATGCTACATGTGAATTTTATTCGCCACTTTCTTTAGAGGAAATTAACCATATTTGTTATAAATTCATTAAAACTTGTAAACATCATAATTTAAATTTTAAACTTAACTTAATTAAAGAAAAAAATAAAACATTAACTAAAAAAGATAGTTCCTGTTTAATCGATTTTATTCTTGAATTTCCTAATGAAGTTATCCACAGTTACCAAAACATCCCTACTACATCAGCTAATTTAGCTACTATAAATCTTAAAAAACAAGAAATTAAAGTTGGTTTTAGAAGTTCAAGAAAGCATGAAGAGTTAAATTATCTAGATAATTTAAAGAAGTTATTAAAAAAATACAATTTTAATTTAATAGTGTATGGTTACCAACCAGGTTTTGAAAATACTAATAATAACTTGATCGATTGGCTGTTGAAATCTTCTCCTTATGAAAATACTATTGTTACTCCCGTTCATATTACCGTAGAATTAGGTTTTTTTAAAGATAAAATTAAAGATTTAGAAGTAGCTATAATATCACCTAATATTCAAGGAGCTCACACTATTTATGAATGTGTAGAAATAAATTCGATTGAAAAAACTGATAAATGGTTAATTGATTTTATTAGTAATTACAATTAAATGTAATTACTATTTTTTTTAAACATATGCTTTTATGAGGGTGATAATTAATGAATATAATAGATAAAAATTTTAATGAATTAGTTAATAAAATTAAAAATATGACAATTGAAGAAATATTTATCAATATACAAAATAATTTTCATCACATCGATTTAAATATTCAAAACTCATTAGAAGATTATTTTAAAAAATTTAATTATTGGGGAATTTTAGATAAAAATAATAATAACTATGCTGCACTTTATTATAAAGCTGAAACTTTAAAAAAACACATCGATGATTTTATATGGCTTTATAATAAACTGAATGATTATACTTCTAAAAAAATATTATTTGCTGTTTTAAATAATTGGTATCAATTTGATTTTGCAACTTTAAAAGATTGCATGCATAATTCATTTAAACATTATTTTGATTTAGATTTAATTCCCTATAGTAAATTTGAAACATTTGTTGATTTAGGAGCTTATACCGGTGATACTTCTTTAGATTTTATTAATACATATAATAACTATAAAAAAATATATTGCTATGAAATAACAAAAGAAACAACCGCTATTTTGAAAAATACTTTAAGTAATTTTGATAATATCACCTATAAAAATAAAGCAGTTTTAGATAAAAACCAAACATTATATTTAAAAGAAAGTACAGTTAATGCTTCCGCTAATCAAATTAGTGATACTGGAACAATAGAAGTTGAAGCGGTTAGTTTAGATAACGATATATTAGAAAAAATTGATATTCTTAAAATGGATATCGAAGGAGCGGAATATCAAGCTTTAATAGGGTCAGAAAATCATATTAAAAATGATACACCTAAATTATTAATATCGGTTTATCACAACAATGATGATCTATGGCGTATTCCTAAATTAATCGATGAATATAATAAAAATTATAAGTTTTATTTAAGATATTATGGTAATAATATTTATCCAACGGAAATAGTTTTAATATGTATCTAATTATTTAATAATAAAATAGAAAATAAATTAATATTTTCTATTTTATTATCTCATTGTTCCAATCATCTATACTACCAAAAGTATAAAGATTTTTAAAACCCATACTAGCTAATGTTTCTGCTCCAATCATAGCCCGATGTCCAGAGCGACAATAAAGTATTATTATTTTTTCTTTATCATCAGTAACCTCGGTAATAAATCTATCTTCTAAGTCATCAAAGGGAATGTTAATAGAATTTTTTAAATGACCTTGATTATATTCGTTTTCTTCACGAACATCTAGAATAATTATATTCCCCTTGTTTATCATTTTATAAGCTTCTTCAGCACTAATTATTTCATATATTGGTTTACTACACCCACTAAATAGAATTAAGATAAAAAATATTTTTATAAATTTCATAGTCATAGAAAAAGAAACAATTAATTGTCTCTTTTTGGTGTGGAATTTAATAAATCTTCAACTGAAGGTGTAGTAGCATTGCCAACTTGATTATCGTTAGAAGTATTTAGAAAACCTTGATCTGGAGTTTTTGGGTTTTGCATATTATTTTCTAAATTAACTGCTGGTTTAACTTGTTCTTCAACGCTTGGTGTACTTGGCATTACTGGTCTAACTGGTTCTTCAACACTTGGTGCACTTGGCATTGCTGGTCTAACTTGTTCTTCAACGCTTGGTGTACTTGGCATTGCTGGTTTAACTGGTTCTTGAACACTTGGTGTACTTGGCATTACTGGTCTAACTTGTTCTTCAACACTTGGTGTACTTGGCATTGCTGGTCTAACTGGTTCTTCAACACTTGGTGTACTTGGCATTGCTGGTTTAACTGGTTCTTCAACACTTGGTGTGCTTTCTTTAACTAAATCATCAGTGCTTAATTCATTTGAACTAGCTGTTTCTTCAACTACAGAATTGTTAGTATTTGTTTCTGTTACTTCTTGAACATTTTCTAAATTAGTTTTATTATTTTTTTTCTTTTTAAGTACAATAACTAATATAATAATAACTAATAAAATTAAAACTCCTCCACATATTAATAATATTTCCATAAATCATTCACTCCTTTTACTATATGACAATTATACCATATTAATGGTGAAAAAGCACTCTTTTTATTTTTAAAGTTATTTTATTTACAAATTCTTTACCAAACACTTCATTAAAAATATTATTTTTAAGTGATAAAACAAAATAAATAATAACGCCAATACTAGCATAAATAATAATTTCTAACAAAGACCATAATCTAGTCGTTTCAAATTCACCTAAGAATAGTCTAATTATCATTAAACTTACTATCATAATACCATTAATTAAAATTATTTTAATAGCAGGCTTTATACTATTTCGATAGCTAACATTATATAATTTTTTCAATTTATATAATAAATAAACAACCGATAGTCCTTGAACTAACATCGTCGTAAAGGTAGTTGCATAATAAGCTTCAATTCCAACAAATTTAAATAAATGCATCATTGGAACATTTAAAATAGCTTTTAAGATGAAACTTCCTAACAACGTACCCAAAGCTATTTTAGGGTTATCTAAAGCATTAGTTGTATCAACTAAAATATAGAAAAATGAATTAATAATTGATTGAAGAATAAAGAAGCTAAAAATATCGACACTTAAGGCATCATAACCATAAAATAAAGTCCATGTGCTACTAGATAAAAACCATAAACCTAAAGTCATCGGCAAAGAAATAAATAAGATTATCTTTAATGCTTGGTTAATTTTCAAAGAAACATCTTTGTAATTTTTTAAAGTAGCACTACTTACAATATTAGGTATAATACTAATTGTAATACCAAAGGTAATAGATAAGATAATCATATTTAGTTTAGAACCCCAAGTGGTAACAATACTTAAAATATTTTCAGCAACACTAACATCATATCCTAAAGAAACAAGACCTTTAACAACAGTAAAAACATCGACCGTATTATAAATAGATCTAACAAATTCAATTAAAATAAATGGTAAGGAATAAATAACAATTCTTTTAAAAATAACTTTGTTTGTTAGTTTAGCTTCAGCTTTAGTTGGTTTTTCATCTCTTTTTAAACTTTCTCTATTTTTATTTATTTTAGCAATCAAATATAAATAGGCGGCTAATGCTCCAGCTGTAGCGCCGAAAGTAGCAACGCCAACGGTTGTCGTAATCGATAAATGAAAAACATTTAAAGTTAAATAACTACCACCGACAATTACAATTACTCTTATTAGTTGTTCAATGACATTAGCTATAGCAGGAACTACCATCATACGATGTCCTTGAACATAACCTTTACTAACACTTAAAATCGGAATAAATAATAAAGCTGTCGATATTACTCTAATAACAAAAGTAATATTACCGATACTATTTCCACCTTCAATATCGCCAATTATTAAATAAGCTAATTGAGGAGCAAAAATAAATAAAACTAAAAAACAAATTATTCCTAAACTAACAATTATATATTTACCTATTTTATAAGCTCTTTCTTGAGCATTGTAATACCCTAAAGTGTTATATTCACTAACCGCTTTGGCCATGGCTGTCGGAATACCAGTCGAAGATAAAGAAGCAAAAACTGCATAAATAGTATAAGCATAACTATATAAAACAGCTCCTTCGGTTCCAATAATAGCACGAAAAGGAATAACATAAATTATTCCTAATATTTTACACAAAACAATTCCAATTGTGGCTATCATGGCACCTTCGACAAAGGTGTTTTTTTTCATAACTAATCACTTCCCATAAATAATCATAGCCGAAAAACAATATAGTTGTTCCTCGCCAACGATACTAATTGCTACTTGATATTTAATGTCAATTATATCATCTTTATCCTCGATAAACTTATTGACACTTTCTTCTAAATCTTTTTCATGACCTTCATCAAATATTTTAACTTTCATTAATATCACCAATTATTATTATAAAATTAAATAAATAATTTTTTTGTCAATAATTGTATCGATAAATATATTGGTAATCATCTACTTCAATTAAAACTTTGAATATAAGGTTTTCTACTTTATTAGCATATCCCAATAAAATAATACCTTTTTCAAAATTTAAATTAATTGGATCATCGACAATTCCTACACTAGGAAAAATATCATCTGTTTTTCCATTATGAATAACTAAAGCTTTAACATTACTAGCATCAATTTGTGGGTTATCAATAATAACCTGATAAATCAATCTATTTTCATTGACACTATCGATATAAAATTCAATATCGAATGGAATATCTAAAGATATATTTTCGTTTTCTTCTAACTCTTTAACATATGTATCATAAATAGAAGGGTTACTACACCCTACTAAAAAAAAGCATAAAAGCAAAAATACTATTTTCATAATTACCCTTCTTTTAATGTTTTTCTTATTTTTTTATAATTAGGACAGTATTTATTTACTTGTAACCAAAAATTTTTCGAATGGTCAAAATGAATAAAATGTGACAGTTCATGAACGATAACATAATCAATTTGTTCAATTCCATATTTGATTAGTTCACTATTTAAAGTAACCGTATTATTGCTACGATTACATACTCCCCATCTAGTCGACATTTTTCTAATTCTTAATTTAGGGTAAGGTATTTTTTCTTGGAACAAGTTATAAATATAATCTAACCTTTCTTGATAAATTTTTTCAATTTGTTTTTTTAACCATTTATTTAAATAATCATTACTTTTAACAAATATTTTATCGTCAGTTATATCAATAGTAAATGTCGGTACAATAATAATATCATATTTTTTACCTAAATAATAAAAATAATTATTTTTTTCTTGTTTGATATTATTTTTTTCAATCATTTTAACTATTACTTCTTTATTAATGTCTAATAAATTTTTAAGATAATTTTTACTGACAAAGTAATTAGTTGTTATATAAATTTTATTATCTTCTTTAATACGAATATAAGTGTTTTTGTTGTTTTTTTTAACGATAACTACCTCATATTCGATACCATTAATTTCATATTTCATAAATAAATTATATCAAAATATCCTATTATTATCAAGAAAAAAAGATGTTTATTCAATAATCGTTAAAACATCTTCTAATTTTAATCTTGGACGGGCAACCGGTTCTTCATTTTTAATACCGATAGCAATAGCTGATACTAATTCTAAATCGATATTTACTAATTCTTTAACATAATCTTCGATTTTTTTAATATAGCCAATCCATAAGGAACCCAAATTACGATTAGTTGTTTCTAACAAGATATTTTCGATAGCTGCTCCAATTGATAAATGATTAAAATATTCATTATCTTTGTTATACACCAAGATTAAATAAGGCACAGTTTTGATAACTTCAGCTGTTTTATTAGGACCATATAATTCCACCATTTTCTCACTTATTTTATCTTTAATTTCTTTAGATACGATGACAAAACGCCAAGGTTGGTTATTTTTAGCGGATGGGGCATTAATACCAGCTTGTAATATATCCAATATTTCTTCTTTAGTTACTTCATCTGGTAAATAATTTCTTATACTTCTTCTATTTTGAATTTCCTTTAACATTTTCAAGCACCTTTCTATTTACTTCATAAAATTTAAAACTAGTAATTGCAATTATTGATAGTGGTAAGGCGATAATAATACCGATAAAACCAAATAATATACCACCACCAAATACTGCAGCAATAACAACAATTGGATGAACTTGATTACTTTTACCATAAACTAATGGGTTTAAAACATATGAATCAATTAACGATGTTATTAAAGTAACTATAATAACCGTTAAGCCTAAAGAAGGACTAATAGTAAAACCGGTTATCACACCAATCACTTGAACTAATATCCCACCGAAATAAGGAATAAAGTTACCTAATCCTGATAAAAAGCCCAAAAGTAAAGCGTTAGGATGACCTATTATATAATAAATTAAAGTATATTCAAAAAAACTAATACAAACTAAAATTAAGAAACCTTTGATATAATTTTTTATTTCTTTATCCAATAAAGCGACATATTCATATAATTTTTTTGATTTAGCTGCTAAAAAAGCTTTAATACTTCTTCTTATTTTATCCATATCTAGCAAGAAATAAACGCTAGATGCTAAAGCGATAAAAATATTAGTAATAACATTAATTGAAGTATTGATTGTTTTAACCGCACCATCAGATACAAATTTACCAACATTAGTAATAATTTGATTAAATGTATTCATTAAAGTATCCCCAAAATTACCTAAGTCAATGTTAAAATTAGCCGACACTTCTTTGATAAAAACAATTAATGAATCAATCAAACTCAAAATTTGGTTAGATAAAAGTGGTACTAATAAGACTAAAATTGTAGCGATTATAGCAATTATAATCACAATTATAATACCTACTCCTAAACCTTTAGGAACTCTATGTTTAATTAATGTTTCTAAAATAGGATATAAAGCATAAGCAATAACAAAACCAGCTAATAAGGGTAGAAATATTTTCAAAACTTTATCTAATATTCCTAACCATAAAGCTCCTGATTGATAAACAAAGAAACAAATAATTGCTATTAAAGCTAAATTAATCAATTTAAAATCTAATTTATTTTTAATCATAACTCACCTAACTTTCTAAAATAATGGTTACTGGTCCATCATTATTTATATTAACTAACATATCAGCTTGAAAAATACCAGTTTGAATATTTAGATTGTATTTTTTTAATTCTTCATTAAATAAATTATATAAATTATTAGCTTCATTTGCTTTCATTGAATTAATATAACTAGGACGGTTACCTTTTTTAGTATCAGCATATAAAGTAAATTGCGATATCGATAAAATAGAACCATTTACATCTAAAACTGACTTATTCATAATATTATTTTCATCATCAAATATTCTTAAATTAACTAATTTTTTAGTTAAGTATTTGATGTCTTCTAAAGTATCGGTATGAGTAAAACCAACTAAAACAACTAAGCCAAAGTTAATTTGACCAACTACCTTTTCATTAACGATAACCCGCGATTCTTTACTTCTTTGAACTAATAGTTTCATTTTATCAACCTTTCAACACTTAAAATATTTGGTATCATTCTTAAATCGTTCATATATTTAGTTAAACGTTCTTTATTTTCGACTAAAATAGTTACTTGATAAATATAATCATCACCACTTGAAAATGATTTTATACTTTGAATAGTAATATCAGTATTCGATGTTTTAGCAACGATTTCCATCAAAATATTATTATCTAAAGATTTTATTAATAAACTAGTGGGATATTTTTTCGTAATTGCTTCGTTCCAATTAACTTCAATTAATCGTTCGTTTAAATTACTGACATTTGGGCAAACCATGCGATGAACAGTAATACCATAACCTTTAGTGATATAACCGACTATTCTATCGCCATGAATTGGTTTACAACAAGAAGCAATATTAACTTTAACATTATCGATACCTCTTACGATAATATCATTTTTAACGTTTGGTAAAATCACTTCTTTGTCTTTTGTCTTATTTAAAATTAATTCTTCTTTAGTGACATTATCATCAGTAATAATATTTACAACTTGGCTAGGACTAAATTTATTATTACCTATATTAATATATAGTTCGTTGATATCCGCACATTTTAATTCTTCTAATATTTTATCGATATTATCGTGAAAAATAGTGTTAGTTACTTTTCTTTTGCGTAACTCTTTATTTAATAAGTCTTCGCCTTTATTGTGATTATCCTCTTTCGTTGTCTTGTTGAAGAAAGCTTTTATTTTGTTTTTAGCTTGGGTTGTTTTAACGATATTTAACCATTCTTTACTTGGCGTTGAACTTTTATTTGTATTTATCTTAACGATATCATTATCTTGTAATTGATAATCTAAAGGAACGATATTATTGTTAACTATAGCACCAATAGTTGTATCTCCTACTTTAGAATGAACACGATAAGCAAAATCAATTGGCGTTGAACCTTTAGGTAATTCGATGACATCACCCATTGGCGTAAAAACATAAATCGAATCTTTTAAAACATCTTCTTTAACGGAATCGACAAATTGTTCTTCGGTTTCTTCATTTTTTAATTCCATAATGACTCTAAAAAACTGTAGTTTTTGCTCCATCTCATTTTGCATATTCGATTTGCCTTCTTTATATGACCAATGGGAAGCAATTCCGTTTTCTGCTACTTTATCCATTTCGTAAGTTCTGATTTGAATTTCAAATAATTGACCATCGATACCAAATACGGTTGTATGTAATGACTGATACATATTAGTTTTCGGCATAGCGATATAATCTTTAAACCTTTTAGGAATCGGTCTAAATTTAGAATGAATTAAACCTAATACTTGATAACATTCAGCTTCGGTATTAACAAATACTCTTAAAGCTAATAAATCATATATTTCATTAAATGATTTACCTTTATCTAGCTTTTTATAGATACTATAAATACTTTTACTTCTTCCTTTAATTTCATGTTTTAGACCGTGTTCATTTAATATTTTAGAAACACTATTCATCATCTCGACGATATAGTTATCTCTTTCAACTTTAGTTTTATTTAATTTTTCAACGATTTGATAATATACATCGGGTTTTAAATATCTTAAGGATAAATCTTCTAATTCCGATTTAATACTATTGATCCCTAAACGATGAGCAATCGGCGTAAATATATCTAAAGTTTCTTTAGCATTTGCTTTTTGTCTTTTTTCAGATAACGCCCATAAAGTTCGCATATTATGCAATCGATCGGCTAACTTTAAAATAATAACTCTAACATCTTCTGTCATTCCGACTAATATTTTTCGTTGATTAGCAATCACAGCTTCATTGTCGCCACTAAAATTTAACTTATTTATTTTAGTAATACTTTCAACTAATTTAGCTACTTCTTGACCAAATTTAGTTTCTAATTCTTCTTTCGTTACATCACAGTCTTCGATTGTATCATGTAGTAAAGCAGCTTCAATTGTTTTACTATCAGCATGAATATCACTTAAAATATATGCGACATTCAAAGGATGAATAATATAATTTTCGCCACTTATTCTTTTTTGACCTTTATGTTTTTCATTAGCAAATATATAAGCTTTTTTTATTTCTTCTAATTCTTCTTCATTTTTAATATATTTTTGTAATTTTTTATATAATTGTTCAAAATTACTTATTTTCGTTGTTTTCATCTTATCACTCTTCTTTAAAATAAATTGCTCTTGTTTTTAAATTTAGTTTTTGTTTTAAATAACCGTCGATAACGATATCATCGACGTTTAAAACATCGCTTACCATCTCATATAGCGATAAGTTATTCGCTTTTTTCCACTTAATTTCTTTTAAATAATTCCAAATATCTTCTATTTTTATATAGTTATAGCCTTTTCTTACCATTTCTCTTTGTTTGGTATTTAAAGCCGGTTTTAATCGATTATATAATTCTTCTAAACTATTAAATTCAATATCCATTTATTATCATTCCTTTTTAACAATTATTTTCATTAAACTATAAAATGTCATTTTCTAATCTTTTCTCAA